>JBIKII010000155.1:0-7648 GCA_044361705.1 Caulobacter sp.
CCGGCTTGAGGGCCAGGGCCATGAAGTGTGGTCCCTTGAACGGCGAGGTCACGGCCAGCGCCGCCTCGGCGGAATAGCCGACGCGCGGATAGTAGGCGGGGTGGCCCAGCACGATGACCGCCTCGACGCCCGAGGCGCGCAGAAGCTCGTGGGCGGTTTCCATCAGCCAGGTCCCGAGGCCGTCCTTCTGGCGGCCGGGCATGACGGACAACGGGGCCAGAGCCGCGAAGCGGGCGCCGGTGTCGGTGGTCAGCGGGCTGAAGAAGATGTGGCCGACCACCGCGCCGTCTTCCTCGGCGACCAGCTCGAGCAGATCGTCGCCGTCTCGGCGCAGGGCCTCGACGAGATCGGCCTCATCGGCCTTGCCAAATTCCGCCGTGAAAGCGGCCGTGACCACCGCGTGGATAGCGGCCTGGTCGTCCGGGCCGGCCGGGCGGATCACCATGCGCCGATCTTCTGCGCCTGCTCGTGGCTGATCGGGTACTGGTCGGCGGCGTGGTCCTTTTCGGCGAGGAAGCGCACCGCCTCCAGCGCGGCCATGCAGCCCATGCCGGCGGCGGTGACCGCCTGGCGGTAGACGTCGTCGGTCACGTCGCCGGCCGCGTAGACGCCCTCGATCGCCGTCGAGGCCGTGCCGGGCTTGACCGACAGATAGCCGCCGGCGTGGGTTTCCAGCTGGTCCTTGAACAGCTCCGACGACGGGGCGTGGCCGATGGCGATGAACACCCCGTCGGCCTTCACCTCGCGGGTCTCGCCCGTCTTGACGTTCTTCAGTCGCGCGCCGGTGACGCCCATGGGGTCGGTCTCGCCCAGCACCTCGTCGACGGCGTGGTCCCAGATGACCTCGATCTTCGGGTTGGCGAACAGCCGCTCCTGAAGGATCTTCTCGGCCCGGAACTCGTCCTTGCGGTGGACGACGATGACCTTGGCCGCGAAGTTGGTCAGGAACAGCGCCTCCTCGACGGCGGTGTTGCCGCCGCCGACGACGATGACGTCCTTGCCCCGGTAGAAGAAGCCGTCGCAGGTGGCGCAGGCCGAAACGCCGAAGCCCTGGAACCGCTGCTCGCTCTCCAGGCCCAGCCACTTGGCCTGGGCGCCGGTGGCGATGATCACCGTCTCGGCCAGCCAGTCCTGGCCGCTGTCGGTCTTGATGCGGAACGGCCGCTGCGAGAGGTCGGCCTCCAGCACGATGTCGTTGATCACCTCGGTCCCGACGTGGCGCGCCTGGGCCTCCATCTGCTCCATCAGCCACGGGCCCTGGATGGCCTCGGCGAAGCCGGGATAGTTCTCGACGTCGGTGGTGATGGTCAGCTGGCCGCCGGGCTGGATGCCCTGGATCAGCACGGGCTTGAGCAGGGCGCGGGCGGCGTAGATGGCGGCGGTCCAGCCGGCGGGGCCGGAACCGATGATCAGGCAGCGGGTGGTGCGGGGAGCGGTGGTCGACATGGGCGCTAATTTAGGGATGATTCCGCTCCGGCGCGATGGGCGTCGGACCGGGGGGTGTGAAATGGCGAACAAGGCGGGACTTCCGATTGGCATCGGGCTCGGACTGGCGCTGGGCGCGGCGCTGGGCGTGGCGATGGACAATCTGGCGCTGTGGCTGAGCCTGGGCGTCGCCATCGGGGCCGGACTGGGCGTGGCGATGAGCGCCGCGCCGGCGAAGAGGCGTGACGGCAGGAATGGCGGCGACGGCGGCAGCCATGTCGGCGGGGCGGACGGCAAGAGCGACAAGGACGCCGGAGGGGACAGCGACGGCGGCGGCGACGGAGGCGGCGGGGGCGACTAGCCTTGCCGAACCGGTCTAGGGTGCGCCGACTCACCGTGACGGGCAGCCGATGACCACAGCCCCCGAAATCACCATCGCCGGCCGGAAGATCGGGCCCGACCATCCGCCCTATGTGATCTGCGAGCTGTCGGGGAACCACAACGGCAGCCTGGAGCGGGCGCTGACCATGATCGACGCCGCGGCCGACACGGGCTGCGACGCCATCAAGATCCAGACCTACACCGCCGACACCATCACGCTCGACGTCGACCGGCCCGAGTTCCGCATCACCGGCGGGCTGTGGGACGGCCGCAGCCTGCATGAGCTCTACCGCGAGGCCCAGACTCCCTACGAATGGCACGCCGCCCTCTTCGAACGGGCGGCGCGGCGAGGCGTGACCCTGTTCTCCAGCCCGTTCGACGAGACGGCGGTGGACCTGCTCGCCGGACTGGACGCGCCCGCCTACAAGATCGCCTCGTTCGAGGCCGTCGACCTGCCGCTGATCCGCTATGCGGCGGCGAAGGGCAAACCGCTGATCATCTCCACCGGCATGGCCAACCTGGCCGAGATCGCGGCGGCGCGGGACGCGGCGCTGGCCGGCGGGGCGGCCGGCGTGCTGCTGCTCCACTGCACCTCCAGCTATCCGGCCACCTTCGAGGACGCCAACGTCCGCACGGTGACCGACATGGCGGCGCGGTTCGGCTGTCCCATCGGCCTGTCCGACCACACGCCGGGGACGGCGGCCTCTGTTGCGGCCGTGGCCATGGGCGCCTGCGCGGTCGAGAAGCATTTCACCCTGGCCCGCTCCGACGGCGGACCCGACGCCGAGTTCAGCCTTGAGCCGGCCGAGTTCGCGACCCTGGTCCGCGACTGCAAGGACGCCTGGGCGTCGCTGGGCAAGGTCAACTACGACCTGCTGGGCAGCGAGCGGGGCAATGTCCAGTTCCGCCGCTCGCTCTACGTCGTCGCCGATGTGAAGGCGGGCGAGGTGCTGACGCGGGCCAACGTCCGGTCGGTGCGGCCGGGCAACGGCCTGCCGCCGGCGGACCTGGAGCAGGTGCTGGGCAAGGTGGCGACCCGCGACCTGGCGTTCGGCGAGCCGCTGGACTGGGGGATGGTCGGGTAGCCTACTCCGGCAGCAGCCCCAGCCGCTTGCCGACGATCCGGTCCAGCGCTCTCGGCGACAGCACCCTTTCTGACATGAACGTCTGGAACGGCGACGGCGTGACGGTGTAGCGGACCTTCGGGCGCGGCGCGGTCAGGGCGGTGTGGATCGCTTCGCCGATCTGCTCGGGCTTCAGGCCGGTGCGGCCCATCTCCAGCATGTAGGCGGCGACCTTCGCCAGCGGCCCGGCGTAGCGCGTGTTGGCATAGGGCGTCTGGTCGATCTCGTCGGCCTTGTCCCAGATCGGCGTCGTCACAGCGCCAGGCGCCACGACGATCACATCGACGCCGAACGGCAAAAGCTCGCGGCGCAGCGAGCCTGACAGGCCCTCCAACCCGAACTTGCTGGTGTTGTAGGGCGCCAGGAACGGGTTGGCCGTCCGGCCTCCGACCGAGGAGATGTTGACGATCCGGCCGGGGTCCCGGCGACCCTCGCCCTCGGCGCCCAGCAGCGGGGCGAAGGCCTGGGTGGCGATGACAACGCCGGTCAGGTTGACTTCCAGCTGCTTGCGAAACTCCTCGACCGGCAGGTGCAGCAGCGGGCCCGCCACGGCGATGCCGGCGTTGTTGACCAGCCCGGCCAGGGTCGCGCCGGCCAGCGCCGCCTCGACCTGGCGAGCGCCGGCGCGGACCGCCGCCTCGTCGGTGACATCGAACAGCAGCGGCGTGAAGGCCTCGCCGAACTCCGCCCTCAGGCGATCGCCGTCGGCCGGCTTCCGCACGCTGCCGAAGACGTGGAATCCCTTGCCGGTAAGGACCTTGACCGTCCCCCAGCCGATGCCTGTGGACACGCCGGTGACGACGACGGACTTGCCTTGAGCGTTCATGGCTCCCTCCCTGATGTTCCCGACATGGGGTCGGGCGGCGCGTTATCCAGTGTCGCCGTCCGCCCGGCGTCGAACCAGGGCCAGAAAGGCGTCGGCGACTCGGCCCGCGCCAAGGCCGTCGCAGACGTCGGCCGCCGCTTTCGACAGCCGCCGGCGCAGGGCGCCCTCGGCGATCAGCCGCACGGCGGCGGCGTCAAAACCGGTCTCGAACTCGGCCGCGGCGTCCAGCGCTATGACGGCCCCGGCCTCGGCCAGCGCCACCGCGGCCTCCGTCTGGTTGTCGGCCAGCACCAGCAGCAGCGTCGGCAGGCCCAGGACGCAGCGCTCCCAACTGGAAGACCCGCCGCCGCCGATGGCGATGTCGGCTTGAGCGGTCAGGCGGGCCATGTCGCGGGTGTCGACATGCAGGGTCACCGACGGATCCGCGTCCGCCAGCGCCCTCAGGCTGTCGAGGCTGGGCGCGCCGGACCCGACCACGACGTCGAGGGGCGCTGTCCCGCTCAGGCGCCGGGCGACCGGCAGGGTGAAGCCGCCAACGTCGGTCAGGCCCAGCGACACGAGGATGCGCCGCACCGGTCCGCCCTCGGCCCGACGGGCGAGGCTTTCCGCGCGCAAGGCGACGAAATCGGGTCGCATCGGCGCATGGGCGGGCCCGAGCAACAGCGAGCAGCCGTCCGGGACCAGGCCGCGGTAGTCGGCGGCGCGCCGGCTCATGCCGGAGTCCAGCACCATGTCGGCGCCCAGCGGCCGGTCGGCGAGGTCGTCGATGACGAGCACCGGCCGCCCCTTGGCGACGGCGACATGATCGGGCGCCGACAACGCGTAATGGTCGAAGACCAGGGCGTCGAAACCGGCGTCGCCCTCGACCCGGAACAGGTCGCGCGCGAAGACGTCGAGCACCGCGTCGCCGTCCGGGTGACTGCGAAACGCGCATTCAGCGCCGCGCGCCTCAAGGGCCCGCGCGAGGGTCAGGGACCGCATGACATGGCCGCCGCCGATGGCGGGACCGGCGTCGGCGACGAAAAGTATGCGCTCGCCGGTCATCACCGCCCCCCGGTCATCCGTCGCCGTCAGCCTCCGTTCGTCGGATTGACCGGACGATAGCGGATGAAGCACAGGGGCGGCTGGTCGCCTATGGCGTTCAGCCCGGTCAGGCCCAGGAAGTTGCCGGCGCCGTCGTCGGCCCAGGTCAGGATTCTGGTCTTGAGCACGCCGAGGTCACGACTGGCGTCGGCCGGCGTCCCGTGCAGTCGGGTCATCTTCGTCTCGAGCGCCACGCACTGCGACGGGTCCTTGAGGGTCAGGCGGACGACCTTCAGCGCCTTGCCCGCCGGATCAAAGAAGAACTCGCCGTCGAACTCGAACCCCTCGAACGTCACGGGTCCCACCGCCTTCAGGTCCCAGCCGTGCACGCGCTGGCCGTCGCGCCCGACGATCGGCTGCAGCGTTCCGCCGGACCCGGCGATGACGCGCTCGACCGGCATCGACCAGTTGGTCCACTGCCAGTCGGCCAGGGCGGCGCCAGGTGCGGCGAGGGTGGCGATCAGGGCGATGAGGGGCAGGTGGCGGCGCATGGGATCTCCGGGCGTGAGGGCTACTCAGGGCCCATGAACCGGCCGACAGTGGCCTCCGGCTGGGCGAGGACCGATTCGAGCAGGACGATGCTGGCCTGGCAGCGGTCGGAGAGGGTCAACTCCCCGAAGTCCCCGGTTCCGGCGCCGTCGAGCCAGGCCTGCGAGCCGCCCCGCCGCAGGAACTCCTTCAAGATCAGTTCCATCTCGGCGTCGGCCAGCTTCGCCCGGCGGACCTTCGCCCGCGCCCCGGCGTCGGCCGTCGCCAGCTGGACGGCGACGTAGTCGTTCATCGCCGGAATGATGCTGTCCTTCGCGGCGACCGCGGTAGGGGTGCTGATCTGGCCGTTCTCGCCGAATTCCTGGCAGGCGCGGGCGTTGGTCACGCTGAACTTCTTGAGCGTCACGACCTGGGCGGCGACCAGCGCCCGGAGATCGGCGTCCGGCGCACGCTGCACGTCGGTCATCATGCGATCCCCGAGCAGGCCGAAGAACTCGCCGGCTCGCCCCTGGGCGGTGGCGATATCGACGCGGCCGGTCTTGAAGTCGGCGATGATCGAGGTCTCGAACGCCCGGTACTCGGTCGGATAGCGCTTGATGATCGCCGAGATCATCGCGCCGCCGCTGGCGATCATGCCGTTGCGAAACGCCATACGTTCGCCCTCGGTGACGCCCAGTTCGCCGGCGGCGGGCGGCGTCGCCTGGAAGGCCGGCGCGGCCGTCGGCCCGGCCAGGACGCAGAGCGCGGCGGCGGCGCTGAGGAACAGTTTACGCATGGAACTCCCCGACTGAGGCGATGATCATACCCGCTGGCGGCGGGCTGGCTAGCAGGGTCAGGCGGCGGGGGCGCCCGCCAACGCCGCGTCCCGCCGGGCCAGGACCTCGCCGGCGGCGCGGTCGGTCTCGGTCAGCGGTTCGTAGGTCCAGCGCTCGAAGGCGCCGGCGAAGGGCCGGGTCGCGCCGTGGCGCTCGAGCTCCTCGTGGAAGAGCCTGAACTTCAGGCTCTGGCCGTCCATCTTCAGGATGTAGACCGGCTTGCCGGTGCCGGCCGCCTCGGTGGCCATGTTGGCCGAGTCCTCGGTGACCAGCACATGGTCGGCGCCGGCCAGGAAGGCGAAGTAGGGATTGTCCCCCTCGCCGTCCCAGATGACGCCGGGCAGGTGCTTGAGCCGAGCGGTCAGCAGCGCCCGGGCCTGGGGCGGCGTCCGCCGCGAGAAGGTCATCAGCAGCGAGCCGCCCTCGGCCTCCACGGCCTGCTGGATGTCGTTGGCGATCTTCGCCGCCCGCTCGGGCGTCAGGTCGAAGGCCTTGGACTTGCCGCCGATCAGCACCGCCGCGCGCGGGCGGGGCAGGGGGTCGATCACCGGGGCGAAGCGCGGATACTCCGCCGCCAGCTTGTCGGGCGTCACCCGGTGCGGGGCGCCGATGATCGAGACGATGTTGTCGCCCTTCAGCCGGTCATGGTTGGGCGGAATGACCAGGTCGAAGAACTTGGCCGGGACGCGCGGGTCCTGGATCTGGATCACGAAGGTCTTGCCGCCCGACCATGTCTTCATGCGGATGGCCAGCGGCAGGGTGGCGCGCCCGGCGGCGATCAGGATGTCCGGCCAGGGCGGGGCGATATCGCTCTGCGGCGTCAGCCAGCGGCGCGGAAACGGGGTCAGCCACCAGGGCAGACGCCCGAGGCTTCCCTTCCAGCCGATGCGCTTGACGGTGATCTCCACGTCGCGGCGGCGCGCCACCGCCTCGGCCAGGCCCACGGCCTGGGCCTCGATGCCGGCGCGGCCGTCGGACATCGCCCAGAGGGTCAGGGGAGGAGCCTTGTCAGCCACCGCGCGTCCATACATCCGTCATGGTCGGGCCTGTCCCGACCACCCATGAACACCGTCTGGCGCGAGTGTGCTTGGGTCCTCGGGACAAGCCCGAGGATGACGGTGGAAAAATGGCGGGCAGGGAGAACCGGTCCCTACAGCCACTCGACCTTGAGGATCTCGTAGGCCTTCACGCCGCCGGGGGTGTTGACCTCGACCACGTCGCCCACTTCCTTGCCGATCATCGCGCGCGACAGCGGCGAGGACAGCGAGATGCGTCCACCCTTCACGTCGGCTTCGTGTTCGCCGACGATCTGGTAGCGGCCCTCGTCCTCGGTGTCCTCGTCGACCACGGTGACCGTGGCGCCGAACTTGATCTGCGAGCCCGAAAGCTTGGACACATCGATGATCTGGGCGCGGGCGATCTTGTCTTCGATCTCCGCGATCCGGCCTTCGATCCAGCCCTGGCGCTCCTTGGCGGCATGGTACTCGGCGTTCTCGCTGAGATCG
>JBIKII010000156.1:0-7624 GCA_044361705.1 Caulobacter sp.
GAGGGCGATGCGCGCCGCCTGATCGTCGAGTACTCAAAGTACCTGGCGATTCTGGCCCGGGAGAGCTTCCTGGCGCTAGGCCCCCGCGACGACGTCCCGGCGGCGCAACCCAAGGAAAAGTCCTCTTGATCTGGTTCCGGTCGCTGCTCTTCACGATCGCTTTCTACCTCTACTCCACCATCGTCGCCCTGCTGATGTCGCCGCTGTTGCTCGGCCCGCGCAGCTGGGTGTCCTTGGCCCTGACCCTGCACGGCAAGGGCGTCGCCCTGCTGCTGCGACTGATCGCCGGCATCCGGTTCGAGGTGCGCGGTCTGGAGAACCTGCCCAAGGGCGCCGCCCTGGTGGCCGGCAAACACCACGCCTTCTTCGACATCTTCGGCTGTTTCACGGTCATGCCCTCGGCCTGCTTCGTCCTGAAGAAGGAACTCAGCTGGATCCCGTTCGTCGGCTGGTACGCCAGCAAGGCCAACATGATCGTCGTCGACCGCAGCGCTCACTCGACCGCCCTTCGCAAGCTGGTCCGCGACGCCAAGGACCGCTTCACCGAGGCCCGGCAGCTGGTCATCTTCCCGGAAGGCACCCGCAAGACGCCTGGCGACGCGCCCGACTACAAGCCCGGCATCGCGGCCCTCTATCGCGAACTGGAGATGCCGGTGGTGCCCATGGCGCTGAACACCGGCTGCCACTGGCCGGCGCACGGGTTCAAGCGCTACCCGGGCACGATCATCTTCGAGTTCCTGCCCCCCATACCGGCGGGCCTCAAGCGCGGCGAGTTCATGCGCGAGCTGGAAAGCCGCCTCGAAACCGCCTCCAACGCGCTGATCGCCGAAAGCGCCAGGTAGGGCGTCAGGCCGCCCGGCGCGAGGTCTCGGCCATCGGCATCAGTCGGTCCACAACCAGCCGGCTCATCATGCGCCCATCAAGCGGAATGATCGCGTCGACGAAGCGGTGGTCAGGATCGTCGCCGAGATCGGGCGGATCCTGCGGCAGCGACGCATCGATGGTGAAGGTCTCCTGCACCCCGTCGACCAGCAAGCCGGCGGACCGGTCGCTCTGCTGCACCACGACGATCACGTGGCGCGACGAGGGCTCGGTGAGGCCCAGTCCGAGCCGCGCCCGAAGGTCGATCACCGGCATGATAGAGCCGCGCAGGTTGATGACGCCGCGGATATAGTCCGGCGCCTGGGGCAGCGGGGTCGCCGCCGTCCAGCCCCGGATTTCCCTGACCGTTCGGATGTCGATGCAGAATTCCTGGTCGCCGATCTCGAAGGAGATCAGCTCCAGGGTCTCGGAGGCGTGGTCGAAATGCGTGCTCATCACAGATCCGGTTTCTCGGCTACGCGACAGCCAGGGCCGCGCACCGGCGCGAGTCTCATCGGACAGACTTTGGGGCGTTATGGTTAACGGTATCCCAACGCCGGACTCCGATGCCCGTTACGAGAACGGGCCGCGCCCTGGACGCGGCCCGTCAGCCGTTCAAACCTGAGGGCGCTGAACCCTAGAACTCTTCCCAGTCGTCCGCCGGAGCCGGGCGGGCGCCGCCGCTGCGCGCGAAGGCCTGCAGGCGGCTGCGGGCGGCGTGAACGGGGTTTTCGTCCAGCACGGGGGGCGGACGCCGCGGCGGCGGGGCCTCGAAGCGGGCCGGCTCATGACGGTCAGGCTCCCGACGCGGCGGGGCGGGCGTCGGCGCCGGGGCCGGGGCCGGGGCCGGGCGATACGCCTCCTGGCGGGCCGGCGGCGGGGCCTGCTCCTGCCAGCTGGCGGCGCGACCGGTGTGACGGTCGACCTCGAAGCGGTTGACCAGGGTGGTCAGCTGGCCGGCCTCGCCACGCAGCGAGCGGGCGGCGGCGGTGGTCTGCTCGACCATGGCCGCGTTCTGCTGGGTCATCTGGTCCATCTGGTTGACGGCGCTGTTCACATCGCCCAGCGCGGTCGCCTGCTCCTGGGCCGAGGCGCTGATCTCGCCGACCAGGTCGTGGATCTCGCCGACCTTGCCGACGATGGCTGACAACGCCTGTCCGGTCTGACCGACCAGCTGGACGCCCTTGCCGACCTGCCCCGAGGAGGCCGAGATCAGGGTCTTGATCTCCTTGGCGGCCTGGGCGGAACGCTGGGCCAGGGCCCGGACCTCGGACGCGACGACCGCGAAGCCACGCCCGGCGTCGCCGGCGCGGGCGGCTTCGACGCCGGCGTTCAGGGCCAGCAGGTTGGTCTGGAAGGCGATCTCATCGATCACGCCGATGATCTGGCTGATCTCGTTGGAAGAGCTTTCGATCTCGCCCATGGCCGAGATGGCCTGGCGGACGACCTCGCCGGAGTGTTCGGCGTCCTGGCGGGCGCCGGTGACAACCGTGGCGGCCTGGCGGGCGCCCTCGGCGGAGCGCCGCACCGTGGCGGTGATCTGATCAAGCGCCGCGGCGGTCTCTTCCAGACGGGCGGCCTGCTGCTCGGTGCGCTTGGACAGGTCGTCGGCCGCATTGGCGATCTCGCCGGAGCCGGCGTTGATCGCCGTCGTCGAGTCGCTGATCGAGGCCATGGCCGACTTCAGGCTGGTGACCGCGGCGTTGAAGTCGTCCTTCAGCTTCTGGTAGGCGCCCGGGAAGCTGGCGTCGATGCGGGCGGTCAGGTCGCCGCGCGCCAGACGGCCGAGGCTGTCGGCCAGGGTGGTGACCACCGCCGTTTGCTCCGCATCGTTGCGGCGGCTGTTCTCTTCGCTTTGCTGGCGCTCGAGCTGATCTTCGGTGACGTCCTGGGCGAACTTGATGACCTTGTAGGGACGGCCCGTCGCGTCGGAGATCGGCATGTAGGAGGCGCGCAGCCAGATCAGCCGGCCGCCCTTGCCGACGCGGGCGTACTTGCCGACCTGGAACTCGCCGTTGTTCAGGGCCCGCCAGAGATCACGGTACTCCTCGCTCGCCGCATGTTCGGGCGTGCAGAGAAGTCTGTGGTGGCGACCTTCGAGCTCGCCGGCCGAATAGCCGACGGTGGCGAGGAAGTTGCCGTTGGCGCGGATCACCGTGCCGTCGAGGTTGAACTCGACGATCGCCTGGGCGCGATCCATCGCCGTCGCCTGGGCATCCAGTTCGCGAAGCCGCTCCGCGTCCTTGGCGGCCTTTTGCCGGTCGCCTCCCAGAAAGCCGAACGCCATGAAAACCATCTCCGGAATCACGAGGCGCCGTGACGTCACGACGCGACACTCCGGACTCGCATCGTCTGGTTAACAAGTTCGAAAAGCCGATCCCGTCGAACGCGGGTTTCGCCGATTCAGCCGCCGGGCGCGCGCCCCTTTTCCCGCGCCTCAACCATGACCAGCAGACGCTCCATGCCGGTGTCGCGGACCCGCTCCTGGTGAAGGTGGCCGACCAGATCACCCAGATAGTCGACGTTTCGCCCCGATAGTCCGGCTGCGCCCGCGATGAGGTCGGCCTGCTGGTCGGGCGTCAGGTCGCCGGCCCACTGCGGGTGGTCGGTGTCCGACAGGAAGACCAGGCAGTCGACCGGGCCGGCGCCGTCGATCTTCACGCGTCTCCAGGCCTCGAAATAGGTCTCTGTCGGCTGCTCGCGTTCACGAAGATAGGCGTAGACCTCGTCCCAGGCGTCCGCCGCGACCCGGTAGGCGACGCCGCGGGTGGAGCCGCCCGGCGCCAGGCCGAGCACCAGGCCCGGCCGTTCGGGGACGCCGCGATGGTGCACCGAATAGATGCAGAATGCGCGCCGCCGACCGTGGAGAACCGCGCGGCGGCGTTCTACAAACGGGAACCCGGGCCGCCACATGAGCGATCCGTATCCGAACACCCAGCGGTCCTGCGCCGCATCGCCGCCGTCCATTCGTTCCGCCAGTTCCAGGAGCCGCCCTGTCCATGACCCTGCCCGAACCCGAGCGGCCCCGCAAACCCCGCCGGCGCGGACTTTTCCTGCCCTGGCTTCTAGCCCTGCTGCTGGTGGTCGGCCTGAGCGGGGGCTGGTTCTGGCTGCGGGGCGAGGCGGTGAGGCGGATGGACGCCTCCGTCGCCCAGCTGCGCGAGCAAGGCTACGACGTCGCCTGGCGCCAACGGACGATCACCGGGTTCCCCTTCAGGCTGAACGTGACGCTCGATGGCGCGCGCATCGCCGAACCGTCGGGCTGGGCGATCGCCACGCCGTTGCTCAAGTCGGAAGCCTACGTCTACCGCCTCGATCACTGGGTGATGGTCGCGCCGGACGGCGTCACCCTGACGCGGCCGGACGGCGGGCCGGTGACCGTGCGGGCCCGGGCGCTGCGGGCCAGCCTGAGCAGCTTCGACGAGCATCCGCCGCGCCTGTCGGTGGAAGGCGTCGACCTGACCTTCGAGACCGCGCCCGGCGGCAAGCCCTATCCGGTGGAGTCGGCGGCCAGGCTGGAACTTCACCTGCGGGCCGGCCCACAGGACCAGGGTGGACTGCTGTTCAAGGTCGACGGCGCCCGGCTGCGGCTGGAGGGCCTGCCCGCCCGGATCGTGCAGGGCAAGCCGGCCTCGATGATGTGGGACCTCGTCCTGTCCAGGATGAGCGCCTTCCGGGGTCGCGACTGGCCGGGGGCCGTGCGCAACTGGCGTGACGCCGGCGGCTTCATCACGGTCAGGGCCGCCGAAGTCCGTGGCGGCGAGGCGGTGTTGTCGGGCAAGGGCGGTCCGCTGACCGTCGGCCCGGGCGGACGCCTGCAAGGCGGGCTGGAGGCGACGCTGAGCGGCGCCGACGACGGAACACCGGCGTTCTCGGGCGAGGTGGACCTGTCGGGCGGCGAGGCCCGGATCGGTCCTCTGCCGCTCGGACCGTCGCCACGGCTTTACTGAGGCGGCGCAATATTCTTGCGCCACGCGTGGGGTATTGCCCTGCCCGGCGGGATGAAATACGTCCCCCGTCTCGCCTGAAGGGATGAAAATGGGCAAGGACGCCCCGGCCCCTCCGCTGACTCTCGACGCCGTCCGCGCGCGCATTGACGCCGTGGACGCCGAGTTGCTGCGGCTGGTCGGCGAGCGCGCGTCGCTGGCCAAGGCTGTGGCCGTGGCCAAGCAGGCGGCCGGCGATGGCGGCAAGTTCGGCCTGCGCCCGGCCCGCGAGGCCCAGATCGTCCGCAAGATCCTGGCCGGCAAGGCCCCCGCCGCCTCCAACGCCCTGGTCGTCCGCCTCTGGCGCGAGCTGATGGCCGACAGCCTCAGCCAACAGGGTCCGTTCCACCTGTCGGTCTGGGGCGGCAAGCTGGAAAGCCGCGCCGTCGAGCTGGCCCGCCTGCGCTTCGGCGCCGCGCCGAAGCTGGCGCTGGCCGCCAAGCCCGAGGACGCCCTGGCCGCCGCGCGGACGCCCGGCGGCGTCGCCGTGCTGGCCCTGACTCCGGAGTCGTCCTGGTGGGGCCGGCTGCTGGCCGAGCCGACGCTGAAGGTGTTCGCCACCCTGCCCTGCCTGACCGTCTGGGGCCCGACCTCCGCCGTGGCCGTGGCCCAGGTCGAGATCGCCCCCACCGGCGCCGACCAGACCCTCTGGGTCACCGACGCGGCCGACATCGGCCGGACCGTCGAGGCCCTGAGCCGCGATGGCGTCGCCGCCGCGCCGATCGTCCAGCACGGCGGCCTGACCCTCTATGCCCTCGCCGGCTATTATCAGCACGATGACGCCAGGCTGCTCCGCGCGCCGGGTCAGCTGCATGGCGTCATCGGCGCGGCCCCCGAACCCTTCGACCTTTAGACCGGCTCCGTGTAGGAAGCCGGTTCCTCCCAGACCCGGACTTCTCGCATGACCGCCCAGACCCCCGACCGCTTCAGGGCCGACCGGCCCGTTCCCAAGCCCGGCATCATCGACATCGAGCCCTACAAGCCCGGCAAGGCCAAGGCCGAGGGCGTTGAGAACCCGGTCAAGCTGTCGGCCAACGAGAATGTGCTCGGGTCCTCGCCCCTGGCCCAGGAAGCCTTCGCCGCCGCCGCCGGCAAGCTGGCCCTCTACCCCGACCCCCGCACCAGCATCGTCCGCGAGGCCATCGCCGCGAAGTACGGCCTGGAACCCGACCGCCTGCTGTTCGGCTGCGGCTCGGACGAGGTGTTCCAGCTCATCTGCCAGACCTTCCTTGAGCCGGGCGACAACATGGTCCAGCCCGAGCACGGCTTCGCGGCCTGGGCCATCGGCGCCCGCGCCTGCGGGGCGGAGATCCGCAACGCGCCGGAGAAGGACCTGCACGTCGACGTCGACGCCATCCTCGAACAGGTCGACGAACGGACCCGGCTGGTGTTCGTCGCCAACCCGGCCAACCCGACCGGCACCTGGATCCCGTTCAGCGAGATCCGTCGCCTGCACGAGGCGCTGCCGCGCTCGGTGGTGCTGGTGCTCGACGGCGCCTACGCCGAGTTCCAGAACGGCGCCGCCACGACCGAGGACTTCGACCTGGCCCGGCACCAGCACAACGTCGTGGTCACCCGCACCTTCTCCAAGATCTACGGCCTCGCCGCCCTCCGGGTCGGCTGGGGCTACCTGCCGCTCGAGATGACCCAGGCCGTCGACCGCATCCGCCTGCCGTTCAACGTCAACATCCCGGCCCAGCTCGCCGCAGTGGCCGCCCTGGGCGATGACGACTTCAAGCAGCGCTCCATCGATCTGGTCGAGACCTGGCGGCCCTGGCTGGCCCAGCAGCTCGGCGGCCTGGGCCTCGACGTCGCGCCCTCGGCGGCCAACTTCGTGCTGGTCGGCTTCCCGACGACGCCGGGCAGGACGGCGGTGGAGGCCGAGGCCTTCCTCGCCTCGAAGGGCTATCTGGTGCGCGGCGTGGGCAACTACGGCCTGCCCGGCCACATCCGCATCACCATCGGCCTGGAAGAGCACAACCGCGCCGTGGTCGACCTGCTCGCCGACTTCATGGGCCGCTGAGCATGCCCGGACAGGTCTACAACCGCATGGCCGTGGTGGGCTTCGGCCTCATCGGCTCCTCGCTGGCCCGGATCGCCCGCGAGAAGGGCGTTGTCGGCGAGATCGTAGCCGTCGACGCCTCCGAAAAGCACCGCGAGCGCATCGCCGCGCTGGGCCTGGCCGACCGGGTGACCGGCGACATCGCCGACGGCGTGGCCGGCTGCGACCTGGTGATCTTCGCCACGCCGGTGCTGGCCATCGGCGAGGCCATGGCCGCCGCTGCCCCGGCCCTCAGCGCCGGCGCCACGGTCACCGACGTCGGCTCGGTCAAGGGCAGCGTCGCCGACGCCATGGCCGCCACGGCGCCGGACAATGTCTTCGTCATCCCCGGCCACCCGATCGCCGGCACCGAGCACTCGGGGCCCGACGCCGGCTTCGCCGAGCTGTTCGACGGCCGCTGGGTGATCCTGACGCCCGATGCGGCGCGCGAGGACGCCGCCTATGCCGAGGCGGTGGCGAAACTGTCGACCTTCTGGCGGGCCTGCGGCGCCCAGGTCGAGCTGATGGACGTCCAGCACCACGACCTGGTGCTGGCCATCACCAGCCACCTGCCCCACCTGATCGCCTACAACATCGTCGGCACCGCCTCGGACCTGGAAGGCGTCACCGAGGGCGAGGTGATGAAGTACAGCGCCGGCGGCTTCCGCGACTTCACCCGCATCGCCGCCAGCGACCCGACCATGTGGCGCGACATCTTCGTGGCCAACAAGGACGC
>JBIKII010000157.1:0-7618 GCA_044361705.1 Caulobacter sp.
AGCCGTACGATGGCTTCGGAGACCACCAGTGATGCGTCGGCGATCAGGGCCGAGGAGGCGGGCGAGGCGTCGGCTTCGAAGCCGATGGTGCGGCCGGCGGCCTTGCTGGCCCGGGTGCTGGCGATGCGCAGCAGCTGGTAGAGGGCCAGCGGACTGACCGGCTTGAGCCGCAGCGGCTGGACAGGGCCGGCCACCTCGGCGGCCGCGCCGCTGGGCCGCTTGCGCGTGAACAGGGTGAAGCCGCCCAGCTTGGTCGCCCGCAGGATCAGCTGACCCAGGTCGTTCTTGTAGTTGATGTCACCGCGCGGCCCGACCTCGGGCTGGAGAACCCAGACCTCGTAGCTGCTCTCGAACTTGAGGAGCGGCTTGCCGGTGCTGCGGTCGAGAATGAAGCCCTCGCCGGTCTCGGTGACATAGCGGGCGACCGGCGGCGGCGGCGCGCGGCGCTGGCCCTCGGAGGGCTTGTCGCCGAACAGCAGATCCTTGAGGGAATCCTGGGCACGGGCGGGCGACGCCGCCATGAGCAGCGCGATCAGGGCCGCGACTACAACCGCGACCTCAGGAAACCGGATACTCGTCCTCGCCATTCCCCCAGCCATGCACGGCGACTGGGGCGATTCTTGGACGGGTTGCGGGCGACGCACAAGCGTTGCGTCGCCCGATCCTGCCGTCAGGCCGCCAGGTACTGGCCGCCATTCAGGGTGAAGGTGGCGCCGGTCACAAAGCCCGCGCGCTCGCCGGCCAGGTAGGCGACCATGTCGGCGATTTCCTCGCCCTTGCCGAGGCGTCCGACCGGAATGCCGGCGATGATGCCCTGCAGCACGTTCTCCGGCACGGCCTGCACCATCTCGGTGTCGATGTAGCCGGGGCAGATCACGTTGACGGTGATGCCCTTCTTGGCGTTCTCGAGCGCCAGCGCCTTGGTGAAGCCGATCAGGCCGGCCTTGGCGGCGGAGTAGTTGGTCTGGCCGACCTGGCCCTTCTGGCCGTTGATCGAGCTGATGTTGATGACCCGGCCCCAGCTGCGCTCGCGCATGCCATCGATGACCTGGCGGGTCATGTTGAAGGCGCTGTCCATGTTCACGCGGATGACTTCCGACCACTGCTCGTAGGTCATCTTGTGGAAGAAGCCGTCGCGGGTGATGCCGGCGTTGTTCACCAGCACGTCGATGGGGCCGAGCTCGGCGGCCACGGCGGCGGCGGCGCGCTGGCAGTCCTCGAACGAGCCGACGTTACCCTTCACCACCATCACGTCCAGTTCCTTGGCGCAGAGGGCGGCGGCCTCGTCGTTTCCGGAGTAGCCGGCGGCGACCTTCATGCCGTCAGCCTTGAGACGCTCGACGATGGCCCGGCCGATGCCGCGCGTTCCACCCGTGACGAATGCAACCCTGCTCATGGTGTTTCCCTGTCGCTTAGTTTTTGATTTTGCTTGAGTTTAGATCGCTTCGACGCACATGGCCACGCCCATGCCGCCGCCGACGCAGAGGGTCGCGGCCCCCTTCTTGGCGCCCGAGCGCTTCATCTCGTGCAGCAGGGTGGTCAGGATCCGCGCGCCGGAGGCGCCGATCGGGTGGCCGATGGCGATGGCGCCGCCGTTGACGTTGGTCTTGGCCGGGTCGAGGCCCAGCTCGCGGACCACCGACAGCGACTGGGCGGCGAAGGCTTCATTGGACTCGACCAGGTCGAGGTCGGAGACCGACCAGCCGGCCTTCTCCAGCGCCTTCTTCATGGCCGGGATCGGGCCGGTGCCCATGATTTCCGGCTCGACGCCGGCGCTGGCCCAGGAGGCGATGCGGGCCAGCGGGGTCAGGCCGCGCTTCTTGGCTTCGTCCGCGCTCATCAGCACCAGGGCGGCGGCGCCGTCATTGAGGCCCGAGGCGTTGGCGGCGGTGACCGAGCCGTCCTTGGTGAAGGCGGGCTTGAGGCCCGACATGCTTTCGTAGGTCGCGCCGTGGCGGATGTACTCGTCGTTCTCGACAACGGTGTCGCCCTTGCGGCCCTTGATGGTCACCGGGGCGATCTCGCCCGCGAACCTGCCGGCCTTCTGGGCGGCCTCGGCGCGGTTCTGCGAGGCGACGGCGAAGCGGTCCTGGTCTTCGCGGGTGATCTGCCAGCGGCTGGCGATGTTCTCGGCGGTCTGGCCCATGTGGTAGCCGTGGAAGGCGTCCCACAGGCCGTCCTTGATCATGGTGTCCTGGAAGCCCAGGTCGCCCATCTTCTTGCCGTCGCGGATGTGGGCGGCGTGCGGCGACTGGCTCATGCTCTCCTGGCCGCCGGCGACCACGATGCTGACCGAGCCGTCGGCGATCTGCTGGGCGGCGAGGGCCACCGCGCGCAGGCCCGAGCCGCACAGCTGGTTCAGGCTCCAGGCGGGCGACTCAACCGGGATGCCGGCGTTGACGGCGGCCTGGCGGGCGGGGCCCTGGCCGGCGCCGGCCTGCAGGACCTGGCCCATGATCACCTCGTCGACGTCGGCGGGGGCGATGCCGGCCCGCTCAACCGCCGCCTGGATGGCGATCCTGCCCAGCTCATGGGCCGGAAGGCTCGACAGCGAGCCGTTGAAAGAGCCCACGGGCGTGCGGGCGGCCGAAACGATGACGATGTCGGTCATGGCAGTGTCTCCGTCGTTCCCTGCGCGGCGTCAGGCCGCAAGGACCCAGGCGCTCATTTTTTGTTACGCGAGGGCACCTTGCATAGTCGGATATGGTTCGTCACCTGCTGATTTTGCACTGCAACATGCCGCGTGCGGAAAGCGCCACTGGCGCCATGCCTTTGCATCCGCGATAGTGCGGCGCCAAAAAGCGCGTGAAGCGTACCTACAGGGAATGGAAATGTCCGATCAGGCCGAGACCGGCGAAAACCCAGCCGGCGCGAAAAATGCCGGCGAGCGCGTCGTCATCAAGAAGTACGCCAACCGCCGGCTCTACAACACAGCCTCCAGTTCCTACGTCACGCTCGAGCACCTGTCCGACATGGTCAAGGAAGGCGTCGACTTCGTGGTCTATGACGCCAAGAGCGGCGAGGACATCACCCGCTCGGTCCTGACCCAGATCATCTTCGAGGAAGAGAACCGCGGCGGGGGCCAGAACCTGCTGCCCATCCAGTTCCTCCGCCAGCTGATCGGCTTCTACGGCAACCAGATGCAGGCCTTCGTTCCCAGCTATCTGGAGATGAGCCTCGAGAGCTTCTCCAAGCAGCAGGAGCGGTTCCGCACCCAGTTCGGTGCCATGGCGCCCAACGCCACCATGGGCGCGGCGGGCCTCAGCGCCTACGAGGAGCAGATTCGCCAGAACATGGTGCTGTTCGACCGGGCCATGAAGATGTTCTCCCCGTTCGGCTTCCCGCAGGGCGGCGCGGCTGCGACGGGCGAACCGGCGAAGGCGGGCGAGGCGGCTCCGGCCGCCGCCGAGGGCGAGGCCCTGGACGAGCTCAAGAAGCAGATGGCGGCGATGCAGGCCCAGCTGGAGAAGCTGGCCTCCAAGGGCTGATCCGGCCCCACCCTTTGTTTACCGGACCGGCGTAGCCTCCGGGGCATGACCGGTCCGATCGACCCCATCCGTCCCTATGGAGAACGCCGGCACAGCGCCCGGCGCGCCGAGGACATGCCGCGCGCGGCCGAGGATGGCGGAACCAACCTGCCGGCCGTGATCGAGGCGGCCGATCCGGGGCCTGATTCGACGCCGCCGCCGCCGCCCCGGCCTGACAGCTACGCGACCTTCGCCGCCCACCTCTACGGACAGTCGGGACAGAAGCGCGGCCTGCGCGGCGGTCAGCCGGTGCTGGACGCGGCGCGCTCGGCCTATCTGGAGACGGAGTACTCCGGCCCGGCCGACCGGCGACCGCCCAAGGGCGTCCTGAAGAAGACCGAAATCTAGGCGGCGGAGCCGGCGGCCGGCTCGTTCTCCCGTCGTCATGGCCCGACTTGTTCGGGCCACCCATGAACACGACCTTGGGCAAGCAAGGCGGTGGCGTTCGGGACCTGGCTTCGTCGTCACCGTGCATGGCTGGCCCGAACAAGTCGGGCCATGACGGAACTTCCTGGACCTACCAGTCGGCCGACACCTCGCCCCGGATCACCGCGACGTCCGCTCCAGCCTGGTCAATCGGGCCTGCAGCTCGGCGACCTGACGCTCCAGCGCCGCGATCCTGGCCATCGGGTCGCCGCCGGGCGTGGGGGTTGAAACGCCCGCGCGGTTGGCGATCTCCGCGGGTTCGACCCCGAGCAGTTCGGCGAAGACCCCGACCTCCCGCGCCGACAGCTCCCTCTGGTCCTTCCAGACCAGCGCCAGGTCGGCCTCGGTCATGCCGGACGCGGCGGCCAGCACCGTGCGGGACAGTCCGCGCTCGGCGAGGCGGGCCGCGAACCAGTCCTGATCGAAGAACAAAGCCATCAGACGTCCAGACTGGCGCCGGTCTTGCTTAACCGGAGGTGAATCCGAACCTGGAGTCCCCGCCGGTGACCTTTTTCGTCCGAGCCTTCGACATCCTCGCCGTCGCCCTGCTGTTCACGGCCTTGACCTAGGCAGGATCAGCCGACCTCTCCGCCAGGGCCCAGGTCGATATCGCGGCGGGCTGCGATGATGGTGACGATGAAGCCGGCGAGCACGTCGAGCAGCACCATCAGGGTCAGCAGGAAGAACACCGAGGTCGCGAACGCCGGGGCGAGCAGGAACTCGACCAGGCAGACGATGAACAGGATCATCGACAGCGAGTGGTTGATGATCGCGATCTTGCGGCTCGTCGTCGACTTCAGCAGCTCGATGAACAGCACCACCAGCGCGAAGGCCAGCAACAGGTCGCCCAGGCTGATCGGCCAGGGCGAGCCCGATGTCATGGCGATGGTGAACAGCGGCTCGGTGAAGCGCTGGGTGGCGACGACGGAGCCGAAGCCTCCGACCAGCGTGATGGCGACAAGGTTGTAGACCAGCACCGGCAGGGCCAGCAGCGGAAACGCGGCGAACATCGGCAAGGGCCTCCCCCGAAACCCGGATAACCCGGTTCGCAACGGTTAACCCCTTTCGCCCCCGGGGTGAAGCGGGCTCGCCTGCCGGGCGTGCGGCGTCGACCCCAGGGGAGTCAGACTGATCTGGTCGAGCAGGGCTAAAGCGCCTGGTCAGCCGCCTCCGCCGCCTCGCGCTCGGCGATCCGGCGGTCGATCTGGCGTATCTTGTGTTTGGTGTAGAGGGACGCGCCGGCGAGCAGGGCGACGATCACGCCCATAGCCATCAGGACAGTGGGATCAGGCGACATTGCGGTCTGCTTCCGGAGCCGGAAGGTACGAAAGATACCCGCACGTGACGCCCGGCGCCAACGCCAGAGGGTGGCCGGCGCCGAACGCCACGCCCTTCATCACCGGATCGGCCAGACCCACGCCCATTGATCCATAGGCGGTTGCCGTCAAGCCTCGTCGACGCTTCCCGGCAGTCGCGCGCGGGACTGCAGCCAGAGCACGCCCAGCAGGTCGCTGACGCTGGCCTTCAGCCGGCCGAAGTTGGTGTACTTCGAGACGCCGGTCTCGCGGTGGCGGTGGTTCACCGGTTCGAAGACGATGTCGTAGCCCTCGCGGATCATCAGCGCCGGCAGGTAGCGGTGGATGTGATCGAAGTAGGGCAGGCGCAGGAAGGCTTCTCGCCGGAAGGCCTTCAGGCCGCAGCCGGTGTCCAGCGCCCCGTCCTTGAGCAGCCAGCCGCGCACGCCGTTGCCGAACCTGCTGGCGAAGCGCTTGGCGTTGCTGTCCTGGCGCTTGACCCGCTCGCCGCCGACCATGGCCAGGGTGTGCGGCGCCGCCTTCAGACGTTCAGCGAGGCGCGGGGCGTCGGCCGGGTCGTTCTGGCCGTCGCCGTCCATGGTGACGATGATCGGCGCCCGGGCGGCCAGGATGCCGCTGCGGACCGAGCGGCTCTGGCCGGAGTTCTTACGGTGCGACAGCACGCGCAACTGCGGGATCTCCGCCTTCAGCGCGGTCAGCAGCTCCAGCGTATTGTCCCGGCTGGCGTCGTTGACGAAGACGATCTCGTAGTTGCGCGTTCCGAACGCCGCCGCGATCTCGCGGGCGAGGGCCGGCGCGGCGCCGCCCTCGTCGAACACGGGCACGACGACGGAGAAATCCGGCGCCGTCGAGGACGCTGTCGCGGCCGACTTCGGCGCGGGCTCGGCCTTCGCCGCCCTTGCGGGAGGGGCCTTGGCGGGGGCGGTCTTCGCGGCGGACGGCTTGCGGCCCTTGGCGGGGGTCTTTTCAGTCATGCCCTCTCATAGCCGAAAAGGCGGCGCACGTAAGGATCGTGCTATCAGGGGCGACATGACGCTCGAATCCCGCCTGGACCAGTGGAGCCGCGGTTGGCGCGGACCGCTCCTCGCCGCGCTGATCGCTATGGTCGCCGGCCTTCCCGGCCTGCTGGCCGTTCCGCCGCTCGACCGCGACGAATCGCGGTTCGCGCAGGCCACCTCGCAGATGCTCGAGACCGGCGACTACGTCTCGATCAACTACCAGGACCAGTCGCGGGACAAGAAGCCTGTCGGCATCCACTGGCTGCAGGCGATCAGCGTCGCGGCGCTGTCGGATGTCGCCGACCGCGATATCTGGCCCTACCGCATCCCCTCGCTGCTGGGCGCGGCGCTGGCCGCCGCCGCCTGCGCCTGGGGCGCCGCCGCCTTCTTCGGGCCCCGCGCCGGCTTGCTGGCCGGGGCGATGATGGGGGCCAGCTTCCTGCTCTCCAGCGAGGCCTTCATCGCCAAGACCGACGCGGTGCTGGCGGGAACAACGACCCTGGCGCTGGCGGCGCTGGGACGCCTCTACGGCGCGGCCCGGGGCGGGCCGCCGGCCGGATGGCGAACACGGCTGCTGTTCTGGACGGCGATCGGTGTCGCCGCCCTGGTCAAGGGGCCGGTCGGACCGCTGGTCGCGCTGCTGGCCATGCTGGCCCTGGGCGCCTGGGACTCGATCGAGGCCAGGGCCAATCGATTCGGCTGGATGAAGGACCTGGGCTGGCGCTGGGGTCCGGTGCTGGTGCTGGCCATCTTCGGCCCCTGGGCCTGGGCGATCACGGTGGCCAGCGACGGCGCCTTCTGGGGCGCCGCCATCGGCGGCGACCTGGCGCCCAAGCTTGCCGGCGGGCATGAGCGCCACGGCGGCATCTTCGGCTACCACCTGCTGCTGTCGCCGATGCTGCTGTTCCCGGCCGCCCTGTTGCTGCCGGCCGGTCTCGTGCTGGGCTGGAAGGCGCGGGCGGAGCCGGGCGTGCGCTTCGCCCTCTGCTGGCTGATCCCGACCTGGCTGATGTTCGAGCTGCTGCCGACCAAGCTGGTGCACTACACCCTGCCGGCCATGGGGGCGCTGTGCTGGCTGATGGCCGCCGCCCTGCGCGAGCCGTTGGGCCGGATCAGCCGCATCGCCGGGACCGCCGCGCTGGCCTACGCCGCCCTGGCCTTCGCGGCGATCAGCATCGGGCTGATGGTCATCTACGGCGAGGGCGCCGGCGACCTGTTCTGGACAATCGTCACCGCCGGCCTGTTCCTGGCCACGGCGGGGATCGGCGGCCTGCTGATCTTCCGTCAGGCCGCCGGGCGGGCGCTGATCGCGGCCGGCGTCGTCGGCGTGCTGGCCCATGCCGCCTTTTTC
>JBIKII010000158.1:0-7524 GCA_044361705.1 Caulobacter sp.
GCGGATCAGGTCGACGGACTCGGCGACGCCGTTGGTGGGATCGAACTCCATCCAGCCGAGGCCCGGCAGGAACACCTCGCACCAGGCGTGGGTCGCGCCCGCGCCGCGCATGGCGCCGCTGTTGACGTAGCCGGAGACGAACAGGGTCGCATAGCCCAGCCAGCGCAGGCTCTCGACCATCAGCCAGGCGAAGTCCCGACAGGTGCCGCTGCCCAGGCGCAGGGTTTCGGCGGGCGTCTGGACGCCTTCCTCGTGACGGGCGTGGTAGGTGAACTGGTCGTGGATGGTGCGGTTCAGCCGCAGCAGGAAGTCCAGCGCCGGCTCGCCGTGTGACCGCAGATGGCCCGCCACCCATCGAAAGACGCTGCCGTCCCGGTCTTCCAGCACCGGGGTGATGAAGGGCGAGAGCACGACCCGATCCTCGACCGGATAGGCGATCGGCATTGCCGTGTGCGGGTTGTCGGCCCGGAGGTAGGCGAGCGGCGCGGGGTACCGGTCGATGACCAGGCGGTTGGTGATGTGAAGATGGTCCGCCTCGCCCTGGGGCGTGAACAGGCAGACGCAGTTGCCCAGGGGGTCGAACACCCAGCGCATCTCGCCCGGACAGGAGGTGCTGAGAGAAGCCTCGACGACGCGGATGGCATGGCTGTCCCGGGGGCGCAGCAGCAGCCGGTGCGCGCCGAACCCGACCGGGTGCTCGTAGCTGTATCGGGTCTCGTGAAGGATGGTCAGCCGTGTCACGGCATCGAAACCCGGTCGGTCAGCCGACGGTTCCATCACGATGCAGGGATATGCACGTGGGGGTGTGTGGACAGAACAAAGGGCGAACATATAGCCTTGGCCAATGTCCTCCCCAGACCTTCGTCAAAAGCTCTCCATCCTCGCCGACGCCGCCAAGTACGACGCCTCATGCGCCTCTTCCGGGACGTCCCGGCGCGGCTCTCTGGACGGGAAGGGCGTGGGCTCGACCAGCCCCGGCTCGGGCATCTGCCATGCCTACGCGCCGGACGGTCGCTGCATCTCGTTGCTCAAGATCCTGCTGACCAACTTCTGCATCTACGACTGCGCCTACTGCATCAACCGGGTGTCCTCGAACGTGCCGCGCGCACGGTTCAAGGTGCAGGAAGTCGTCGACCTGACCCTGGGCTTCTACAAGCGCAACTACATCGAGGGCCTGTTCCTGTCCTCGGGCATCATCCGCGACGCCGACTACACGATGGAGGCGATCGTGCGGGTGGCCCGGACCCTGCGCCTCGACCACGACTTCCGCGGCTACATCCATCTCAAGCTGATCCCCGAGGCATCGCCGGAGCTGGTCGCCGAGGCGGGCCTCTACGCGGACCGCCTCTCGATCAACATCGAGCTGCCCCGCGATGAGAGCCTGGCCAGGCTGGCCCCTGAAAAGGACAGCCGCACCATCAAGAAGGCCATGGGCGGCGTGCGCCTGGCGATCGAGAACCGTTCGGAGAAGGGCCGCAAGGCGCGGGCGCCGAAGTTCGCGCCCGCCGGCCAGTCGACCCAACTGATCGTCGGCGCTGACGAGGCCAGCGACGCCGACATCCTGGATCGCAGTGTGGGCCTGTACGGATCCTACGGGCTGAAGCGCGTGTACTATTCCGGCTTCAGCCCCATTCCCGACGGCTCCAGCCGACTGCCCCAGGCAAAGCCGCCGCTGATGCGGGAGCATCGGCTCTATCAGGCGGACTGGCTGCTTCGCGTCTATGGCTTCGAGCGGAACGAGATCGCGCTCGAGGATGGCATGCTCGACCTCGATGTCGATCCCAAGCTGGCCGCCGCCCTGCGAAGCCGGGGCGACTACCCGGTCGACGTCAACACCGCCGACCGCGAGCGGCTGCTCCGGGTGCCGGGCCTTGGCGTGCGGGGCGTCCACCGGCTGATCGGGGTGCGGCGTTTCAAGCGGCTGACGCTTGAAGACGTCAAGCGCGCCTGCGGTGCGCTGGCCAAGGCGCGGCCCTTCATCGTCGCCGATGGCTGGTCGCCCGGCGGCCTGACCGACTCCGCGAAGCTCGCGGCGCTGTTGCCGAAGGACAAGCCCCGCCAGCTGGAGCTGTTCTGATGCAGGTCATCCGGCTGGCTTCGGAGACGGACTTCGCCGGTTGGCGCGCCGCCGCCCGCCGCCTGCGCCGCGACGGGACGCCGCCGGAGTCGGTGATCTGGATGGTGACCCCGGACGAGGTGCTGCTGGACGACGGCGCGGCGCCGCCTCCGCTCGCGCCCGGCCGGTCGGACTTCGCGGTGTCCCGTGACTTTCTGCAGCTGGCGGAGATGGTCGTCTGCCACCGCGCGCCGGAACGCTTCGACCGGCTTTATCGCCTCCTCTGGCGCATGGCGTCCGAGCCGAACCTGATGAAGATCGTCACCGATCCGGACGTGGCGGCCCTGCAGGACATGGCCAAGGCCGTCTCCCGGGCAAGCCACAAGATGAAGGCCTTCGTCCGCTTCCGCAGGCTGGAAGGCGAAACGCCGGAGACCTACGCCGCCTGGTTCGAGCCGCCGCACCGCGTGCTGGAACGGACCGCGCCCTTCTTCATAGAGCGGTTCGCCAACATGCGGTTCTCGATCCTGACGCCCGACGCCACCCTGCGGTGGGACACGCGGCGGGCGGAGTTCGGTCCCGGCGCCGTGGCCTCCGACGCGCCCGGCGATGATGTGCTGGAGGACTTCTGGCGCACCTACTATGCCTCGACCTTCAATCCCGCCCGGCTGAAGGTCGCGGCGATGACGCGGGAGATGCCCAAGGCCTACTGGCGCAATCTTCCCGAAGCCTCTCTCATTCCGGAGCTGATCGCCTCGGCGTCGGCGCGGACGGCGCAGATGGTCGAGCAGGCGCCCACCCGGCCCTCGATCCGGGCCCGCAGGGCGGCGGCGAAGCTCTCGCGGGACGGCGCCTTCGACGATGTCCCCCATGACCTCGAGGAGGTGGTGGCCGGGCTCGGACTGTGCCGGCGCTGCGACCTGTGGCGTGACGCCACCCAGCCCGTGCCAGGCGAGGGGGCGGCCCGGGCGTCCCTGATGTTTGTCGGCGAACAGCCGGGGGACCAGGAGGACCTGGCCGGCAAGCCGTTCGTCGGCCCGGCCGGGGTGCTGTTCAACCAGGCTCTGGTGCGGGCGGGCGTGCCGAGGGAGCGGACCTACGTCACCAATGCGGTGAAGCACTTCAGGCACGAGCCGCGCGGAAAGCGGCGCATCCACCAGACCCCGACGGCGGGCGAGGTGCGGGCCTGCCGCTGGTGGCTGGACTCCGAGCGCCGGATGGTGAAACCGCGCGTCATCGTGGCCCTGGGCGCGACGGCGGCGCTGTCGGTGTTCGGCAAGCCAATGCCGGTGGCGGCCAGCCGGGGCAGGGCCTTACCGCTGCCGGATCAGGTGCAGGGCGTGGTGACGTATCACCCGTCCTACCTGCTGCGTGTTCCCGACGAAGCGACCAAGGTGAGGGCCTGGGCGGCGTTCGTTGCGGATCTGGAGATGGCCTGGGCGTTGGCGGGTTAGAGGCAGTGCGTGGTTCGCGACGCCGGCCCGAGGGCCGGCTCCTCACCATGACGAAGGTGGTAGCGTTCCACGGAGCTCGTCATCCTGAGGATCGAGCTCTCGGGCCGGCGTCGCGAAGGACGCACCGCCTTACGGAAGCGGATGAACGTAGACCTCGTTCCAGCCGATGCGCTCGCCGTCGAACTCGACGAGGTCGAAGCCGCGCATGCGCGTCGTCGAGCCGTCGGGCATCGAGACGGTGCAGTACCAGCGGCCGCAGAAGCCGCCGTCGATGGACCACACAGTCTCCGGCTCGTAGGTCATCGGCGGCGTGGCGGCGAACAGGCCGGTCAGATAGCCGCGCAGGGCGTCATGGCCGACGATGCCGGCCGCCGTCTGCGGGTCCTTGTAGGTGCAGCCCGGCGCGTAGAAGCCGACCAGTCCCTCGACGTCCTTGGCCGTCCAGGCCGCCAGCCAGCGGGCGTTGAAGTCCTCGATGTCCATCACGCGCCCTCCAGCACCCGGGCCCGGTGCTCGGGCGTGAAGACTTCCGCCGGCAGCACCTCCGGACCGGCCATGACCGCGAAACCGTGGACGCCCAGGCTGGGGTCGGCGCTGGTGCGCTCGAAGTAGCTGCGGCGACGGGCCTTCGCTTCCGGGCCGAACTCGGCGTCGATCACCGAGGTCAGGTTGGCGGCGAAGCGAAGGCGACGCATGCGTTCGGCCCGCTCCTCGGCATAGGCCCCGAACGCCGCCGGGCTCCAGTCGTCGCCGCCCAGCAGCACGTCGCGCACCGTGCGCACGTCGCGATAGGTGATCGACAGGCCAAGGCCGACGATCGGGTCGTTCCAGCCGGCGGCGTCGCCGACCAGCACCACGCCGGGCGCGGCCTGGGTGTCGGTCCAGCTGTCGTTGTTGAAGTAGCTCAGCACCGGACCGGCGGGCGTGCCGGCGGCGATGGCTTCACCCGCCGGGCAGCAGTCGAGGCGGAAGGCGTCGAGGAATTTGCGCTGGCCCTCCGGCCCGCCGAAGCGGCCCTTCTGGTCCAGCGCGTAGCTGCCGTAGAGACGGACCTTGTCGCCACCCTGCGGGAAGGCAAGGAAGGCGAAATCGTCCTCGGTGCCGATGGCCTGCAGGTCCTGGTCCCAGCCGCCGGCCCCCTCGACCAGCATGCCGGCGAACCAGTGGTGCGGCCTGTCCTGGTGCAGTGTGATGCCGGCCGTCTCGCGCACCTTGCTGGAGCGGCCGTCGGCGCCGACGATCAGCCGGCAGCGGACGGTGTGTTCGACGTCGCCGTGGATGAAGGTCACCGAAGGCTCGGCGCCGGGGCTGACCGCCGTGACCAGCGCGCCGCGCAGGGTCGTCGCGCCCGCCGCCGTCGCCGCGTCGAACAGGGTCTGGGAATGGTGCGGATTGCCGATGGCCAGCGGGCCCGGCACGTCGGCTGCGAACATGCCCAGAGGCAGGGTCTTGGCCTCGGCCTCTTCCGGCGTGCGGGTCTCGTCATAGGTGACGTGCCGGCCAATATGGTGGCCGCCGGCCGTCTTCAGCGTGTCGAACAGGCCCAGCCGCTGGGTCTCGACCACGCCCCACGGCGCGATCCACTCGCCACGGACCCGGTCCTCGAAGACCTCGGTCTGCTCAAGCAGCAGCACGTCGCGCCCGGCGCGCGCCAGCACCGCCGCCAGCGCCGAACCGCCGATGCCGCCGCCGACGATGACCACCTCATGGAAGGCCGCCATGGGTTGTTCCTCCTTGTTGTTGACGCGGACGTTAAGCCTCCGGATGTCCTTGGCAACCGTGACCCGACGTCAGGCTTCCGCCACGAAGCACATCGCCAGATGGCGATGGAAGTTCCACAGACCGGCTTCCAGGTGGCTGAGCGGGCCTGGCTGGTAGAGCCGGCTGCGCACGCCTGCCTGGATACCCTCGCAGACCGGAATGTCTTCGGCATGGACCGCCCGGACCTGCTGCTCGAACTCCGCGACGACCTCCGGGATCACCGCCAGCTCCGGCGGCAGCAGGAGGTGAATCCTGAGTGTGAACCTGTCGGCCTCGATCGCGTCGAGCTCGTACCAGGCCCCGAACGGCGCCTCGCCTTCGGTGAAGAACATCATGGTCGCCGGAAACACGCCGCCGACGACGAAGCTCCCGAAGTCGGGCGAGGCGGGCGGATTCTCGAGGATCGTGAACAGGGCGTCGTCACGGCTGGCCGACGTCAGAAGGCCCGGGTTGGAGATCTGCAGGCTTCGGGCGTGTGCGGCGATGTGGTGATAGGACTCGAGGAAGTTCTCGACCATCACCTTCCAGTTCCATGGCGAGTCGTAGGTCAGGGTGGCGGCCGTGACGAGGCGGGCGGGGTCAATCGCGGCCAGACGGTCGGCGAGGGCGGTCAGGCGCGGACCAAGGGGCGCCGCCTGGCCGTCGAGGTTGGCGAAAATCCAGCCGCCCCAGGTCTCATGCCGGATCGTGGGCAGGCCGCACCGCGCCGCGTCGAAGCCTTCGGATCGCTCCATCGCCGGCGCTGAAAGCAGACGACCATCCAGGCCATAGCGCCACAGATGATAGGGGCAGTTCAGGCTGCCGGCGTTGCCGGAGCCGTCGACGACGGGCAGACCGCGGTGACGGCAGGCGCGCGACAGCACGTGCAGGTCGCCGGCCGCGTCGCGCGTCGCCACCACGGGCGTGCCGGCCAGCGTGGCCGAGCGGAAGTCGCCCCCTCTTGCAAGCTCGCTCGCGCGCGCGACGGGCAACCAGCCCGCCGCGAACACCCTGTCCCGTTCTGCCTCGAACACTGCCGGATCAGTGAACGCCGCTGCCGGCAGCGCGACGGCGCGCTCAGGGCGATCCGCCACGAGGGCGTAGGGGTTGTGGATCATCGGCAGGCGCCTCCCGCGTCGGATCGTAGCGGGGCCGGAGGTGATCGCAATCCCGTCCCGGCGTCAGCCCAGCAACATCCCTATCCCGGCCTGCACAGCCGGTCGCGCGCCGAGCCGCTCGACCCAGGCGGCGACGGCCGGACGGGCCGCGATCTCGTCGTCCAGACCGGCGCGACCGGCGACGACGACCAGCGGCGCGTAGCAGATGTCGGCCAGCGAGTAGTCGCCGACCAGCCAGTCGGCGCCTGCCAGCCGCCGCTCCAGCACATCGAGGTGGGCCGCGAGTTCGGTCCGCCCCTGGGCGGAGACCTCGGGTCCGGGCGGGATGCCGATCGACTGAGGCGCGATCCAGCGCTTCCACGAGAAGGGCCAGATGTCGTTGCTCCAGCCCATGAGCTGTCGCACGACCGCCCGCCCGGCGGGCGTGGCGGGCATCAGCGGCGGATCGGGCTTCAGCTCCTCCAGATACTCAAGGATCGCCGAAGACTCGGCGATCACCATGTCGCCGTCCTCGAGCACCGGGACCTGGCCAAAGGGGTTCAGCGCCAGGAAGGCCGGCTGCCGGCTCGCCCCGCCGGGCAGGTCGATGATCTCCTCG
Source organism: Caulobacter sp. (assembly GCA_044361705.1). GTDB lineage: Bacteria > Pseudomonadota > Alphaproteobacteria > Caulobacterales > Caulobacteraceae > Caulobacter. Next base: position 6,967 of record JBIKII010000158.1, read on the forward strand.
TCGCAGGCCAGACCCTTCTCGGCCAGTGCGATCCGCACCCGCCAGGGCATCAGGGAAACGGGGTGCCAGTAGAGTTTCAACGGGCCTTTCTCCGCTGGCCCGGCCGGTAGTCCTCCACGACCTTGCCCGCCAGCTGCGCTTCGGTGAACAGCACGGGCCGGGTTTTCATGGCGGCGAACAGGGCGACCTGATCGGCGTAGTGCTTCGAGGTCGCGCGTTCGGCGCCGGATCCGAACTGATGGATGCTCTCGCTGGCGAGATTGCCGGCCCGGTCCCAGGTGACGACCATGATGTAGGTGTCGCCGGCCACGCCGGTCAGCCGGCCGTCCTTCTCCGGCTTGCCGTAGACGGCCCGAAGAGTATCGGGACCGCCGTCGATGGGCAGGTCGACCTCGCCGCGTCGGATGCGGTTGACCTCGCCCCAGGTCGGATCGATGCGTCCGAAGCCCGCCTTGAGGGTCTTGATGGCGCCCGCAAGCGCCTCGCGGGTCTCTATCTTCGGCCCATCGCCGCTCCGGCCGTTGATCACCGCCAGCGCCGTCATCACGCCCAGGGCCG
>JBIKII010000159.1:0-7523 GCA_044361705.1 Caulobacter sp.
GAGTCCGGCGACACCGCCCTGGCGTTCACGCCGGCGGAGCTCGATACGCTTCGCGGCCTGATCAACGAGATCTGGGGCGGTATCCGTCGCCCCTGGGTGACGGCGGGCGATCTGGGCTTCGGCGATGAATCGTTCGTGTTCGAGGACAAGACCGAGGCGCTGCAGATGATTTCAATGACCCCCAGGGGGGCGGACATGCTGCGCACCCTCGCGGCCCGGCTCGAGGCGCACTGACATGACCGTGAAGCTCACCGATCTCGAGACCGGCGGCGTCGCCCTGGAGGTCAGCGAGGATGACCTCAAACGGGTCCAGAACCAGATCGAAGCCCTGTGGGGGCCGATCAAGGGCCGCTGGTACTTCAATCTGGCCATGCTGCAGATCGACGGCGAGCGCGTCACCTTCGAGGACCAGTCCGAACCCAAACGCTTTGTCTCTACGTCGGACAAGAGCGCCGGCATGATCCGCGAGCTGGCCGCGGCGCTGGGGGTTTAGTCCAGACCGACCCCACCCACCGGCGTCATCTCGAACCGCTCCGGGCCGAAGCCGGCGATGATCGGCCTGGCCCTGGCGATGGCCGCCTGGACGGAGGGCAGCTTCAGCGAGTCGGCGTGGTGCTGCTTCGTTTCCCAGACTTCGTAGATCCACACCGCGTCGGGATCGGTGGCGGAGGTCGAGAGCACATAGAGGATGTTGCCCGGCATCGCGCCCGTGCCTTCGCCCAGATAGCCGATCAGCTCGTCGCGCTTGCCCGGCGCGGCGACCAGCTTGCCGAACAGGCCGTACTTCTCGCTCTCATCGCCCATGGCGGCTCCCGGAATGGCGGCGGCCAGCGCCCCGCCGATGACGATCTGGCGTCGGTCGAACATGGGGCGAGTATCTCCCTTTCCCCTGGAGCGGGGAAGGGCAAGCAGCCCCCGCCACAATCCCGCCGCCCTTGGGCGAACATGAATATCCGGTAACTTCTTCTCTCCACGGCCGTTCAGGAAGCGGCGCGCAGTCTCCCTCTCAGCGAAATCCTTCGCGGGCTTACTTCAGGAGACACAAGATGTTCAGGACCACTGTTTCAGTCGCCAGCGTCATCGCCACGGTTTCCATCGCGGCGTCCGCTTTCGCCGGGCCGATCACGCCCCAGATCAAACCCCTGCCGTACCGCCCCGGCCCCGTGCTGCCTGGGCCGGTGCTTCCCGGACCGGTGCTGCCGGCCATCTGTGATGTCGATCCGGCTGTCGCCAGCATCACCCTGACCAAGGGCGCCCGCCAGGGTGAGGTGCGGATCAGCTATGAGATCGTCAATCGCGGCCGCTCGGCCTGGCGCTCCGGCTCCGGTCAGCAGGTGGTGAGCCTCAAGGCCGTCAACGGCAACACGGGCGAGACCTACGATCTCGACCGCGCCCTGACCACCTCCGCGGCCGGCGGGGCCACGATGCTGCGCGCCTCAACGCCGATGCTGTCCTATCCGTTCGACACCTTCGAGTTCGGCGGCACGGTCGATGTCGCGATCGCCTACGATCCGGACATCCTCATCGACGCCAATAGCTGCAACGACGACCGGCGGAGCGGCAACAACACCGCGTCGATCGACGCCGGCAGCGTCTTCGCCTTCGTCAAGGGATCGGCGACCACCCGGACCTTCCGTTTCTGACGGCCGGCTGGTGAGTGGAGCAGGAGGCATGCGCCCCTACGGGCGTGTGCCTCTCGCCGTTTTCAGGGCGTCGCCACGCCGGCCCTCTTGCCCAAACCTGACGCCCGCGTCACTAATCCCTGAACAACGATAATCTACCGGGAGAGACGGGCTGTGGCCGATCGCTACGACTACATCATCATCGGCGCCGGCTCGGCCGGTTGCGTGCTCGCCAATCGCCTGACCGAGGACGGGACCACCAAGGTCCTGCTGCTGGAAGCCGGCGGCAAGGACAAGTCCATCCTGGTGAAGATGCCGGCCGGGGTCGGCAGCCTGATCAAGGCCAAGGGCGACTACAACTGGGGCTTCTGGACCGAGGAGGAACCGCACCTCAACGACCGCAAGCTCTGGTGGCCGCGCGGCAAGGGCTGGGGCGGCTCGTCCTCGATCAACGGCATGATCTACATCCGCGGCCACGCCCGCGACTATGACCAGTGGCGGCAGATGGGCCTGACCGGCTGGGGCTACGCCGACGTGCTGCCCTACTTCAAGCGCTCGGAAGGGCTCGATACCGGCGCCGACCCCTGGCACGGTGGCGATGGCCCGCTGCACGTCAGCCACGCCTCGACCCCCAATCCGATCTACAAGGCCGCCATCGACGCGGGCGCCCAGGCCGGCTATCTGACCACCAAGGATTTCAACGGCTTCCAGCAGGAAGGTTGGGGTCCGTACCAGATGACCATCAAGGACGGCGAGCGCTGGAGCGCCTCCAAGGCCTACCTCTACCCGGCCCTGAAGCGTCCGAACCTCACCTGCGTCACCGACGCCCGGACCAGCCGCATCCTGCTGCAGAACGGCAAGGCCATCGGCGTCGAGTACATCGTCGGGACCGAGGTCAAGACCGCCCACGCCGACGGCGAGGTGCTGCTCAGCGCCGGCGCCGTGCAGTCGCCGCAGATCCTGCAGCTGTCGGGCATCGGCGCGCCGGACGACCTCACGCCGCACGGCATCAAGGTGCAGCACGAGCTGAAGGGCGTCGGCGCCAACCTGCAGGACCACCTGGACGTCTGCCTGTCCTGGGAATGCCCGCAACCGATCACCGCCTACTCGATGACCAAGGGTCTCAAGACCCTGGCCACCGGCCTCAACTACATGCTGTTCAAGCAGGGCAACGGTCGCCAGCAGATGCTGGAATCGGGCGCCTTCCTGCGCTCGCGCCCCGACCTCGACCGGCCCGACCTGCAGTTCCACACCGTGCTGGCCATCATGCAGGACCACGGCAAGGTCAGCGTCGGCAAGGACGGCTTCACCTTCCACGTCTGCCAGCTGCGCCCTGAAAGCCGTGGCCGCACCGGGCTCCGCTCGGCCGATCCGACCGATGATCCCACGATCTTCGCCAACTACCTGGCCACCGACGAGGACCGCCGCGCGGTCCGCGAGGGCGTCAGGATCGCCCGCGATGTGGCGAGCCAGTCGGCGCTCGATCCCTACCGCACCAGCGAGTACTCGCCGGGCAAGGATGTGCAGACCGACGCCCAGATCGACGCCTGGATCCGCGCCAACGCCGAGACGATCTACCACCCCGTCGGCACCTGCCGCATGGGCGTGGCGGGCGACGCCATGGCCGTGGTCGACGGCGACCTGCGCGTCCAGGGCATCGAGGGCCTGCGCGTCGTCGACGCCTCGGTCATGCCCACCCTGATCGGCGGCAACACCAACGCACCGACCATGATGATCGCCGAGAAGATCAGCGACCTGCTGCGCGGCAAGGCCTACCTCGCGCCCCAGGACGCCCCGGTGTTTGACGGCGAGGCGGTGCGGGCGGCTTAGGCCTTGCGTCGTTCGACACGCGCTCTTCGAGCGCTGCTCACCCTGACTTGATAGAGTTAGTCATCCTGAGCAGCCCGCGCAGCGGGCGTGTCGAAGGACGCACGGCATCGAACTGGAGTCTCCAATGCAACACCGCCCCCTCGGCCGCAGCGGCCTGTCCATCGCTCCGCTCATGCTGGGCGGAAACGTGTTCGGCTGGACGGCGGACGAGGTGACCTCGCACGCCATCCTCGACGCCTTCGTGGCCGGCGGCTTCAACGCCATCGATACGGCGGACGTCTATTCGGGCTGGGTTCCCGGCCATACCGGCGGCGAGTCCGAGACGGTGATCGGGACCTGGCTGAAGGCGCGCGGCAAGCGGGACGACGTGATCCTCGCCACCAAGGTCGGCATGTGGCCGGCCCAGCCCGGCCTGTCGGCGGCCAATATCGTGGCGGCCTGCGATGGCTCGCTCAAGCGGCTGCAGACGGACTACATCGACCTCTACCAGTCGCACCGGGACGACGCCGATACGTCGCAGGACGAGACGGCCGAGGCCTTCGGCCGGCTGGTCAAGGCGGGGAAGGTTCGGGCGATAGGCGCCAGCAACTTCGACGCGGCGCGGCTGACCTCGGCGCTGAAGATCGCCGCCGACCAGGGCCTGCCGCGCTACGACACGCTGCAGCCGGCCTACAACCTCGTGGATCGGGCGATCGAAGGGCCGCTGCAGCAACTCTGCGTCGACCAGGACGTGGCGCTCATCAGCTACTACGGCCTGGCCAACGGCTTCCTGACCGGCAAATACCGCTCGGCCGCCGATCTGGGGAAGAGCCCGCGCGGGCCGAGGTCGAAGGCGCTGCTGGAGAGCGAGCGCGGCCAGGCGGTCCTGGCGGCCCTGGACGTGGTCTCCGCCGACCTGGGCTCTACGCCCGCCCAGGTCGCCCTCGCCTGGGTCATGGCCCGTCCGGCGGTGGCGGCGCCCATCGCCAGCGCCACCAGCCTTGAGCAGCTGGAGGAACTGATGGGCGCGGCGCGGCTGACCCTGGACGCCGGCCAGATGGCGCGGCTGGACGCGGCGAGCAGCTAGGCGATCCGGCGGCCGTCGACGGCGGCCAGTTTGAGCGACGGGGCCTCGGCGCCGTCGTCGGAGCGGGCGATGGCGGCGATGGCCAGCGCCCGGGCCGGGCGGCCCAGCAGGCGCATCAGCGGCGCGGCCGGCTGCATGTGGCCGAGGAACCGGTCGACCTCGCCGGTCGGTCCGGCCAGCGGCGCGATCAGGATCTCCATACCCAGCGGCGGGACGCCGTCGGCCAGCACGTCGGCATTGACGATGACGGGTTCGGGGCGGCGGCGGGCGAACTCAAGCGCCGACTTCAGCTGCGAGCGATCACCGGCCCGCCAGAGCTCCAGCAGACAGCGTCCGCGCAGGTCGCTCTGGTGCAGATCGGCGATCATGCCGCCGACCAGCCGGAACGGATACTGGCCCTGCGCCGTGCGTCCGACGATGAAAGTCTGGGGCAGAAGCTGGTGGAAGGCCATCGGGTCGATGTCCGCGCGGGCGGGAAGCCCGGCCTCGCCGCGACGGGACTGCCAATACTCCGTCAATCGTTCCGTGTTGGGATGGACCATGGTCCTGCCGTCCTTGGCGCGACCCCCGACGGTCGCATGGGGGTTGCAGGGAAGGTCCGGGCCAGGTCCGCATTGTCCCCTTTCGGGACGCGAAAGCCCGCCCCGGCGCGCTTCTTGCAGGCGGGCGCGCGAGGATTTTGTAGGGGATTTGACCATGGCGCCTCGAAACTGGTGGCTCGGACTGGCCGGAGGCCTGGTGCTGTGGCTGGGGTCTTCGGCCATGCCCGGACAGGATGCGGCGGCGCAATGCTGCGCGCCTCCGCCGCCCCCGCCGTGCTGCCACCCGCCCTCGCCGCCGCCTTGCTGCACGCCGCCGGCCCCGCCGCCCCGGCCGCCGAGCCCTCCGGGTTGCTGCTCGGGCGGCAATCGCACCAATGTCATCGTCAACAGCAACGCCGTGGCGGTCGCCGTGAGCGGCGCCGGCGCCGGCGCGGCGGCCTACTACGGTGGTGGCGGCGGCGGCGGCTACTACGCGCCGCCCAGCGCCACCGGCATGATCCAGGGCCTGGACGTCCAGGGCCTGCGCCGCACCAGGCAGGTCGCCTACGAGGCCACCCGGGCCCGGACGCGCCGCATCGTCATCCGGGCCTTCTGCCTCGACGACCGCGACGTTCCCCATCCCGCCGCCCAGGTCTTCCCCGACCGCGATGTCCAGGACGGCTACGAGGGCGAGCTCTACCGCTGCGTCGCCGGCACGCGGATGCAGATCACCATCGCCGAGTTCGCCGAGCGAATCTCCTTCGACGGCGGCCAGACCATGACCTGCGCCAAGGGCGAGGCGCTGTACCGCACGCGCGGGACCGCCGCCGAGGCCGGCCAGCTGGTCTGCCGCCCGCAGGCCCCGGCCCGCGACTGCAACGAACGCAGCCTGCTGCGCCGCTTCGGGGCCGGCATGAAGGTGCTGACCATCGTGACGTTCGAAAAGTACACCGCCTACCGCGAGGAGGTGGTCACCGAATCGACGGCCTCGAGCTTCAGCATGAGCCTCGACGGCGGCGTCGGCGGAGTCGTTTACTAGGGCTCACCCTTGGGCAGCATGTCCGCCCGGACGATGCAGGCCTCGAGGATCGGCGCGTAGAGGTCCAGCGCCTCGCGCGGCGTCTTGCGGGGGCCGTCCGGCGGGGCCATCTGGGCGCGATACTGCGCCTTGAGCTCCTCGCCGATGGCCTGGCCGACGGCTGGATCGACGGACGCCGCGACCTTGTCGGCGCGGGCTCGCAGCAGCGGATCAGCCTGTTTCATCCGCTCGTAGAGGGCCTTGTCCTCGTCGGTCACCGCCACCGGCGTCGGCGCGGGCGGCATCAATGAGCGATAGACGCTCGTCGCCAGGGCGCAGCGCCCCAGCATCCGAAGCTCGCGGTCGGGAGCCTCCTGCGCGGCCGCCGGCGCGGCGGACGCGAGCGCGATGGCCGCGATCAGGCCGGGGCCCGCAAGGCGCCGCCGGCTCATGGCTTCGCCACCGGCGCGGGCTTGCCCTCGGGTCGCACCACCAGCATCCATGCGCCGTCGGCGGTGAGATAGCGGCGGGCGGCGGCCTGGACGTCCTGCGGCGTGATCCGCTCGTAACCGGCCAGCACCGACCGGGTCGCGGCCAGTCTGCGGGGATCGGTCTGCGCGCCGGCGAGCTCCTCCAGCCAGTAGTCGTTGGTCTCCCGGGACTTGATCAGTCGCTCGAGGCGCGGCTTGCGGGCGCGGTCCATCTCGTCGGCGGTCGGCGGCTTGTCCCGCAGATCGGCGGCGATCTTTCTCACATCCCGGTAGAAGCCATCGATCAGCGCCGGCGGGATCTCGACCCTGGCCGACAGGTATCCCCAGCCCGTCCAGACGTCGCTGGCGTTCCAGCCGACCGATGGCGAGTAGGTCGCGCCCTGGTTCTCGCGCAGTTCCTCGGTCAGGCGCAGGTCGATGACATCGCCGAGCAGGGCGACGTTACGGGCCTGTTGCACATCGGCGTAGAAGTCGTCGGTCCACCAGGCGATGTAGGCCACGGACTGGTCCTCGCGTCCCCCGTGGGTCAGGACCACGGGCGACGACACCGGAGCCGGAAAGCGCACTGAGCCCGAGGGAGCCGCGCGTTGGTCCGGTCGGGGCGGCAGGGCGCCGAAGGTGGCCGCGACTGCCTCGATCGCCTTTTCGACGGTGATGTCGCCGACGATCACGACCTCGATTGCGCCCGTTTTCAGCGGTTGCTCAAGCGCGGCTTTCAGGTCCTCGGGTCGGCCGGCGGCGATGTCCTCCGCCGTCGGCCAGGTCCAGCGACGGTCGCCGTCATGCAGCAGGCCCGCGAGGTCGCGGCTGAAGACGCCGTTGTCTGTCGCCTGCCACTGTTCGGACAGGGTGCCGGCATAGGTGCGGGCGCGTTGAAACGCCTCCGGTCGCCAGCCGGGCGCGGTGACGTAGGCGGCCAGGACCTGCATCTGGACCGAGATGTCTTCTGGCCGGGCGCTGCCGGAGAGGACGTAG
>JBIKII010000160.1:0-7495 GCA_044361705.1 Caulobacter sp.
GGCCAGCCGCAGGCCGGAGAACATCCACCGCTGGTGGGGATGGAAGAAGTTGCGGTAGCTCGCCCTGATGTGGGGCGCGGGGGTGGCGCAACAACCGCCGCGCAGCACGAATTGCCGCGCCATGAACTTGCCGTTGTACTCGCCCAGCGCCCCGGCGGCCGGGCGAAAGCCCGGGTAGGGCGAATAGGCACTGGCCGTCCACTCCCACAGGTCGCCGAACAGCTGGTCGCCGGCGCCGGCCGGGGTCGGGCGCAGGACATCGTTGTCCATGAAGTTGCCGGAGGTCGACCGGCCAGCGGCGACCGCCTCCCACTCGGCCTCGGTCGGCAGGCGACCGCCGGCCCAGGTCGCGAAGGCGTCGGCTTCGTAGAAGCTGAGGTGCTGCACCGGCGCGGCGGGGTCGAGCGGCTCCAGCCCGGCCAGGGTCGCCTCGGACTCGCCGCGCCAGTATTCCGGCGCCGCCCAGCCTTCGCGGCGGACCGTGTCCCAGCCGTCGGCCAGCCACAGGGCGGCGTTGGCGTAACCGCCGTCGGCGATGAACTCGGCCCACTCGCCATTGGTCACCAGCCGGTCGGCCAGGGCGAACGGCTCCAGCCAGGTCTTGTGGCGCGGCCGCTCGCAGTCGAAGGCGAAACCGTCAGGGTCCGCGCCGGTCTCGACCAGCCCGCCGGCGTGCTCGATCCACTCGGCGCGGCGCTGGGCAGGTCCGGCGGCGGAGCGCAGGTCGGTGCGGTAGGCCGGGGCGTCCGGGTGGCGGGCGAGCAGGGCCAGCGTGTCCATCAGCAGCAGCTCCTGGTGCTGCTCCTCGTGGGCCAGCCCCAGTTCGATAATCGGCGCCGCGGCGGCGAATTGCTCGCTGTCGGCGTCGCGCACGAACCGCGCCAGCGCCGCGTCGATGCGGGCCCGCCAGGCCAGCACCTCGTCCAGAGCCGGCCGGGTGATCAGGCCCCGCTCGGGCCGGGGATGCCGCTCGCCGACCGCCTCGTAGTAGCTGTTGAACAGATAGCCCGAAGACGCCGGTCGCTCCGGCGCGGCGCCCGCCGGCGTCAGCAGGAAGACGTCGAAGAACCAGGTGGTGTGGGCCAGGTGCCACTTGCCCGGGCTGGCGTCCGGCATGGCCTGGGCCTGCAGATCCTCAGCCGACAAGGGCGCGGCGAGGTCGGTCGTGCGGCGCCGGACCGCGCTGATCGCGTCGGCCCAGCGGTCCCTGTCACTGACGTCCAAAGCCATGAAGTCGCCCTCGCCCCTCCGGGTTCCCCGGTCAAACGCCCGGGAGAACGATATGGCTCCCCTACGGCGGCGTCTCGCGGATTCCGGATATTGAAGGGCAGCTGGTGACTCCCTTTGTCAGCAGGCGGCGGCAGGCGCGCGGGGCTACCGGTCCGGCGCGATCCGCTCCCAGGCCGTGACCGCGTCGACGAAGGCGGCCGGAACCGGCACCGGCGTCTGTTCCTTCGGCGTCGCGCAGACGTAGGTGTTGCGCACGTCGCACAGCAGCGCCTCGCCGCGGAAGATGCCGATCCGGAACTGCATGCTGGTGCGGCCGAACCGCTGGGTGCGGACCGCAAGGGTCAGCTCGTCATCGAAGCGAGCCGAGGACCGGAAGTCGGCGTTGGCGTTGACCGCGAAGATATCGGCGCCGGAGGGCAGCAGCGCGTCAGGGTACGGAAACCCCACGGCCCGCATGTACTCGGTCATCGCGACGTCGGCATAGGTCAGGTAGTGCGGGTTGAAGACGATGCCCTGCATGTCGACCTCGGCCCACCGCACCCGCAGGGGCATGGTGAACACGAAGTCGGCCAGGGTCGCGGGCGGCTCGCGCTCGGCCATCTCAGAACCCGTACAACGCCGCGTACTCGGGATCCTTGGCGGCGATCTGTTTGGCGCAGTCGACCATGACCTTGGCCTGTTTCCAGGTGGCGTCATCCTGCATCTTGCCGTCCAGCATGACCACGCCGGTGCCGTCGGGCATGGCGTCGAGGATGCGCTTGGCGAAGATCACCTCGCCCGGATCGGGGCTGAACACCTTCTTGGCGATGGCGATCTGGTTGGGGTGCAGGCTCCAGGCGCCGACGCAGCCGAGCAGGAAGGCGTTGCGGAACTGCTGCTCGCAGGCCTCGGCGTCGGAGATGTCGCCGAACGGGCCGTAGAAGGCGCTGATGCCGTGGGCGGCGCAGGCGTCGACCATCCTGGCGAAGGTGTAGTGCCAGATGTCCTGCTGGGCGGCCTCGCGCGGGGCGCCGTCGTCGCGGGGATCCTCGATGACCTTGTAGAACGGGTGGCCGCCGCCGACGCGGGTGGTCTTCATCCGGCGGCTGGCGGCCAGGTCGGCCGGGCCCAGGCTGATGCCCTGCATACGCGGGCTGGCGGCGCAGATGGCCTCGACGTTGTTCACGCCTTCGGCCGTCTCGAGAATGGCGTGCAGCAGGATCGGCTTCTTCAGCCCGTGCTTGGCCTCCAGCAGCGCCAGCAGCTGGTCCATGTAGTGGATGTCCCACGGCCCCTCGACCTTGGGCACCATCATCACGTCCAGCCGGTCGCCGACGCCGGCGACGATGTCGGTCACGTCCTGCAGGTGCCAGGGCGAGTTGAGGCAGTTGATACGGGTCCAGAGGCCGACGCCGAGCGCGGCGAAGTCGGTGGCGTTGGCCATCTCGATGAAGCCGGCGCGGGCCGCGTCCTTGGCGTCGGCGGGAATGGCGTCCTCGAGGTTGCCGAGGATGACGTCGACGGTCGGGGCGATCTCGGGAACCTTGGCCCGGACCTTTTCCAGGTGCGCCGGCACGAAGTGGATCATCCGCTCGACCCGGACCGGCAGGTCACGCAGGGGCTGCGGCGCCCCGATGGCGAGAGGTTTGAAAAACCCGCGCGGCGTCTTCATGGCGTCGTCCCCGTAGTGCTCTTTCGCGATTGCGAGAGGTTTTGCGGCGGTGCGGCGAACCCGTCAAGCGGAAGGCTTGCGCGAGATCTCCGGATCGTCATGCCCCGGGGCCAGGGTGTCCTCGATGGCGTCGTTGGTCGAGGCCTTGCGACGCCGCCCCCTGGTCGGTGCGCCCGCGCTTTCCAGCTTCAGGGTGCGACGGGCGTCGTCGGCCTCCTCGCCGAAGATCGAACGGACGTGCAGGTCGCGCTGCGGGTTGGGCACCTCGATGCCCGCGTTGCGCAGAGCGTCGTCTATGGCCCAGGTGTAGGCCGCCTGGATGGCGTTGGGCCGCTTGACCGCTTCCAGCCGGGGCCAGACCACCAGCTCATAATTCAGGGCCGACTCGCCAAAGCTCACCAGCCAGACCTGGGTGCGGTAGGTGGCGCTGTCGGGCAGGGTGAAGGGCACGGCCTTGGCCGCCTCCAGCACCGCGTCGCGGACCTTTTCCTTGTCGACGCTGTAAGCTGCGCGGAACGGGATGCGGATCCGCCGGGTGTGGCCGCGCAGGGTCCAGTTGGTCACCGTGCCCTGGATCAGCTGGCTGTTGGGGATCAGGATATCGACGCTGTCGTTGTTGCGGATGCGGGTCGCCCGGGCGCCGATCTCGTGCACCACGCCGCGCTGGCCGCTCTCCAGCTCGATATAGTCGCCGACACGCAGCTCTTCGTCGAAGATCAGGACGATGCCGGAGACGAACTCCTTGACGATGCCCTGCAGGCCCAGGCCGACGCCGACGCCGAGCGCGCCGCCGAACACGGCCAGCGACGACAGGTCGACCCCGAGCGTCGACACCCCGGCGATGATGCCGAAGACGATCAGGCCGTAGGTTGTCAACTTTTCGACGATGTAGAGCGCCGCGCCGCCCCGGGTGACCTTGGCCCGGGCCCGGCCCAGCGCCAGGGCCAGCAGCCTCGCCGCCACGATGGCCACGATCACCGTGATCAGCGCCGCGACCACCCCGCCGACCGTCACGGGGGTCTTGCCGATGCTGAACAGCACCAGCTCCTTCACGTGCTCAAGCTGCTCGATTTCCGGCTGCATCACGGCCTAGGCCTTTTTCACGAACTCGGTACGAAGCACGAGCCCCCTCACCTTGTCGACATTGGCCTCGATCTCGTCCGGGTCGCCGGTCAGGCGGATCTTCTTCACCAGCGTCCCGCGCTTGAGCGTGACGCCGCCCGAGCCCTTCACCTTGAGGTCCTTGATCAGGGTGACGCTGTCGCCGTCGGCGAGGATGGCGCCGTTGCTGTCGCGGGTGTCGTCGGACACGGTCTGCGTCACTCCCTGGGGATTGCTGTGTCCCTTCAAGACGCCGTTTGCGGCTGCAGGGCAAGCCCCGAGGCGCAATGTCAGCAGCGCCGGATCGCCGCTGCCGGGTCGGCGGACTGGGGCGTCGAGATGATGGGAACCGACCCGTCGTCCTTCGGGAAACAGACCGGCGGCAGCGGCTGAGGCTTGTTGGACTGGGACCGACGGAACTCAGGATAGTCGACCCTGAAGACAACTGCGAACCGCACGGGCTTATCCACAAACTGGCAGGCGCCGGGCGCGCTGAGATCAATCTGGGGCGCGGTGGTGGTGAGCAGACGATCGGCCGCCGCGTCAAAGCCCCAATCCTTGGCTGACACCGCCCAGGCGCTACAGTCCGTCAGCTTGCCGTCGGCCGCCACAAGGCAGTCCACCAACGCCCAGCCGCCGACCCCGAAACGCTGGGCCCTTTCGGGCGTGAGCAGCATCGCCCGGCCTGGCGCTGGCCACTGCTTCCAAACCACCGCTACGGGCGGCTTCTCCGCGGTTACGGTCAATGAGGAGACGGTGGCGCCGGCCTCAGCGGCCAAGGTCGTGGCGGGCGGCAAAAGGTATGCCGCAAGGCAGACGGCCAGCACAGGACGAAACCTCACTCGATCTACTCCAGCCTGAACGCCGCTTCGGCAGGCGCTCTCAACCCTTACGCGCAAGCGGGTGCTTTGTCTTCACCACCTCAGCCAGCCGGTCGCCCGCGACATGGGTGTAGATCTGGGTCGTGGCGATGTCGGCGTGGCCGAGCAGGGTCTGGACGACCCGCAGGTCGGCGCCGCCCTCGAGCAGATGGGTGGCGAAGGCGTGGCGCAGCACGTGGGGGCTGACCTTCGCCGGGTCGATGCCGGCGGCGATGGCCGCCTCCTCCAGCAGCTGGGAGAAGCGCCGGGGCGTCAGCCGGCCGGCCTTGCCGCGCGAGGGAAACAACCAGGGGTTGGCCGCATCCCCCTTCGGCAGGAAGTCCTTCCGCACGCCCAGCCAGGCCTTCACCGCTGTGCGCGCCGCGTCGTTCAGGGGCGCCAGCCGTTCCTTGCCGCCCTTGCCCTTGACGATCAGATAGGCCGGGTCGCGCGCCAGGGCGGTCAGCGGCAGGCCCATCACCTCCGACACCCGCATGCCCGACGCGTAGGTCAGCTCGACCAGCGCCGACAGCCGCAGGCCCTGGCCGCCGTCCTTCGCCGCGGCGGCGGCGATCAGCCGCTCGACCTCGTCGCGGGACAGGACCTTGGGCAGCGAGCGCCCTTTCCGGGGCGCCTCGACCCGGCGCGAGGGATCGTCGGTCCGCCAGCCTTCGCCCAGCACGAAGCGGTAGAACTGACGGATGGACGACCGGCGCCGGGCCGCCGTGGCCGGGGCCAGGCCGGCGGCGCCCAGGCCCGCGAACCAGGCCTCGATGTCCTCGGCCGAGGCGGTGGCGAGGTCCCGGTTTCGGGCCCTCAGAAAGGCGGCGGCGTCGGCCAGGTCCTTGCCGTAGGCGGTCAGGGTGTTGCGGGCCGCCGCGCGCTCGACAGCCATCATCTCGAGGAAGGCGTCGCCCCAGCCTTCGCTCATTCGATCTGCAGCGCCGCGAAGGCTTCCCCGGCGAAGGCGACGGCGGCGTCGGGCAGCCCGACGCGGCGCAGCGCCGACACCATGGGAGCGTAGTCCGCAGGCCGGGGCTTGCCCTCGGCGTCGGCGACGATGGCCAGCGCCAGCAGCGCCGTCTCGCCCTTCAGTCCCGCCTCGGCGGCCAGGTCGAGCGCGGCCAGCCGACCCGAGGCCGCGTCGCCCGGAGGCGTGACGAACCCGGCGATGACGGCCCGCTCACCGGCGGTCGGGGTCGCGCCGAGAGCGACGGCGAGGAGCACGGCGGCCTCGTAGCGCGGACGGGCCCTGGCGTCGGAGGCCTGGGCCTGTCGCACCAGCGCGTCGAACTCGGCGGCGCGCCCCTCGGGGCGGATGAACCGCCCCGCCAGGCCGCCCCCGGACAGCGTCGCGGGCGGCGCGTCGCCGGAGAGCATCGCCGCCACGCCGGGTGAAGCGCCCTTGGCTGCCGCGACGTCGAGCGCCAGTCGGCGGGACAGCGAATACTCCAGCCCGTCGCGCACCGAGGCGGCGCCCGGATCGCCGGCGCCGGCGATCACCGCGCCGATCAGCCGGGAGATGATCGGGTCGCGCCGCTTCTCGCTGGCGAGGGTCAGCGTCAGCTGCGCGGTGACGCTGTCGCCGGCCCGCGCCTCGCAGTAGGCGCGCAGCCGCAGCCAGTAGAGCTCGCCCCGTCCGACCGAAAGGTCCTGCGCGACACGGCAGGCCCGGTTGTCGTCGCCGACGATCAGAGCCGTCTCGGCGACGGCCTCGGCCAGGGCCGGATGGGTCGGCAGGTTGCCGGCGCGCTCGGCAGCGGCCCAGGCCTCGCGCGGGCGGCCCAGCGCCAGCAGCGCCTGGATGCGGGCGGCGGCGACGGCGGGATCGCGGCCCGCGCCGTCAGGTCCGACCGCGGCGGTCGCCAGAACCCGGACCGCCAGATCGCGGGCGGCGGGCGTCAGCGGCCGGACGCCGAGGAGCGGGATGATGGCGGCGGCCGTCGGGCCCGAGCTGTCGCGCCAGAGGTCGCCGGGAAGGCCGGTGTCGCGCGCGCCGAGCGAGAAGTAGTCCGGCGCGGCGAGCGGCGCGACCTCGACCTGGGCGGAGGCCGGCGCGGCGAGCAGACAGACGAGGGCGGCGAGAACAAGGGATCGCATGCCGCGACCCTAACACCTCTCCTGCCCAAAAAGGGAGGGGCCCCGCCCGCCTGGTAGCTGTTGGCCCGAAGGCCCCCTATCGTGTAAGCGGAACCTGGCCATGAACCCGGACCCACGACTTCGTCGCAAGACCATCGCCCTCGTCGGACTCATGGGGGTGGGCAAGAGCAGCATCGGCCGCCGCCTGGCGCTGGCGCTGGACCTGCCGTTCCGCGACGCCGACACCGAGGTCGAGACCGCGGCCGGCCGCACCATCAGCGAGATCTTCGAAACCTTCGGCGAACAGGCCTTCCGCGAGGGCGAACGCAAGGTCATCGCCCGGCTGATGGACGAGGGCCCCTTCGTGCTGGCCACAGGCGGCGGAGCCTTCGTCAACGACGAGACGCGGGCGCTGATCAAGGCGCGGGCGCTGTCGGTGTGGCTGAAGGCCGACCTTGAGCTGCTGGCCCGCCGCATCGGCCGCAAGGACACCCGCCCGCTGGTGCGCGGCAAGGACCCGCTGGAGGTCCTCACCGCGCTGGCCGAGGTGCGCTACCCGACCTACGCCCAGGCC
>JBIKII010000161.1:0-7464 GCA_044361705.1 Caulobacter sp.
GCCTTCGGGCGTCGGGAAGGCGTCGAAGTGCAGCACCTCGCCGCGCCGGCCCCGCGCGCGGGGCGTGAACGGCTGCCGGGGCGCGCCCTGGCCGCCGGCGGCGGGCCGCGCGAACAGGGTGTCGAGGCGCGACAGCATCTCCTCGCGATAGGCCTGGGCCAGGTCCTTGTCGGCGATGCTGGCCGCCCGCTCGCGCAGGCGGGCTTTCAGGCCGGCCTTGCGTTCGGGGGTCTCCAGCGGTTCGAGATCCCGCTCGCGCACGAAGAGGGCGTCGACGAAGGGCGTGGTCTCGGCCAGTTGCGCCTTCAACGCGCCCGGACCCTGCTCCCGCAGGACGTCGTCGGGATCCTTGCCGCCGGTGACGATGGCGAACCTGAAGCTCTTGCCGGGTTTGAGCAGCGGCAGGGCCCGGTCGATGACCCGGCTCGCGGCGCGCATGCCGGCCCCGTCGCCGTCGAAGCACAAGGTCGGCTCCGGATGCAGCCGCCAGAGGACCTCCATCTGGTCCTCGGTCAGGGCGGTGCCCAGCGGGGCGACGGCGGCGACGCCGGCTCGCTGGCAGGCGATAGCGTCCATGTATCCCTCGACGACGACCAGGGCGGTGTCGTCGCCGCCAGCGTGCAGCAGCTTGCGGGCCTCGGGCAGGCCGTAGAGCAGCCGGCCCTTGGAGAACAGGGTCGTCTCGGGGCCGTTCAGGTACTTGGCCCGCGCCTCCGGATCCATGGCCCGGCCGCCGAAGCTGACGATCCGTCCCCGTGCGTCGGCGATGGGGAAGATGATGCGGTCGCGGAAACGGTCGTAGGGCGCGGCGCCGCCCTCCTCCGGCGCGATCAGCAGGCCGGCGTCGATCAGTTCGGCCGGGCGCGCGCCCTTGGCGATCAGGTAGTCCTTCAGCGCGGTCCGCGAGGCCGGCGAGAAGCCGATGCGGAAGCGCTTCCACTCCGTCTCCGGCAGGCCCCGGCGCAGCAGGTAGTCCCGCGCCGCCTTGCCGGACGGCCGGTGCAGCTCGCCCTCGAACCACTGCGCGGCCAGCTCGACCCAGTCGGCCAGACCCTGGCGCTTCTTCTCCTGCTCGGCGGCCTGGGGGTCGGGGGCCGGCATCGGCATCCCGGCTTCATTGGCCAGCCGCTCGACCGCCTCCATGAAGGTCAGCCGCTCGGTCTCCTGCAGGAAGCTGATCAGGTCGCCGTGCTTGCCGCTGGAGAAGTCGTGGAAGAAGCCCTTGTCGTCGTTGACGAAGAAGCTGGGCGACCGCTCCTTGGTGAACGGCGACAGGCCGACGAACTCGCGGCCCTGACGCTTGAGCTTCACGGTCTTGCCGATCACGTCCGACAGCCGGACGCGCGACTTGATCTCCTCCAGGAAGCGGTCGTCGAAGCGCATTCAGCACATATCGCGGATGGAGCGGGTCCGCGCCAGAGCGCTTCCGACGTACGGCCGGGGATATCCACTTCAGTGCGTGTCCCCATCAGCTTCAGCAAGCGGCAGGGGACACGTACCGAAGACGGTACATGTCCCCGATCAGCGCTACCCCCTCACATGCCCCAGCTTGTCGGGGTTCCTCACGATGTAGATCGCGCTGAGCAGGCCGTCGGCGTCGGCTTCGAAGGCGATGGTCTGCAGGCCGTCGGCCAGGTCCATGATCACGCCGGGGGCGCCGTTGATCATCGCCGGGCGCATGGCCATGGCTTTGGTGAAGCTGCCCCGCGAGGACAGGCCCCGCAGCAGCAGCATCACGTCCTCGCGGCCCACCATGGGGCGCAGGGCCGCCGGCCGCTTGCCGCCGCCGTCGGAGATCAGCACCGCGTCCCGGGCCAGCAGGCTGGAGAGGCCCTCCATGTCCTGCGCGGCGGCCGCCCGCATGAAGGCGGCGGCCAGTTCAAGCGTCTTCTCCGGCGAGACCGCGAAGCGCGGCCGGGCGTCGCGGACGTGGGCGCGGGCCCGGCTGGCCAGCTGGCGCACCGCCGCCTCGCCCCGGCCCAGCGCGGCGCCGACGGCGGCGTAGTCCTGATCGAAGACGTCGTGCAGCAGGAACACCGCCCGCTCCAGCGGCGACAGCCGCTCCAGCGCCAGCAGGAAGGCGACGGAGACATCCTCGGCCCGCTCGACCGGATCATCGGCGATCTCCTCGACCAGCGGCTCGGGCAGCCAGGGGCCGACGTAGGTCTCGCGGCGGGCGCGGGCCGACTTCAGCCGGTCCAGGCACAGCCGGGTGACGGTCTGGACGAGCCAGGCCCGGGGGTTGTCCGCCGCTGCGCCGGCCCGGTCCCAGCGCAACCAGGCGTCCTGCACCGCATCCTCCGCCTCGGCCACCGAGCCCAGCATGCGATAGGCGAGCCGCTTCAGGCGCGGCCGCTCGGCTTCGAAGGTGGAGGTGGCGGAGGTCATACCGCGACGGGCTCCGACAGGCGGAAAGGGGCGGAGACGCCGGCCACCACCACCTTGGTGCAGGCGCGGCCGTGGCCCAACGCATACTTCACCGTGGGATACATCTGGCCGGTCGTCAGGGCGAGGGCCAGATCGACGACGGCCGCCTCGCCCCAGCGGCGGACGATCTCGGCCCGGCACTCGTCGGCGTCCAGCAGGTTGCGATCGAGCACGGCCCGCGCGAAGTCGTAGGCCAGCGCCGCCGCCTCGCCCATGGCCAGCCGGTCGCCGGCCAGGATGCCGCGCAGGACCTCCGGCCGCACGCCGCCGGCCGTGGCCATGTCGACGCTGATCTGGGTGCAGGGTCCGCAGTCGCCGGCCAGGGTCCCGACGATGCCGGCCGCCGCCCGCGCCTCCGCCGGCGCGGTCTTGCCGTGGCCCAGGGAGGCGACCATCCCGAAGCGGATAAAGGTCCACGGCCCGCCCTTGTCGAGCAGGTCGCGCATGTAGCCGGCGCCGTAGTTCCAGGTCTTTTCGAAGCCGTCGATCTGGCGGCGGAGCAGGGCTTTCAACATGTCAGGCCTCCTTGGGGGGACGGTTGGCCCAGGCGATCCAGGCCGTGATCAGGGCGGGCAGGAAGACGCCGGGGAAGTCGCGGACCAGGTCGCGCCAGACGCTGCCGCCGCAGCTGGCGTCGCCGAGGTGGATGGCCGCGTGCAGGCACAGGAACGCCGCCGCGCAGACCAGCGCCGGCCAGCCCTGCGCGGGCCGCCAGGCGAACCAGGCGAGGCCCAGGGTCACGACCAGGTAGGCCATGCCGATGTCGCGCACGAAGTGGGCGTTGAACGGCCCGGTCAGCGGCACGCCAGGCACGGCGTCGTACCAGCCGAGCGGTCGCGCCAGCATGACCAGCGCATTGACCGCCAGCCCGCCGCCCAGCAACGCCGCGATCCATCGGTAGATCATGGGAGTCTCCTTGTTTGATGGGAAGACGAGGCGGCTCCTTGCCCTGTGACATCCCCCCTTCCCCCTGGAGGGGCGGAAAGGCTTTACTCCGCCCATGCAGCTCACCCTCGCCGCCGCCCTCTACCGCGACCCTGCCGTCTTCCTGCGCGAGCGCCAGACGGTGTTCGCGGCCGGCTGGCAGTTCCTGGGGCATGAAAGCGAAGCGGCGGGCGAAGGCGATTACCTGGCGGGTGACATCGCCGGCTGGCCGGTGCTGGCGGTGCGGGGCAAGGACGGGCTGCTGCGCGGCTTCCACAACGTCTGCCGCCACCGGGCCGGACCTCTGCTGGAGGCCGGCAAGGGCAGCTGCGGCGGCGAGCTGACCTGCCGCTACCACGGCTGGCGCTACGCCCTGGACGGCCGGCTGCGCAGCGCGGTCGACTTCGGCGCCGCAGAGGGGTTCGATCCGCGCGACTTCGGCCTGCACCCGGTGCGGCTGCAGGTCTGGCGCGGCTTTGTCTTCGTCAATATCGACGGCGAGGCCGGACCGCTGGAAGCGCTGGTCGCGCCGCTGGGCCGCCTGATGGACGAGCGCGGCGTGACGGTCGGCCCGGCCACCCTGCGCCGCAGCCACGACCTGGCCTGCAACTGGAAGACCTATGTCGAGAACTATCTGGAGGGCTACCACATCGACGTGGTGCATCCGGGCCTGGCCGCCGAGGTCGATACGGCGTCGTATAATGTGCGGATGGACGGCGCCGTGGCGGTGCACGAGGTTGCGACCACCAGCGGCGTCAACGACGGCCTGTGGGCCTGGCTGTGGCCGAACCTGGCCTTCAACGTCTATCGCTACGGCCTGATGGTCGAGCATATGCAGCCCGTCGGCCAAGGCCGCACGCGGCTGGACTACCTCTACTTCTACGATCCGGCGACGGCCGACATGGACGCGGTGCTGGCCGCCTCCGATACGCTGACGCTCGAGGACAAGGTGATCTGCGAGGCCGTGCAGAAAAACTTCGACGCCGGCGTTTACGACCGTGGCGTGCTGTCGCCCCGGCACGAGGTGGGGGTGGGCTGGTTCCAGAACCGGGTGGCGGAGGCGATCGGGTAGGGCTTCCACTCGCCGTCATGACCCGACCTTTTCGGACTACTGATGAACGTGGCGGTTCAAATTGATCGTCATCCTCGGGCTTGTCCCGAGGACCCCGGTTTCAGCGTCCACGTGAGAGTGTGATCACGCGCCCACCTGCGAGCCGCGGCAGGGGTCCTCGCCACAAGGGCGAGGATGACGGTGATCCAAAGGTCCGCCGCATCCGCGCGTTGACTCCACCCGCAAATCCGGCACCCACTGTTCACCGAACGCGGGGGCGGGCGGTTGAGCAACGAACGGGGCGTGGGCCCGCTGGCGGCGACGGTTCTGGTCGCCGGCAACATGATCGGGTCCGGCGTCTTCATGCTGCCGGCCTCGCTGGCGGCGACCGGCTCCTCGACGATCATCTCCTGGATCATCAGCTCAGGCGGCGCCCTGGCGCTGGCCGGCGTCTTCGCGGCGCTGGCGACGATCCGGCCGACGCAGGACGCCATCGTCGACTATCCCGCCAGGGGGCTGCACCCGTTCTTCGGCTTCGCCAACTGGTGGCTCTATCTGCTGGCCTGCTGGATCGGGGTGCCGGCAGTAGCGCTGGCGGCGACCGGATACCTCGCCTACTTCCTGCCGGTCCTGGCCCAGCCCCTCGCCGGCGCCTGGACCACCATCGCCATCGTCTGGCTGCTGACCATCGCCAACATCTTCGGGGCGAAACTGGTGACACGCCTGGGCGGCCTGACCCTGCTGATCGGGCTGGCCCCGATCGTGGTTGCGACCGTGCTGGGGCTGGTCGCCTTCGACAGCGATATCTTCGCCGCCGGCTGGAACGTCAGCGGCAAGCCCCTGTCCGTCGCCGTCGGACAGTCGCTGGCGCCGATCTTCTGGGCCTTCCTCGGCATCGAGAGCGCCAGCTTCGCGGCCGCCGTGGTCCGCGATCCGGAGAAGAACGTGGCGCGGGCCTCGCTGGGCGGCGTGGCGCTCGCCGCCGTGATCTACATCGCCGCGTCGGTGGCTCTGCTGGGCTCTATCCCGACAGATATCCTGGCCAACTCCACCGCGCCGTTCGCCGACGCCATCCGCATCCTGTGGGGTCCGGCCGCCGCCAGCGTGATCGCGGTCTGCGCCCTGCTCAAGACCATGGGCACGGTCGGCGGCTGGATGCTGGTCACCGCCGAGGTCTCACGCAGCGGCGCGGCGGCGGGTTATCTGCCCAGGATCCTGTCACAGGGCGACGCCACGCGGGCGCCGGTCCGTGACCTGCTGCTGGCGGCGGGCCTGATGTCGGGGGTGCTGCTGGCCAGCATCTCGCCGACTCTGGGCAAGCAGTTCGGCGTGCTGATCAACATCACCGTCAACTTCTCGATGATCATCTATGCCCTCTGCGCGCTGTCGCTGCTCCGGATCGCCCAGGCGGTGGAGGATGGCGCGAAGCGCTGGATGCTGCGGCTGCTCGGTCTCGGCGGCGCGGCCTTCTCGGTCGCCGTCATCGCGCTGTCGGACCCGCTGATGCTGCCGCCGACCCTGTGGTTCGTCGCCGCGACAGTACCGCTGTACGGGCTGGTGCTGCTGGCGCGGCGGAAAAAGGGGGACAGTCACTGATCTCGGCCCGCCGAAATCAGTGACTGTCCCCCTTTTTCACCAGCCCCACTCCTTCGCCGACGCCCGGCAGCCCCCGTCGGGCCAACCTTTCCAGGCGCGACCACGCACGAAACGCCCCGTCGCCTGGCCGGTCGGCTGGCCGTTCTTCAGCGCCACGCCGCCGTTGACCAGCACCCAACTGACGCCGGTCGCGAACTGCTTGGGGCTCTGGTAGGTGGCCGGATCGCTGACGCTGGCCGGATCGAAGACCACCACGTCGGCATAGTAGCCGGGCTTCAGCGTCCCCCGCTCACGCAGGCCGAGGTTATGGGCCGGCAGGCTGGTCATCCGGCGGATGGCCTCGGTCAGGGTGATGACCTTCTCCTCGCGCGCATACTTGCCCAGCAGCCGGGCGAAGTTGCCGTAGGCGCGCGGGTGGGTGCTGGACTGCAGGAACACGCCCTCGGGCGCCTGGGCGCCGGCGTCGGAGCCGAAGCTCATCCACGGCAGGGCGACCTGCCTGCGGACGTTGTCCTCGCTCATCAGGAAATAGACCACCTGCACCCGGCTGCCGTCCTCGATCACCAGGTCGATCGCGGCGTCCTCGGGGCTGACCTTCCGCTCGGCGGCGACCTGGGCCAGGGTCTTGCCGGTCAGGGGCTTGAGCCTGGGGTTCTGGAACCCGACCAGCAGCGTCCCCTCGGCCCCGGCGAAGCGGTAGAGGTTCTCGAACACCGGACTGTCGCTGCGCATCTCGGCGATGACCTCGCGGCGGATCTGCGGGTCCTTCAGGCGCTTGATCCAGGCCTCGCGGCCGCCGGCCTGGACCCAGGGCGGCATGGCGGCGTCCAGGCCCGTCGAGCCGGCGGTGTAGGTGTACATATTGGCGGTGATGCGCAGACCACTCGCCCGGGCCGCCTCGACCTTCGCGATGGCGGCGTCCAGCTTGCCCCAGTTCTGCCGGCCGGCCGCCTTCAGGTGCCAGATCTCGGCCGGGGCGCCGGACTGGCGCGAGATGTCGATCAGTTCGTCGATGGCCTCCAGCAGCCGGTTGCCCTCGCTGCGCATGTGGCTGACGTAGATGCCGCCGCAGCGACCGGCCTCGGCGGCCAGGGCGGTCAGCTCGCGCGTTTCGGCGTAGCTGCCGGGCGCATAGATCAGCGAGGAGCCGACGCCCAGCGCCCCCTCCTCCATGGCCTGGACCACCAGTCCCCGCATGCGCTGCAGCTGGGCCTCGCCCGGCTGGTCGTCGCCCTCGCCCAGCACGTTGGTGCGGACCGTCTCGGCCCCGACGAAGGAGGCGACGTTGGGGCTGATCCCCTCCTTCTCGAGATAGGCCAGGTATTCGCCGAGCGTGGTCCAGGCGATGTCGTACTTGATGTCGCCCTGCCGGCTGCGCTCCAGCCGCTTCATCTCGGCGTTCCACGGCCCCATCGAGGAGCCCTCGCCCATCACCTCAAGCGTCACGCCCTGCTTGAGGTCCGACA
>JBIKII010000349.1:0-24534 GCA_044361705.1 Caulobacter sp.
GTTACGGGCACCTTCACGCTGGCCGCATCGGTGACGAGCACGGTCGTCAGCGACAACAAGTTCGAGGCGAACCAGGTCGTACTCTGGGTGCCCACGACCAGCAACGCCGCGGCAGCGCTCGGCGGGCTGTACCTCTCGGCGCGGTCGCGCGGGAGCTTCACCGTGACGCACGCCAGCACCGCCTCGACCGACCGGACGTTCGCGTATGTCCGGCTCGGGTAGCGTGTTTGCCCTGCGCGCGGACCAGCTCGAGGAGCTATGGCCGCAGATCGAGCCGCACCTGAAGCGCTTCGAGTTCGAGACCGCCACCACGTCCGCTGCGTCGCTCAAGGCGCTGGCGCTGAACTGCGAGGCGCAGGTGTGGGGGTACCAGGACAACGGCGCGATCCGCGGCGTCTGCATCACGCAGATCTACCAGCACCTGCGCGGCAAGTACTGCGCGGTGTTCGTGGCGGTCGGGGACCTGATGCCGATCCTGCACGACGGGCTGGCGCTGATCGAGGACTGGGCGCGCGGGCTTGACTGCGCCGCGATCGAGATCATCGGAAGGAAAGGCTGGCTGCGCGTGCTGCCCGAATACCGCGAGCGTGCGGTCGTACTCGAAAAGAACCTGAAGGTGCCCAATGGCTAGTCTCCCCGGATTCCTGAGTGTTCGGCAGGTGCCCTACGCCCCGCAGCCCCCCGGGCTCGGCGCCTACGGCCAGCAAGCGTATCGACTGGCGGGAGCGCCGCCGGCGTATAGCCAGCGTCCCTACACGCTCGACGCCCCGCTCGCGCCGTTCCCGACCTCGGGCGGTGGCAGCAGTGGCAGCGACAGCGCAGGGCTTGCGGGCGGACTGCTCGCGGCGCTGGCGCAGAACCCGCAGGCGCTGTCGTCCCTGACGGACGCTGCCAAGAAGCTGTTTGGCGGATCGGGTGCAAGCCCGGCGCAGTTCCCGGGTTCGATGCTTGATACCGCGCAGAAGGCAGGCTCGCTCGCTGAAGCCCTCCCCGGGGCTGCGAACTACACGCCCACCACGCCGAATGTCCTGCAGCCCGGCGACATGGAATCTCTCCAGCCGACCTCGATGGGGTCGATCCCCACGCCGGCGCAGTACCCGGGCTCGATGCTCTCGACCGCGCAGTCCGGGGCGCCGCTTTCAGGGCTGCTCGGTCCCTCGGCGGTGGCGGACCCCATCACCCCGGTGAACGTGCTGCAGCCCGGGGACCTGGCGGCGATCAATTCGCCCCCTCCGGCGATGGCCTCGATCCCCGCCCCGGGCGTGACCTTTGCGCCCGACCTCTCCAGCCTCAGCAGCCTCGCAGGCGCGGGCGGGGGCGGGGCAGCGGGCGCGGGCGCAGCTGCGGGCGCTACCGCAGGGCTCGGCAGTCTCGGCACGCTCGGTGGGCTGACCTCGACCGGGCTGGGCTCGGCGGCCACCGGGTCGCTGGCGGCCGCGGCAGCCCCGGGCGCGAGCCTCTCCGGGATGCTCGGTGCGTCCGGCTCGATCGCCTCTCAGGCAGGCGGCATGGGAGCGGCTCTGGGAGCCTCAGGCGGCGGTGCAGCGGCGACGGGTACGGCAGCGGCGGCTCCCGCTGCAGCAGCCCCTGGCGCGGGCTTGGGAGCCTTGGGGACTGCAGGCGCGGGCTTGGGGTTGCTCGCGGGCGGCGCTTACGCTGCGGACAGCATCAGCAAGGGCAAGGAAGGCCGCGCAGCGGTCGGCGGGGCGGTGGCGGCGGCGTCCGCGGGGTATCTGGCCGGGCTGACGGGACTCGCGGCACTCGGCCCGATCGGGCTGGTGGGCGCGGGCGTTGCGGCACTGGCTGCCACCCTCACGAACACCAAAGAGTTCGGCGACAAGGCGTTCTCGAATTACTGGGCCGGCGTCGAGCAGGGCAGGGGCGTCGGGGAGAGTGACCCGGTCGAGCTTGCGCAGGGTTTCGTGAACCTGTACCGCACCAACAAGCTGAACTTCCCCGGGCAGTACGCCTACGGGCGGAAGGGCAACGAAGACTTCCTGTTCGACATGACCCAGCAGATCAACGGCGCGGTGACGAGCGGCGCTGTGCCGCCTAACTCCAGCCCCGGCACGATCTACGAGCAGGTGGTGAAGCCGTGGATGTTGAAGATGGGCGGTGGGTCTGACGACGAGCGCCTGAACGCCGTGCAGGACCACATGATGACCGACCTGATTTTCAACTATCAGAACGGCAAGCCGATCAGCAATGCGCAGGTCAAGAACGACAGCGGCTATCGCATCGTGAGCGAACGCCCGGTGTACCCGGGAGCCGCGCCCTCGCCGCAGCCGAGCGCCGCCCCTCCGATGATGTCAGCCGAAGCGCCAGGGGGCGAGATGCCCTCGCTGTCGAACGACATGTACTACTTCGACCCGGCAGACGACATGCCCGGGACGCCTGCAGCGCCGTCGATCATGCCGACGCAAGGCGCCGAAACGATGGGCTACGTCCAGCCTGGCGGCCTGCTCGGCGCGTTCGCCAATCGCAACAACAGCAACATTGACCCCATTTACGCCGGCCTGCTTGCGCAGTACGGGAGGTACGCATGAGCAACGACAGCAACTCCGGATCGTCTGCGATCCAGGTCCCCGCCCCGGCGGGCCAGCAGCCGTACCAGACCTCGAGCCCCGGCACCGCGGTGCTGCAGACTCAGGGGCCCGCATGGCAGCAGCCGTACCAGGCCAAGGGCCTCGAGTACGCCCAGAACATGCTGAACATGGGCGCCCCGCAGCAGTACGGCGGGCAGACCGTGGTCCCGTTCAGCGGGCAGACCGAGCGGGCGATGCAGGGCATCGAGCAGCGGGCGCTGGCAGGCTCGCCGCTTGTCAATCAGGCGACGCAGTACGCACAGAACCAGCTCGCCGGCACCCCGACGTCCTCGTTCGGGTCGCAGTCAAACCCGTACCTCGACCAGATGTTCCAGCGCGCAGCGACCAACAGCCGATCGCAGCTCGAGGGCGAGTTCGCCCGCGCCGGTCGAAACGTGAACGCCGCAGCCCCGATCCGCGGGCAGCAGCTCAACGACCTCGCGACCCAGTTCTACGGCAGCACCTACGAGAACAACCAGCAGCGCGCGCTCTCCGACATCCTCTCGCAGCGCGGCCAGCAGGGGCAGGCGCTTGGCATGGTCGGGCAGCTCGCCGAGCAGCCGTACCTCGACATGCAGCGCCTCGGCTCGGTCGGGGCGTCGGTCGAGGACCTGGCGGGCCGCGTGCAGCAGGATCAGCGCGGCCGGTTCGACTACGAGCAGCGTGCGCCGCAGGTGCTGCTCGACCAGTACCTCTCGCGCGTGAACGGCAACCTCGGGCAGAGCACCTACGAGCCCTCGGGCGGCACGAACAAGACCGCCGGGATGGTGGGCGGGGCGCTCACCGGGGCTGCGCTTGGCAGCCAGTTCAGTGACAACGGGTGGGCGGCGCTGCTCGGGGCGCTCGGCGGCGGCATCCTCGGGAGGAAAGGATAATGGGCATCCTCGATCAGATCGTCGGCAACGCGGGCAACACGGGGCAGCCGCGGCGCGGATTGCTTGGTGCGGTCGGCGGTGCGCAGGGATTGCTGCAGAACCCGGCAACGATGGACCTGGGCCTCGCGCTGCTTGCGAACAGCGGGTACAGCAGCCGCCGGCGCGGGTTCGGCGAGATCCTTGGCACCTCGATGCTGCAGTCGCGACAGATGGCCGCTGAAGCTGCGCAGCAGAAACTGCGCGAGCAATACATGCAGGCGCAGATTCAGGCGATGAACGCCCCGGGAGCGGCTCCGCAGCGCCGCATCGTGAGGGGCCCAGACGGCCTCGACTACTACGAGGACGGGACGCGCGTGCTGCCGAACGTGCAGGCACCTGCGGCGATGCCGAAGCCGCGCGAAAGCCGCACGGTAAACGTTGGAAATATGATGCGCACCGAGGAGTTCAACCCCGAAACCGGGCGGTGGGAGGTGATCGCCAACGCTTCGCGGTGGGCGCCCCCGTCCCCTGCTGCCGTCGTCAACAATTACCCCGGCGTCACTGCCGGGCCGGAATTGCCGAAGCTCGGCCCTGGCGAATATCGGCCCGAGCCCGGGGTGCCAGGGGTTGAGGTGGAGCCGGGCAGCGCACGCGACCTGGAAAACAAAGCCGCTGCTGAAAAAGCCAAGGCGGCAGCGCAGTCGCGCATATTGAAGGCCCGGTCAGTCATATCAACTGTCGACAGGGCGATCAACAGCATCAACGCCAAAACCGCCGGCGCGGGCGGGGCGCTGATGAGAAATTTACCCGGCACTGGAGCCGTGGACCTCGCCTCGGATATCGAAACGATCACCGCCAATCTCAGCTTTGACGAGCTTGCCAACATGCGCGCTCAGTCAACGTCCGGGGGCGCCTTGGGGGCCATCGCCGTGAAAGAGCTGGACTTGCTCGGCTCGACCGTTGCAAGCCTCAAGCAGGAGCAATCGCCTCCGCGGCTCAGGGAGAACATGCAGAAGATCCGCTATCACTACGACCGGTGGCTGCTGGCGGTCGAAGGTAAAGACCCTGACAAGGTTGGAATGGGGCCGCGTGAAACCGGAGCCGCGCCGCAGGGCAAGCGAGTGAGAGTCGATGCCAACGGGAACGTGAGGCCGTAGCGCATGGAAATCGAACTCCCTGACGGCACCATCCTCGAAGCACCGGACGGCGCCGACCCGTCGGTTGTGGCCAAGGCATACCTTGCAAAGCAGCGCCGCCGCCGCTCCCCTCTGGAGTACGCCTCGGGCCTTGCCTCGCAGTTCAATCAGGGCATCTCGGTCGGGTTTGCTGACGAGCTGCAGGCTGGTGGGGAAAACCTGGTCAACCGGGCGACTAGGGGCCGCGTCGGCTCCCCGTATGCCGACTCGATGGCGCGGCAGCGCGGCGAGCGGCAGCAGTTCCAGCAGGACAACCCGTACGCATCCGCAGCAGCTACCGCCTTGGGCGCGGTGTTGCCGTCCGCGGCATCCGCCATGGTCGCAGCGCCGGCAGCCATTGCGAGCGGGGGCAAGAGCGCTTTCGATCTGCTGCGCAACTCGCTGTTCGGGGGCGGCACGTCTGTGCGCCCGGTCAATACCGTGTTCGATGCCGTGCGCGAAGGCGCGCGAGCTGGCGCGATCCCGGGCTTTGTCGCAGGCGTCGGAACAGCTGATCCCGGGCAGCGCCTCGAGGGCGCCGTCACAGGAACGGCTCTGGGCGGAGCGGTCGGTGGAGCGGTCGGCGGGGCGATGCAGGGCGGTCAGGTGCTGTCGCGCAAAGTCGAGCCGTACCTGAGGCGCGTGACGGATGCACTGAACCTGGAGGCGGGGTCAGTGTCCCGTGCCGTACCTGCGGGCCCTGGCGTCCCCGGTGGAACTCCTACAATTACCAGTGCAGAAGCCAAGATCCTGCGCGCCATGGAGGAAGCTGGCGTCACCCCGGAAGCTGCCGCGATGGCGCTGGAGCGGGCGCGTCGTGCCAATGTTCCGCTCGGCCTGGTGGATGTCGGCGGGCAGCCGCTGCAGCGCCTTACGCGCGCCGTGCGCACTCTGCCCGGGGAAGGCAGCGCGATCGTCGATGACGCGCTCTTGACGCGGGCAGCGGGCAAGCCTGTTGACGCGATGGGGTTGACCCGCACGGGGGGGCAGGCAGATCGCCTTATCAGTCAGCTTGAGCGAGGGTTCGGGCGAGTCAGCAGCAGCAATGCAGGCGGTCGCGCGGATGCGCTGATTGCTCGCGCGCGCACTGAATCAGGCCCGCTATACCGTCAGCTGGACAGCTTGCCCGAGGTCACCGATCCGACGGTGCTGCGCATCTTCTCAACGCCCTACGTTCGCGAACAGGTGCAGTCTCTGGAGGCCTCGCGCCGCTCGCTCGGGATGCCCGTCAGCGACCTCTACGACGAGGCCGGTAACCTTCTGCGTCCGATCACCTTCCGAGATGTCGACTCGGTCAAGCAGTCGATCGACGACGGTCTGCGATCGGTGTACCAGCAGGGGCCGAGGCCCGCCGACAAGGCGCCGGGCATTGCCACACGGCAGATGCAGCAGGACCTGCAGCAGCTCCGGCGCGAGCTGATTACCGCAGCCGACGCAGCCCCGGGTGGGCAGACCTATCAGAGCGCCCGCTCCAGCTACGCCGGGCCGGCGCAGGCCCGTGACGCGTTCGAGCAAGGCCGCGAGCTTCCGCGCACCCCCACCGAGCTGCAAGACGTTCGCGCGTCACTCTCCACCCTGTCGCCTGCGCAGCGGAAGTGGTACGAGCGCGGCGCCCTTGAGAGCTTGCGGAACAAGATCGACCGCACGCCTGATCTGACGGGAAATCGAAACGCCGTGGGCTCGTTCTACGGCAACCGAGCCGACCGCGCGAAAGTGCAGGAGGTGGTCAACCCTCGCCGCCGCGGCCTGCTTGATGAAGCGCTGATGATGGAGAATAAAGCGGCGCAAACCCGAAACTTCATTGCGACCGGGTCGCAGAGCATGGACAAGGGAGCCGAAGCGCTGGATGCCGTCGCCAACGTCGCGACCGATGCGGCTACGGGCAACAAGCTCGGCCTCCTGCGGACGGCGGGGGAGTGGCTGCGCACCCGAGTCTCTCAGGAGACCGGCGCGGAGATTGCCCGGCAGGTCACCAACTTCGACAACCCGGCCGCACAGCAGGCGTTCCTTGAGCGCCTGGTGCAGCTGCGCCGGCAGGGCGCCTTGCAGGCGCGGGACGTGTCCGAGGTGGCGCAAGCCATGGCAAAGACCACGACCCAAGGGGACACCCCATGAGCGCCATTAGCACCTGGTCCACCAGTCCCGCCGTCAACTCCTCCGCATCGCCTGACGGAGCGCCGGAGGGGATGCCCCCGAGCGGGGTCAACGACACGATCCGCGAGCTGATGGCGCAGATCCGCACCTGGTACGAGAACGCCCAGTGGGTGGACCTCGGCCTGACGCACACGCGGGTGTCGGGCGGGTCGATCACGCTCGCCGGGGATTACACCCCGGTGTACACGGTCGGGCGGCGACTCAAGATGGCCGGGAGTTCGACGACCTACGGGACGATCTCGGCGTCCACCTACAGCGCCCCAACGACGACGATCACGATCGCGGAGTTCAACGCCCCGAACACGCTCTCCAGCGTGTCGCTGTCGATCCTGACGCCCGAGAATTCGAGCCTCCCGACAAAGTTCCCCGCAGGGCCCACCGACTTCACCGGGGGGCTGTTGCGGGTTACCGAGGACGTGGCGCACGCGGCCGGGGCGGGGCTCGAGCTGGCCTACGATCCCGACAACACCATCGCCACGGTGCAGGCCTACGACCGCACCGGCGCGGCTGCGGTGCCGCTGGTTATCAACGGCAGTGGAATCAGCCTGCGCGTGAACGGGACCGAGGTCGCAGGGGTCGACGCCGCGTCAGCCGGGATTGCGTGGACCCTCGCCGGGTCAATGCGCATCGCCGGGGCGGCGACCTTGGGCGCTGCGGCGAACCCCGGCATTTTCAGCTACGAGTACCCGACCGTCCGGCAGTACATCGGCGACGCCACGGGCTACTCCGTGAGCTGGTCGAACCGCACGGGGTCGGTCACGGCGGACGTGATGACGCTTTCCGACCAGGGCGTGCTGACGCTGCGCGAAGGCGGCCCGTTCGGCCCGATCGTTGCGCTGATCGACGAGGCCGCCAGCGCCGACAATGGTCGTGCGCGCTGGAGGAACGCCGGGGAGCAGGTCTATCTGGAGGTGTACGACGACGCAGACAGCGCCTCCGAGGCTGCCTTGATCGTTGACCGCACCGGGGCAGTGGTCGACAAGGTGACGGTCACCAAGGTCCTGAACTTCGGCACGCACACGACGAGCAGCTCGGCGTCGGCAGGCGGTGCGTCCGCGCTGCCCGCGACCCCGTCCGGATACGTGACCATTCAGGTCAACGGCTCCAACAAGAAAATCCCCTACTACGACTAGGAGCCAAGATGCCCGACCCTCTGGCCGAGTTTGATTGCCGTTTACGAGATGTCGAGAGCAAAGTTACGACGCACGAAGCGGTGTGCGCGGAGCGCTATCAGCAGATCGTGGACGGCGCAAAAAACATGCGCGACGAGCTGGCCTCCACCAATCAGCTGATCCGCGTTGTAGCGCTGATGCTGCTCGCCGGGATGGCGGGCGTGCTGATCTCGCTGGTGTTCAAGTGAGCGACCGCATCTCGCGAAACTTCACGGTCGCCGAGATGACCGTCTCCGCCGCCGCCGCTCGCGCAGGGCGCACGGTCGAGCTTGCCGAGCACGTCAGGCCGAACCTCGAGCGCCTGTGCGAGGAGATCCTCGAGCCGCTGCGCGCCAGCCTGCGCAAGCCGATCGTAGTTATCTCTGGTTATCGACCGCCGTGGCTCAATCGCCTGGTCGGGGGTAGCCCGCGGTCGCAGCACATGGTGGGCGAGGCCGCGGACATCATCGTGCCGGGGCTGACGCCGCGCGAAGTGTGCGAGCGGATCGTGAAGCTCGAGCTGCCCTTCCACCAGCTGATCCTCGAATTCCCGCCGCAGGGCTGGGTGCACGTCAGCGTCGCGCCGCAGGGCGCCCGCGCCCCGGGCAAGCAGATCCGCACCGCGCGGAAGATCAACGGACAGACACGCTATTTGGAGGGCCTCGCATGAACATCGACAACCTGAAGCGCGCCGCGAGTGCGCGCATCAACTACGACTGGATCGGGCTGGCGACCGCGCTGCTCGGGTTCCTGATGGCCGCAGACCTGAGCTTCATTCCGCAGCGCTGGACCGGCGCGGTGCTGCTGTGCCTCGGCATGGGGAATGTTGTCCTTGCCTGGTATCGCTCCCAGCTGCAGATCGGCGGCCAGAAGTCGCTGGACTAAATGTCCGCCTCAAAACGCGGGCAGCGACGCACCGATCTGACGGATCGGGTCGTGCTCGACGTGATCGAAAAGGCTAGGCGCACCGCCCCGACACGCTGGCGGGGTGAGGCCGCGTCAGTGCTCGGAATTCACGCGAGCGCGTTGCGCTCTCGAATTGAGACGCTGAAGCGGCACGGCCGGATGCCGGACCAGCTTGCCGCCCCGGTCGAACCGCAGCTTGCCGACAAGGGGTTCCTGGTCGATGCGCTGCCCGAGGGCGACATTCCGATCGACGAGCTGGTTGCCCAGCGCAAACGCCAATTCCAGTACAAGGCCCGGCACGAGGAGGCCGCGAAGCTCTTGCCCGTCACGGTCACTATGCGCGGGGCGATCGGGCTGCTGCACTTCGGCGACCCGCACGTTGACGACGACGGGACCGACATCGAGGCGCTGGAGCGGCATACGCAGCTCGTGCGCGACACGCCGGGGCTGTTCGGGTGCAACGTCGGCGATACGTTGAACAACTGGACCGGGCGACTGGCGCGGCTCTACGCCGAGCAGTCGACCTCGGCAGCGCAGGCGTGGAGGCTTGCGGAGTGGTTCGTGCGCCGCTGCGACTGGCTGTACATGATCGCCGGCAATCACGATCTGTGGTCAGGAGCGGGCGACCCGCTGAAGTGGATCGCGAAGCAGCAAGGGTCGCTTTACACCTCGAGCGAGTGCCGGATGGCGCTCAAGTTCCCCGGCGGGCTGACCGTCCGGGTCAACGCCCGGCACGACTTCGCCGGGTCGAGCATTTGGAACCCGGCTCACGGCCCGATGAAGGCCGCGATCATGGGCACCCGCGACCACCTGTATGTGGCCGGGCACAAGCACGAGTCGGCCTATTCCGTCCTGAAGGACGCCAACACGGGCATTGCCATGCACGCGCTCAAGGTCGCCTCCTACAAGCGGTTCGACCGCTACGCCCGCGAGAAGGGGTTTCGCGACCAGGCGTTCTCGCCGTGCGCGGTGACCGTCATCAACCCGGCGCTGCCGGAGACGCACCCCGATCTCATCAAGATATTCTGGGAGCCCGAAGCCGGCGCCGACTACCTGACCTGGCTGCGCCGCCGTGACTGACCCGGCGCCGCTCCCCTGCCGCAAATGCTTCTGGGCTGCCGACGTCACCCGCGACGCCCCGAAGGTCTGGTGCGCGCACGCCGGGTGTCACGGGTGGATGACGGACTTGCCGGCCTGCGGGGGCGGGGCATACGTCGAGCGCCGGCCGTGGCATCACTCAATCGAGGCGTTCGAGAAGCATGCCGGCGTTGTGGGCGGTTAGGTTCGCCCCGCAGCTGCTCGGCGCGCTCCTGGTCGCGGGGCTGCTGTGGGCGGCCTACGACTGGGCGCACGACCGCGGCACGGCCTCTGAGCGGGCACGGTGGGAGCAGGCGACCCGCGAGGCCGGGGAGCGCTTCAGCGAGGCTCTGGCGGCACAGCAGGCCCGCCTCGAGCAGCTCGACGGGGAACTGGGCAAGGCGCGGCGCGGCGCGAACCGGACGAGGGAGAAACTCAGCGATGCGATTCAATCCGACCCGGCCGCTCGTGATTGGGCTGGCGAGCCTGTGCCTGGCCGGGTGCGTCACGCCCTCGGTGATCCTGCAGTGCCCGCCGATCCCGCGGTCGCTGACTGAGGTCTGCGAGCCGGAGCCGCGGGCGCTCGAGGTCAACGGCGACCTGGCGCAGGCGCTGGTCGATGCCAGGGAGTGTCTATCGGTCAGTTCGCTGCGGCTGCAGGCGATCGCTGAGCTGGCGGACTGTCGAACGTCTGCTGAACAGCCAAAACCCACCCGCTGACCTGTCCAAAACTCCCAGCACGGCCTTTGATTTCTTTCGCAATTTTGCGCATGTGCGGGTCGTTCTTTTTTGGACACCAAATGCGCGGAAGTGCCTTAATTTCCAGCACTTGAGCACACCCCGCAGCCGTACTGCTGCATCATCGGCGTGTGGTCTAAGCCCATGATTCCATTAGGGCTTCTGTCCAATATTCCATAACTGTCCAATACTCGGCCCGTCCACGAGCATATCCGAGCGGTCCCGCAGATACCGGGCCGTGTTCGCCTGCGTCCGGTGCCCGAGCAGCTGCTGGGCGTCCAATCCCTGCGCCTGCGCCGCCGTCGCAGCCAGTGCGCGCAGGTCGTGCAGGTGCGCGTCGGTGATCCCGGCCGCCTGACAGGCCGTGTCCCACTGCAGGCGGATCGTCCGGTAATCCGGCGCCTTCCCGCGCCTGTTCCGCAGCAGCGTCAGCGTCGGCACCGACCCTTGCAGCTCGGCCGCCCGGCGCACCGCGTCTCGCATTCTCGGGGTCCAGCGCACCACCAGCCGGGCACCTGTCTTTTGCTGGGCGAACCGGATGCCGTCGTCGGTGATGTCCGAGCGGCGAATGCGCAGCACGTCGGTGATGCGCTGCCCGGTCGTCACAGACAGGTCGATGATGACCTGGAGCCGCTCGCCGGACTGGGCGTAGATCGCGGCAAGCTCGGCGTGGGAGATCAGCCGGGTGCGCTTCTTCTCGGCGTGGCGCTTGATCCCGACGCAGGGGTTTTGTGTCACGAGGCGCCGCTCGAGCGCCCAGTCGAACACCGCCCGCAGCACCGACAGGTGTCGGTTGCCCATGTTGGGCTTGGTCGCCCAGTCTGCGCGGAACTCGGCCACGTCCGCGGCCGTCACCTGCTCAACCCGGAACTCCGCGAACGCCTGGCGCAGCACCTTGGCAGCCAGCTCGTACTGCTTGCGCGTGCTCGGCTTCACCCGCGGCAGGATCTCGACCATCGCGTCCGCGATCACGCCCGGCATCGTCCCGCGCCCAGCCGGCTGGTAGGCGGCAGCGTAAGCCGCAAGCGCCTCGGCCAGCGTCGACCCCAGCCGCAGCCATTTGCCGGCGCGCACGAGCCAATAGGCCCCGTGGCGCTGGTAGACGCAGGGCGGCAGGTGCTTGTTATGCTTGCGCGGTCGGCCCATTGGTTCGCTTCACTTGGGGGCGGCGGGGTTCTGGAGATTGCGCCAGCTCGAGCTGGGATCGCAAGACGACCAGGGTTTTGTCTTTCCTGACCATCGGGACGATGCCAAGGTAATCAAGCACCCGCCGCTGTGCGGTCGGCTTTTGCTTGCCGGTCAGGGCCACCAGTTCCTCAGTCGTCAGAAACATCACCGCCCCTCGCACGAATTGCAGCAGCCGCGTCCCACGCATGAGAATCACTGTCGCGTCCGCCGATCTCATCGCACACCTTCGCGCACGCCTCACGCTCTGCTGCGGCGACAAGGGCGGCGAACCGCTCAAGATGTTTAACCGCCTGCATCGTCTGCGCGATCTCGTCGCGTGTCATGACTCCACCTCCTTGATCGCGTCAATGGCGCGCTGCGCTGCCTTCTCTGCCCACGCTGCCACTGCCCACGCTGCTTCCCGCCTCGCTTCCCGCCTCGCTTCCTCCGCTGCCCACGCCGCCCCCGCCGCCGCTGCCGCTGCTCCCACTGCCGATGCTGCTCCTGTCACTGCATCCGCCGCTGCCCCCGCCGCTGCATCCTCCGCTGCCCACGCTGCCTCCTGCGTCCGCTCGCGGAGCATTCGCTCCCACGCCTCTGAGTACCCGCGCTGCGGCTCATGCGCGGCCAGAGCGGCCCACATCTCGTTCAGTTTGTCGGTCACGCCCCACCTCCGCGCGCCGCGAGGCGCAGCGGGATCGGTTCGCTGTCGAGCTTGCTCTGCGACTCGGGGATGAACCCGGTGCCGAGCGAGCCGCTCACCTGCATGTGCTGCACCTCGACCTTCGCGGAGTTGACAATCACCTGCGCAATCGCGGCGACCGCCTTCGCGCGCTCAATGTCCATCGGCGCGTCCTTGTCCTTGAGCATCTCGATCACCTCGAACAGGTGATTCCGCAAGTCACTGATCTTGTTTTTCACGCTTCTTCTCCGCAGTGGTGATTCGCCTCACGAGCCCGGCGCGCACGTGGATCAGCTCCACCAGCTCGGGCGGCAGGTTGTGCAGGCTGTTGCGTTGCATCGACTGCCGTTGCGTCACGATTTCGAGCGCGTCCGGGGTGATCTCCTCGAGCTTGGTGCTTTTGCGACCTGGCCGAAAATGCACGTGATACCCGGGCGGGATCGGGCCGTGCGCCTCGATCCACACCAGGCGGTGAACCGCGACCCAGTTCATGGCGCCTCGGTTGCCCTCGCGGACCTTGCGGTCTAGGTAGCCCTCGTGGTTTACGCGATGACTGCCGATCGGCACCCAGTTGTGAGGCTTCTGGCCTTTCTCGAACTGGGTGAGGCGCGCGCGACCGCCTGCGCTGAAGCGCTGGCCAACGTTCCAAGGGCGCTGGCCCGGCCTAAACCTTCCAGCCTCCCCCCTGTCCTTGCCGTTGGTCCTGCCGCTCATCGGCGAGGCCAGATACTCGGCGGTCTTGTGCAGGCCACGCACCCGCGCCTGCGCGTAGCACGTGATCGTGCTGCGCTTCAGCAACGCTGCGACCTCGACCGTAAGTCGGTGCGGGTACTCGCGCGCCAGCACCTCGAGGTCGTGCGCGGTCCACGGCCGGCGCTTGCGTCTAGGGGTCATGGCGGCCGTCCAGATGCATATGCGCATACCGCGCCGCACTCAGCGCCGCACCAATCAGCAGCCCGGCATAGTCGGTCGTCATGATCCAGTCGACGCACTCCCAGTCGTCGTCCGCGCTGCAACGACGCCACAGTTCCTCGACCTCGATCTCGTCCGGAATGGCTTCCTCGGCAAGGTCCGGGTCGTCCAGGCGATACGCCGGGGCGCCGGGGTCGTAGATCACGTACGCGGCCCAGTCCACACCGGCGTGGTTGAATTCCACCCTCATGCGCGAATCTCCACCCGCTGGCCGCTCTCCAGCCACGCCCCGTCGATGAGGCGGCCGGCCTTGAGTGCATCTTTGAGCGCCTTCTTATCAGCCTTTGGGGGAGGAGCCGGCTGCTGCACCAGGAACTCCTCGGGCAGCTCGACCCCATCCGCCAGGCGCACCGACTCGGGGTTGTTGCGCAAGCTCACCGTGAACTCCGGGGACTCGATCTTGGTGATCCCGGTCGCCTGCAGATTAAAGAGCAGGTAGGCGCGCACCTGATCGCCACGCCGGCGCATCCGCGCAGCTCGGGCCGCGAGCGCCTTGGCGGCGCCCTCGACCATTTCAGCGTTCGCCTCGACGTTGCAGACAAAGGCCGCCACGCTGATGGCCTTCTGTTGAATGGTGCCCTCCAGCGCCTCCAGCGTGTCCCTGATGACCTCGGGCGGGAGATCGTCGGTCGTGTCCGCGAGCGCCTCCAGCTCGCGGTGCTGCTGCGCCAGCTCGTACAGCGCCGGCAGCTTCACGGGGCGGCCTCCTGCGACTTCAGGCCGTCGTAGGTGGCCTTGAACAGCGACTTGCTGCTCTCGTCCTTCGCCTCGCTGGCGTGCTTCCACGCAGCGCTAAACGCGGAGCGCAGGGAAGCGGCGTCAGTCGCCTCCTGCATCCCCAGCACATGGTCGAAGCGCTCGTCCTCGGTGAGCGGGTGCGCTGCGGCGACCGAGGCCACGGCCTCGTCGATGCGCTGCGGCGTGACGTTGCGCTCGCGCTCGTCTGCGACGATGTCGGCGGTCTCCTCCGCGCTGTACAAACCGACCGCGATTCCGGGGAACGTCGAGCGCACGCCCTCACTAATACAACGGGCGCGGAGCATCGCCCGGGGGTACGCCTTCCACGGCCCGCGGTTCGCGAGGCCGGCAGACTTCGCCCGCTCAATCGTCCAGTCAATCTCGACCGAGCCTCCCTTCGGGTGGCTGAACTCGCCGCGCACAACGGCGTCGGTCATCTCGATCCAGCGCACGCGCCCGCCCGCGGCCTGAAAGCGCGCCAGCATCGCGTCCGCTCGAAGGGCGGGGCGCCCATCAATGACGTGGTACTCCTGCATCGCCCGGGCGGGGTGCACGCCGTCGGCCTGCGCCATCAGCAACAGGCTCATCGCCTGGTCTGCGGTCTTGCACTGAAACATGTTGCTCTTGGCGAGCGTGGCCGCCATGCGCTCGAGCTGGGTGTAGGGCACCGGCTCGGCGTGAATCACTGCGTTCATCGTTCCTCCTGGCTTGTCTCCGGGGTCGGGGCGCGGACAATCCGCAGCCCTCGGCCGGTGATGTTCTTGATGGTCAGGCCGCCTGCGGCCAGAGCGCGGACGAGCGTGCCCACGAGCACGTCATCGGCGATCTCGAGCGTCTGCAGGGGCGCGGTGCTCGCGGCGGCAAGGTCGCGCACCCTCCTGCGCCACGCGTCCTCAGTCACGAGCGGACCCTCGCGGCGCTAACGGCCAAGCCGTCGTTGCGCAACCGCTTGCACGCCCATTCCGGCGGCGGGAGGGTCTCATCGAGGATGCGGCGGCGGCGCTTAGCGGCGACGCCCTCGAGCAGGCCGGCGAGGGCTGCCAGCGCGGCGAGGGTGAGTAGGCCCCCGGCGAGCGTCACGACCAGGCTCACGTCTCGAACTCCCGGCACATCATCTCGATGTCCGTCAGCGCGAGATTGCAGAGGCGGTCTGCCTCGTTTTGATGCCGCGCGTGATCGTCGGCCTGTCGGCGGTAGGCCTGCGCCTTCCGCCAGAGCGCGACAAGGCGCTGCTCGCTTTCGTGAAGCTCCGCGAGCGTGTCGGGAGCGAGAGGGTCGAGTCGGCGGGTCGCGAGTTGCATGTGGCCTCCTGAGTGAGAGGCCACTATACCTGACGGGTAATCTTAGTCAATACCCCGTAGGTAAACTTTCAAAGCGGGGCGAACCGCGCGGGTTTAGTCGCCCGTCAGCTCATTGAGACTTTGTTGCGAGTGGGGGGGGGGGGTATCACCTGCACCTCCGGATTGCAACGGGGGCTTGCGCATCCGCTGCGCCAGCTTGTGGTGCTTGACCATGCTGTGCACCAGGGAGGCCACCTGCTCGCGCATTTCCTTCGGCAGCTTGTCGATCTCGTGCGCGACGTCGACCGAGTCCTTGGTCACCGGTATGCCATACAGAATGATCGTCTCCCCGGCGGCGGGCGCCTCGAAGGGCCTATCCATGCAGCCTGGCTGCAACTCGTAGACCGCCTCAATGTGGCGCGCCATGTCGTCGCCAATCTTCTTCGTTTTCAGGTACCTACTGACGAGATTCGCCGGTCTTTCCAGCTTTTCGGCCACGCGGGCCTGCTTGCCTTCACCGAGCGCCTCGACCAGTACGCGAAGATTGTTGCGACGAATTTCGTAAATGTCCATACCCCAAATGTAACTTTCTGCACCAGAGGGTGAAATGAGCGGCTGGGTGCATTTCGTTTGCATCTGATGCACCTGCTGGGTAATCTTCACGGCATGAACCTCCAGAAATTCCTGCAGAGCCTGCCCGCCCCGGACCGCGACGCCTTCGCGCTGACGATCGGAACGACCCCGGGATATGTCCGACTCTTGCGTCTTGGACACAAGCGGGTCGGTCCCGCCATGGCCAAGAAAATCTTCGCCGCCACCGACGGCCAGGTGGGCCTGCACGAGCTGCGCCCCGACATCTGGGCGCCCTCGGCGTTGGGCCGGTCGGCCGAGCTTTCTTTACTCAGAGGGTAACACTGTGGATAAGTTCCGTGGATCAGGGTTTACCTTATGAGCCGTACGGATCTGGACCTGCTGATCGACATCGCCTGGCACGAGGTGATGGTCGCCGCGGACGCCGAGACCCGGCAGCATCGCGAGCTGCAGTGGCGCGCGCTGCTGACCCAGCGCAACGCCCTGCGCACCCCCGCCGAGATCGAACAGCTCGAGCGTGAACGGGGGCTGCGGTGAGTCTCGCGATCGCCGAGAGCTGCGCGCATTGCGGTAGCGACAGCCTAGAGATGCGCCAGAAGACCACCATAAGCGGTGGTCGTCTCGTTGCGTACCAGTGCACCGAATGCGGCCGCGCCGCCAGCGCGTGGCTGAAGCAATCCGGCATTGCGGATGTCGGCCAACTGCCGCAGTGGGACGTCGAACTTGAGCAGCGACGCGTGGAATCGTGGCGCGAGACGCTTGCACAGAAGCGCGAGAAACAGTCCGAGCAATGGTGGGCGCAGTACACCGCATATTTGGAAAGCGCGGCTTGGCGCAGTCGACGGGCGGCGGTGCTTTCACGGGCTAACGGCTGTTGCGAAGGCTGCGGACTGCGGCACGCGACGCAGGTACATCACCTCTCATATCGAAACGTAACCCGCGAGTTTCTCTGGGAACTGGTCGCAATTTGTGAGCCTTGCCACGAGCGGGCCCATGAGACGACCGAAGAAGGGTCGCTGTGAACGTGGCGGAGAGTCTTAACTCCATCCCCCCGGTCGAGGCGATCGTCCGCCTCGCGCGCACTTACCCGGTGTTCCCCTGCCGCCGCTCGGCGGAGTCGCTCTCGATCAACGGCCGCACCAGGCTGCTGAAGCCGAAATCCCCGCTGACCTCGCGCGGGTTCTTCGACGCCTCGAGCGACCCCGATCAGATCCGCGCCTGGTGGCGGCGCTGGCCCGATGCGCTGGTGGGCGTCCCGACCGGGCCGATCACCGGGTTGCTGGTGGTGGACTTCGACTCCCACAAGGCGAGCCAAGGCGCGCGCGACTGGATCGATCAGCACACCGACTGGCTGCTGCAGACCCGCTCGCACGGGACGGTGAGCGGCGGCCGGCATTACCTGTACCGGCTCCCGCCGGGGCAGGAGTTCGGCTCGGGCGTCAACGTGGCGCTCGGCGGAGCGGCGCGGCACGGCATCGACATCCGCTCAAGCGGCGGGTACATCGTCTGGTGGCCGCTGCATGGGGGCAACGCCACCGGCGAGATCGCGCCGCTGCCTGCGGGACTGATCGAGGAGCGCCGCATCGAACGGCGGGAACTGCCGCCGCTGCCCCTGAACACCAGCGCGAAGTGGGCGAGCGATCGCAGCCGCGTCGCCGATGCGCTGGCGTGGGCGGACCCCGGCGAGTACGACACCTGGTGCCGCACCGGGATGGCGCTGCACCTTGCCTCCGGTGGCTCGGACGACGGGTTCGACCTGTGGCATGCCTGGAGCGCCGGCGAGATCACGGGCGAGGTGCCGAGCAGCTACTCGGGGCTGAACGACTGCCGGGCGCACTGGGAGACCTTCAACGCCGCGGGCCGGGAGCGCGCGAAGCTCGTCACGCTCGGGAGTGTGTTCGCCGCAGCGCGCGTTGCAGGGTGGATGCCGCAGCGAGTCGAGCGCGAAGCCCCGCCGCCGCCTGGTGACGTGCCGCCGTGGCTCGATGTCGACGATCAGCCGCCACCCTTTGCGGAGTTTGATGAGCCTGCCGCTGCCGCTGTCACCGAGGGGGGGGAGGAGGGCAAGAAGCCGAAGCGCGAGCCGCTCAACTGGGCGGTGCTCAAGGACGCCACGCTCCCGCAGCGCGAGTGGGCGATCCCGCACTGGCTGGGGGCGGGCTACGTCACGCTGCTGGCAGGGCCGGGCGGGGTGGGCAAGAGCCTGCTCGCGCAGCAGATGGCCTCGGCGCTGAGCGTCGG
The DNA here is from genome assembly GCA_044361705.1 of Caulobacter sp. Lineage (GTDB taxonomy): Bacteria > Pseudomonadota > Alphaproteobacteria > Caulobacterales > Caulobacteraceae > Caulobacter. The sequence continues at coordinate 18,312 of JBIKII010000349.1, forward strand.
GGATGAGTTCCTCGAGCCGATCGAGCGCTCCCGCCGCGTGCTGCTGTGGGCAGGCGAGGACGACAAGGACGAGTTGTGGCGCCGGCAGGTGGCGATCGCGCAGCTCGCCGGGCGCGACCTCGACGAGTACTCGGACCTGTTCATCGAGTCCTACGCCGGCAGGGACTGCACGCTCGCCTCGGCGGTGTTCGGGCAGCTCGAACCGACCCGGATGCTCACCGAGCTGGCCGAGCAGGTCGCCGACTACGACATCGACGTCGTGTTCCTGGACAACATCGCGCGCCTGTTCGGGGGGAACGAGAACGAGCGGCACCACGTCACGCTGTTCGTGAACCTGGTGGCCGGCGCGTGCACCCAGCGCAAGAAGTCCACCGCGATCGTGCTGCTCGGGCACCCGGCGAAGGCGGAGGGGTCGGAGTGGGCGGGCAGCACTGCGTGGGAGGCGGCGGTCCGCTCCCGCTGGTTCTTCGGCAGGACGCTCCCAGACGCCGCACAGGACGAGCAGCCGGGTGACCCTAACCGTCGGTACCTCTCGCGCCGCAAATCGAACTACAGCGCTCTCGATGCGCGCCAGATGCGCTACGACATGACCCGTCACGTCCTGGTGATGGAGGCGGGCGTCGAACCGGAGCGCGCCCTGCACTCGGGCCGCGCCGAGCACCTGGTGATCGAGGCCCTGCAGTCGCTCGTCGCGCAAGGGGTCTCCACCAGCGACGCGCGCACCAACGCGCAGTTCCTGCCGAAGGTGATGGTCGAGCGGAAGCTCGCCACCCGGCCGCAGATCCCGGCGCTGACGGACGCCCTGTACCGCCTCCAAGCGGCCGGCCGAGTGACCCATACCAGGGTCGGAACGTACAGCAATCGGACCCCGAAAATGGGGCTGGGAGTCGCCTGATGTTCTGCACAACAGTCCGCACAACAGATACCCCAAAACCCGCACAACGGTGCACAACGGTGCTCGCACAATCCCCCCCCTCATACTCCCCCCTAGAACCGGCGGTTGTGCAGGCCGAACGGTTGTGCAGGACGGACCGCACGCTCGGGTCCCGCTCCTGGCGTCGCGGACACCGACGTGCAGCCCGTCTGGTGATCGCGTGAGCAGCAGCGGCGACACCCAGCGCGCCCGCATCCGTGCAGCGATGAAGCGAGCCGACCCCGACATGCTGGAGTTTGTCGACATGGCCCGCGGGATCTTCCCGGGTGCGCGGATGATCCAGCTCGACTTGCCCACCGAGGGCATTAGCATCCGCCAGCCGGCGAGCCCTGGTGCGCTGTCCCCCCGGTGGAAGGACAGGGCGGAGAGGAAGCCGTGAGCAGCGGCCGCAAGTGGTTCGGCAAGCCCCCGAAGCTCACCCCGGAGCAGGCCGCCGAGCTGCGCCGGCTGTACGCCGAGCGGCGGGCGTTGCCCTCTCGCGGGGCGATGGCGGCGGAGCTGGGGCTGACGCGGATGCAGCTCAACCACGCGCTCGATCGCTCCGTCAGGCTGAGCAAGCGACTGCCGCTCGAGGTGCGCAAGCGGATCGCGGCGTACCGCGAGGCGTGGCACAGCACCCTGCGGATCGGGAAGCTCGCCGAGCGCTACGGCCTGAGCATCACGGCGGTGCGGTGGTACATCAACGGCACGCACAAGCGGGCGCAGTGGGGCGACCTGTGAAGGCTCCCGCGCGGTATGCGCTGGGTCGCCTCAAAGCCGGCGACATGAACCGCACCGAGGCGAAGTACGCCGCTGAGCTGGAGCTGCAGCGCGCGGCCGGGGCGGTCGCCTGGTGGAAGTTCGAGGGCATCAAACTCAGGCTCGCGGACGGGTGTTTCTACTCGCCGGACTTTGCCGTGATGCTTGCGGACGGGGTGATGGAGATGCACGAGATCAAGGGCTATTGGGAGGACGACGCGCGGGTAAAGATCAAGGTTGCCGCCGCGATGTACCCGTTCAGGTTCGTGGCGCTGACGCATAAGCGCGGGACCTGGCAGATCGAGGACTTCGGCGGATGACGACCGAGCGCGAGTTCGGGCGCTTCACCCAGTGCGAGCTGGATGCAGCGGTCGAGCAGGCGCTCGAGGAAGAGCGCGGCTCGCGCTTCGGGCTGGTGGTGGTGTGGCTTTTGGTAGGCGCAACTGGGGGGTGTGTATGGACGCTTGTTTTGGGGTATGGGTTCCATTGTTTCAACAGCAATCCAACGTGATCGAGTGGACGCGGGTCCGGCTCTCGCAGTGGGGCCGCTGGTGCCGGGGCGGGGTGCAGACCGGTTACCCGAGCCGCAGCGCGTTTGTGCGCGCCGGAGAGGGCGCCAGAGGCCAAGGGGACGGGCCTGAGCTGCCACCGTCCATCGAGGAGGTCGAGCAGGCTGTGCGGGCTTTGAGCGCGGAACTGCGGCAGGCGATCCATGCGGTCTATGTCTGGCGCGGCCCGTTCTGGGTGAGGGCGGTGCGAGTCGGTGCCAGCGAGCGCACGCTGAGGCGCCGCGTGAGGGAGGCGGAGAACTGCATAAACTCGACACTTACTCGCGCTTGAGCGTGGCCGCAGAAACTGCACAATAGGCGCAGCGTCGCAGAACTGACGCTCTGAACCCCGCCCCTGTGCGGGGTTTTTTGCTTCTACGCCCGCGCCCGGCACACACCCCCGAGCTATATGCACCAGGCCGGTCCCCGCGGGCACCTCCTCGAGATCACCATGCCCATCGACCCCATTCTGCGAGTCAGCGACCCGCTGTGGGACGCCTTGCCTGCGGGCAAGGAGAAGATCCCCGGGGCGCTCGGGGGCTTTGCCTCAACCACCGATGCCGCGTGGGCGGTGAAGGCGCGGGAAGTGCTCCCAGCGCTCGTGGCGCTGCACGATGCGGTGACCGCGTGCCTTGCCGCCGAGGGCAAGCTGATCGAGGACGCCGAGCTGGTGAAGGCGGCACGGGAACGCCTGGTCAAGGCGATCGCGGCGGTCGGCTGACGTGCAGATTCTAATCAAGCGCAAGGTGGATGGGCCCTCGGTGCCCGAGCTTGGCACCCCGACGAGCGTTACGTTCGAGTCGATCACGGTCCCGTTGAACCGCGCCTCGACCGGGCCTGCCGCGCTTGCGCAGTACGAGCTGCAGCGCAGCCTCGACGGCAGCACCTGGTCGACGATCGCCACGGGGCCTTCGATCTTCGGCAACCCTCCGGTGCAGTTTGTCGACGGCGGGCGCATCGCGCTCACGACGTACTACTACCGGGCGCGGGCGCTCGATGTGGCCGGGCGCGCCAGTGCGTACAGCGCGACGGTGAGCGCGACGACGGCGGCGACGATTGCGCCTAGCACGGCGGTTGTGTACCCGCGGGTGGCAGCGTTTCTGGGCGTCCCGCACGCCTACGACACGGCAATCAGCCAGCAGACAACGGCAAAGTTCGATCTCGCCGTCTGGTATCCCTGGGAAACGTGGGGCCAGGGTCGCGCGATGTCGCTCGCTCAGGCCTCTGCAAACGTCAAGGCGTTGAACCCGAACTGCACGCTGCTGTTCTATCACAACTTCGAATCTTCGGCGTCGAACGACGCGAATGTTCGGCCGGTTTTGCGCAGCACGATCAATGCGCAGAACTGGTGGTTGCGAACCTCATATCCTTCAGGAAGCCTCGTCACCATCAGCGCGTATGGCGATGTGTACTCGCTCCCGAACGGATTTCCCGGTGGGCCTACGCTGAATGGGCAGAACTACGCGCAATGGGTCATGAGCACCTATGTTCGCGATGTCTACGTCAACGGGGTCTATCCGGCGAACCAGCCGGCGAACCCGAACGTGGACGGCTTTTTCTTCGACAACGTGTTCATGATGTACGCCAATAACGGGGACTGGGATCGAGACGGGGTGTCGGACGCGCAGAACAATCTGGCGCTGGGCACGCTCTACCGGCAAGGTGTTGCTTCAGGCGCTGCCGCGTACCGCGCATTGCTGCCGGGGAAGCCTTTCACGGCGAACAACATGCGCGGCACGATGCTTTACAACCCGTGGAACTTGCCCGCGCCGCCTCCTGAATATGCGGGCCTGTTTGATTTCGGTTTGCTTGAGTTCTACACGGGAGAGTCCTACTCGGTCGATGAGTGGGGGAACCCCGAGGCGATGCTGTCCGCTGCGCGAAAACACGCGCTTCAGTTAGCCGATCCGGCGAATCAGATCATGTTCTCCGGGCGCCGCTACACACTGACGTCGACAAACTTTCAGGACGTGCGTTATGCGCTTTGCGCGCAGTTGTGCGCGACGACAGGGTTCGTGTTTTACAAGAACGCGAACGCAGACAACCCGGAAACGCGAGATCCCAACGTTCCGCCGACCGGGTGGTACGACGAGTATGGTGGCGAAGGCGCAGCGCACCCTCGCTACTACCTCGGCGTGGCCGAAGATCCCGTGGTGACAGCTCCCTGGACAAGCGGTGTGTATCGCCGGCGCTTTCAGAACGGCTGGGTGCTGTGGAACCCGAGAGGCAACGGCGTGCGCACCGTCAGCTTGGGCCAGACCATGCGCAAGCTCCAGGGGCGCAGCGGATTCTCTGACACGACCGTAAACAACGGCGCGCAAGTGACCAGCGTCACGCTGCAGGATCGGGACGGTCTCGTCCTGCTGAAGGGATAGCGTATGGCCGTCGAAACCGAAAGTTTTACCGCCAGCGATGGCACGGCGATCACGAGCGTCGGAAGCAGCATCTGGACCTATGCCGCCGGTACGTCCGATCACCTGTTCGTAACGTCGAACCAGGTCCGCCACAAGATCAACACGAACTCGACGACGATTGCGAGTCGGGCGGGCACGTTTACCGACAATCAATACGCTCAGATCACGCTTAAAAAAGTTTCGGTGTCTCAGAGCTACATTGGCGTTGCCGTGCGGTCATCGTCGGGCAACGCCTATTGGCTGTATGTGTCCGGCACGGCTTATGTGCTCGGGAAAACGATCAGCTATGGGTACAACGAGATTCGAGTAGCCGGCCGGACCTTCAATATCAACGACGTGTTGCGCCTCGAGGTCGAGGGGACGACGCTGCGCGCGATACAGAACGGCGCCACGTTCTGGACCGCGACGGATTCCGCGCTGTCGACGGGCAAGGTGGGCGTGTCCGGAGCCGGGACAAACGTAACCGATTTCAACGCCGCCGACGACTGGGAAGGCGGCGATCTGGTGACAGCCGCGCTGCAGAACTTCCAGTACGACTGGCCGCACCAGCTGCACGCGCGCCGCTAGGGCGCAACCCCACAACGTTCCACATGAAACCCGCTTCGGCGGGTTTTTCGTTTCGGAGAGCAAGCAATGAGCGTAGGACGCGTTTACACGGTCGGTTTCGATGGCCTGACGGTCACGAACGATTCGAGCCAGGACGTCTGGGAGATGGTGAACGGTGCGGGCGTGGCCTGCGTGCTGCTCGGCTTCGAGCTGTACTCGGCCACCACGAGCGACGAGCGCGTGAAGCTCACGCTGCTGCGCCGCACGACCACCGGCTCCGCGGGCTCCGCGGCGACCGAGAACCCGCTCGATGGCGGCAACACAGTCACAGCAGGCTGCGCCGTCAACACGCTGGTGACCACGCAGGGCAGCGCGGGCGCAGTGCTCGCGGGGTGGCAGTGGTCGCAGCTCTCGCCGCTGATCTACCTGCCGACCCCCGAGGAGCAGATCGTAATTCCGCCCTCTGGCCGGCTTGCGCTTGCGCTCGGCACGGCGGTGGCGGCGAGCCGCACCTGGTCGGGCAGCCTGCGCTGGATGGAGGTCGGCTAACGTGGCACAGGGCGACGTCACGCTGTTCAACGAGTTCAAGGAGGACGTGGGTCAGAAGATCCACAACCTCTCCTCGGACACGTTCAAGGTCGGGCTCGTCACGAACGCCGTCACGCCCGCCGCGGGCACCTCCGACCCTCGCTGGGGGGCGGGTGGCAGCACCAACTTGTCGACGTCTCAGGTGACCCCGGGCGGCAACTACTCGACGGGCGGGCCGGCGCTTGCGAGCAGCACTTACAGCGAGACCGCTGGGACGGCGACCTTCGACGCCGCGGACGTCTCCATTGCGCAGGACGCTGCCAACCCGAACAACGCTCGGTGGGCGATCATCTACAACGACACCTCTGCCGGCAAGGAAGCGGTGGCGTTCCTCGATCTGGGTGGGGTGACGGACCTTACGGCCGGGAATCTCGCGGTGACGTGGAGCGCGAACGGCATTTTCTCGCTGACCTGATGGCCTGGCAGACGCACCACGCCCGCGAGCGCGATGAAGC
>JBIKII010000162.1:0-7417 GCA_044361705.1 Caulobacter sp.
TCCCGGCGTAGGTCTCGTGGTCTCCCTCCCCCTTGTGGGGAGGGTGGATCGGCGAGGCGAAGCCGAGACGAGACGGGTGGGGCAAGAAGCGATCCTCACCCGGCGTCGAAGCGGCCCTCACTTGCCCCACCCTGACCTGCTGCGCAGGTCTGTCCCTCCCCACAAGGGGGAGGGAGGTCTCAAGGCGTCCCGTTTCGCCGGTGCGCCCGGTACCCCGGCCGCTCCGTCAGGCGGTCGTAGTAGGCCTCGACCGCCTGCAAGGCCGGCCGCTCGATCGGGGTCATGAACCAGCGGTGGGTGGCCAGTCCGAGGCAGATGTCGGCCAGGGTGAAGACCGGGCCTGCCGCATACGCGCCCGTATCCGACAGCCGCGCATCGAGGATGCCCATCATGAGGTTCCACTCGGCAGCGCTGGCGGCGACTGCGGCCGCGTCGGTGAAGCCCGGCTTCTTCCGGACCAGCGCCATGAAGGCGTAGCGCCACGACATGTTCAGATCGCCCGCCTGCCAGTCCATCCACCGCTCGATGTTCGCGCGCGCCCTGAGGTCGGCGGGCAGCAGGTCCTCGCGGCCGTGCCTGCCGGCCAGGTAGCGGCAGATGGCGTTCGACTCCCACAGGGTGAAGCCGTCGTCCTCGATGACGACCGGCACCATGGCGTTGGGGTTCAGCGCCAGGAAGGCCGGGTCGGAGGTCGGCTGGAAGCCCGCGCCCCAAAGCTCCTGCTCATACGGCAGCTTAAGCTCGGCGCAGAGCCACAGCACCTTGCGCACGTTCAGGGAGCTGGAGCGGCCGAGCAGGCGCAGCATCAGTACGGATCCGACGCCTCGAGGATCTCCTGGCCCATCAGCACGCAGGTTCCCGGCATCTGCGCGTACAGGAACCGCATCCGGTACTCGGCCTTGTAGATGTAACCCCAGACCTCCAGCACGTCGAACCGGCCCTTGCCTTTCAGCGCCTTGACCGAGGGCAGGGCCTTCACCGCGTCCTCGATGTCGACCAGGGGCGCGTCGCCCGGCTGGCCGTCATTGAAGTGCAGGGTCAGCAACGCCTTGCCACGCTTGATCGCATCCGGCGCGCAGGCGTGGACGGCGGGGGGAGGGGGCGGTGCGGCGTCCATGGGGTCTCACACTGTGGTGCTGTTGGCGGACAGGATGCCACTCAACTGCGCCGGGGTTGAAGGTCAATCGCCAACACTTCCCAACTTCCGTCATGGTCGGACTTGTTCCGACCACCGATGAACACCGCATTCGCCGTGCGCCCTTCGACACGCCGCTTCGCGGCTGCTCAGGATGACTGGATAGGAAGGCCACCCCTCCATAGTCATGCTGAGCAGCGATCGAAGAGCGCGTGTCGAAGCACGCAGAGAGCCGGCTGACGCACCACGCATAGGTGGTCGGAACAAGTCCGACCATGACGGGGGAAGGGACCCCTAAGCCACCAGCTGCTCGGCCGTCTGCAGGTCGACGCTGACCAGCTGGCTGACGCCGCGCTCGGCCATGGTCACGCCGAACAGGCGGTCGACGCGGCTCATAGTCACCGGGTTGTGGGTGATGGCGATGAAGCGGGTCTGGGTGCGTTTGCGCATCTCGTCGAGCATCGAGCAGAAGCGGTCGACGTTGGCGTCGTCCAGCGGCGCGTCGACCTCGTCCAGCACGCAGATCGGGGCCGGGTTGGCCAGGAAGACGCCGAAGATCAGGGCGCTGGCCGTCAGGGCCTGCTCGCCGCCGCTCATCAGGCTCATGGTCGACAGCTTCTTGCCTGGCGGGCAGGCGTAGATCTCCAGGCCGGCCTCCAGCGGGTCGTCGGACTCGATCAGGCGCAGCTCGGCCTGGCCGCCGCCGAACAGGGCCTGGAAGAGGGCCTGGAAGTGGCCATTGATGATGTCGAAGGCGGCCAGCAGCCGCTCGCGGCCCTCGGCGTTCAGCTCCTCGATGCCCTCGCGCAGCTTGGCCACGGCGCCGGTCAGGTCGGCGCGCTCGGTCTTCATCGTCTGCAGCCGGGCGGCCTGCTCGGTTCCCTCTTCCTCGGCCCGCAGGTTCACCAGGCCGATGGCGTCGCGCTCCCGTTCGAGGTTGTAGAGGTGAGCCTCGACGCCGCCGGCGTTGGAGGGAATGGCAACCGCCTCGTCGGCGATCGAGCGGCCCAGCTCCTCGGGCTCCATCTTCGCCGACTCGCGGATGTTGCCGGCGATCTCGCCGAAGCGTTCGCGAGCGGCGTCCAGCCGGGCGGCGAGGCCGGCGCGGTGCTCCCGGGCCTGGGCGGCGTCGGCCTCGGCGGCGCGGGCGGCCCGGTCGGCGGTCAGGCGGGCGGTCTCGCCCTGCTCCAGCGCGTCGGTGGACTTCGCCCGGCGGGCTTCGGCGACGGCATACTCGTCCAGCAGCTTCCCGGTGCGGACCGACAGGGTGGCCGGCGCCTCGCGGGCGGCCTCCAGGTTGGCGTTGGTGGTGACGCGCGCCTGCGCCAGCGCCTCGGTGCGTTTGGCGGCGGCGGCGGCGCGGCGGGCCCAGTCGTCGCGGTCACGGCGCAGGCTGTCCAGCCGCCGGGTGCGGCCGTCACGCTCACGGGTCTCGATGTCGACGGCGGCGCGGGCCTGCGAGGCCGCCTCGCGGGCGGCGACGGCCGTGGCGCGGGCGGCGTCCAGCATCGGCGACAGATTCTCGGCCGTCCCGTCGTCAGACGCATCGGCGCGGGCAGAGGCGTGCGCGGCCTCGGCCTCGGCCTTCTCGGCCTCGAAGCGGGCGATGGTCTCGTCCAGCGACTGGGCGCGGGCGTCGCGGCGGGCGGCCTCATGGGCCAGGCGTTCGACGGCCTGGCGGGCGGTCTGCAGCGCGCGCTCGGCCTCGGGCGGCTTGCGGCGCGCCTCGCGGACCGCGTCCTCCCCGGCCAGCATGCGCGCGCGCGCGGCCTTGTGGGCTTCCAGCGCGGCTTCGGTCTCCGGCGACAGGGTCTCGATCTCGGCCTCGACCTCGGCCAGCCGGGTGCGCTGCTCCAGCCGGATGGCGGCCGGGCGCGGGGCCTCGGCGCGGGCGGTGAAGCCGTCCCAGCGCCACAGGTCGCCCTCGCGGGAGACCAGCCGGGCGCCGGCGGGCAGGCCGGCCTTCTGCAGCCGCTCGCCGTCCTTGCGCTCGACCACGGCGGTGAAGGCCAGTCGCGCGGCCAGGGCCGGCGGGGCCTTGATCAGCGGGGCCAGCGGCGTCGCGCCGTCCAGCCATTTCGGGCCGTCGGCGTCGCGGCCGGCCCAGTGGGCGGGGGCCTTGGCGTCCAGCGCCGCTTCAAGGTCGTCGCCCAACGCGGCGGCCAGCGCGGCCTCGTAGCCGCGGTCCGGGGTGACGGCGTCCAGGGCGGGGGCGAAGCCGGTCTTGCCGCGCGGGGCGGAGAGCTGGGCCAGGCCCCGGGCCTCGGTCTTCAGCCGGCCGAGGCGGTCTTCCAGCTGGCGGGCGGTGTCCCGGGCCGCGCCCTCGGCCCGGGCGGCGTCGCTGCGGTCGGTCTCCGCGGCCTCCTGCGCCGCGCGGGCGGCGGCCAGCGCGGCCTCGGCGGCGGCCAGCGCCCCGGCGGCCTGTTCCGACTGCGGATCGACGGCGGGACCGATGGCGACGCGGTCGGCCCTGGCCTGGTCCAGGGCGCGGACGGTGCGGTTCAGGCGCCCTTCGGCGTCGGCGAGGCGGGCCTGGGCGGCGCGGCGGCGGGCCTCGTCGGCGGCGACCCCGGCGGCCAGGTTCTCGACCTCGCGGTCGGCCTTGGCGCGGGCGTCCTCGGCCTCGGCCAGGACCTTCTGCAGTTCGGGCAGGCGCGAGGGGGCGGACTTCACCTCGGCCTCGACCACCTCCAGTTCGGCGGCCAGCCGTTCGAGGGCGACCCCCGCGTCCTCGACGATCTGGGCTTCGCGGGCGGCGTCGGCGTCGATGCGGGACAGCTCGGCGGTCAGGCGGTCGACCTCGGCGGCGGCGGTCTCGTGCTCCCGCTCCAGCCGGTCCTTCTCGATGGCCAGCCGGTTGAGGACGGCGGCGGCCACCGTCTCCTCCTCGCGCAGCGGCTTGATCGCCTCCTCGGCCTTCAGCGCCTCGGTCAGGGCGGCGGCGGCGGCGCGGGCGGTGTCCTCGACGGCGCGGATCGACTCGGTGTTCTCGCCCTCGACCCGGACGAGGGTGTCGCGGGCCTCGCTCCAGCGGGCGAAGAGGACGGCGCCCTGCACCGCCCGGATCTCGGCCGACAGTTTCTTGTACTTCTCGGCCGCCCGGGCTTCCCGGCGCAGGCGGTTCAGGTTGGCGTCCAGCTCGCGGATGACGTCGTCGAGGCGGGAAAGGTTGGTCTCCGCCGCCCGGAGCCGCAGCTCCGCCTCATGCCGCCGAGTGTGGAGGCCGCTGACGCCGCCGGCCTCTTCCAGGATACGGCGGCGGTTCTGCGGCTTGGCGGCGATCAGCTCGCTGATCTGGCCCTGGCGGACCAGGGCGGGCGAGTTGGCCCCGGTCGAGGCGTCGGCGAACAGGAGCTGCACGTCGCGGGCCCGGACCTCCCGGCCGTTGACGCGATAGGTCGAGCCCTCGCCCCGGTCGATGCGGCGGACCACCTCGATGGTGGCGTGGTCATTGAACTGCGCGGGCGCGGTGTGGCCGCTGTTGTCGATGGTCAGGGTGACCTCGGCATGGTTCCGCGCGGGGCGCGAGCCGGTGCCGTTGAAGATCACCTCGTCCATGCCGCCGGCGCGCATCGCCTTGGCGGAGTTGGCCCCCATCACCCAGCGCAGGGCTTCCAGCAGGTTCGACTTGCCGCAGCCGTTCGGCCCCACGATGCCCGTGAGTCCGGGTTCGATCCTGAACTCTGTCGGATCGACGAAGGATTTGAACCCGGAAAGGCGGAGCCTCTGGAACTGCACGTGTCGGAGTCGGCTCCTACTTCACCTTCGCCAGGGCCTTGGCGTAGGCCTCGTCGATCTGAGTCATGGTCAGGCCGTTGCCATACTTGTCGTCGTTGAAGAAGAAGGTCGGCGTACCCTCGATCTTGGCTTCGGCCGCGTACTTCTGGACCTTGTCGTTGAGGGCGTTGATCGCCTTCTCGTCGCTGACGCAGGCCATGAAGGCCTCTTCGCTGAGGCCGGCCGACTGGGCGATCGGCAGCAGCACGCCGCGGATGTCGCCGGTGCGGAAGATCTCTTCCTGGCCGTGGAACACCGCGTCGACCACGGTGAAATACTTGTCCTTGCCCGCGCAGCGCGCCATCAGCGTGCCGGCCACGGCCAGCTGCGGCGGGGCGGTGATGAACTCGCGGAACACGTACCGCACCTTGCCGGTGTCGATGTACTTGGCCTTGAATTCGGGGAACACGGTCTTGTTCCACTCGGCGCAGTGACCGCAGGAGAGCGAGGCGTACTCGACGACGGTGACCTTGGCGTTGGCGTCGCCCAGGCTCATGTCCTCGGCGGTGACGGCCGCGCCGCTTCCGCCCTTGCAGGCGGCCAGGGCGAAGGTGCTGGCGCCCAGCGCCAGAAGGGTGCGGCGATGAAGGGTCTGCATGGCGGGAAGTCCCCCTGAAACAAGCGGTTATCTTGGCCCGATTCCCTTGGTCTCAGGAACGCGGCGTTTCCGTGGCGCTACAGCCTGTCGCGGGGCCGGAGTCAACCGTCGCGGCCGCGCAGGATCTCGCGGCCGAGCGTGGTGAGGGCGGTCTTCAGCGAGCCGTCCGGCTGGTCCTTCAGCCCCTCGGCGAGGGTCTTCTCGGCGGCGGCGTCCAGCGGGCCCTTGTGGCGACGCCGCTTCGCCTGCGGCCGTCCGGCGTGGGCGCGCACCGGCCCCTGGATGATGCGCAGCCGGCCGACCGTCCCCTCGCCGAGCATCAGCGACACCCGCTGCAGGATTTCCGGCGCCTGGTGCTGGACGATGGCCGCCGCCGCGCCGGACACCCGCAGCTCCAGCGTCCCGGGCGCATTGCCGCGGGCCTTGGTCAGCTTCACCGGCTCGGTGTGGCGGGCCAGGGTCTCGCCGACGATCTCCTTCCACTTGCGCTGCAGCTGGCCCGGCCCCTGGCCGAACCGGGCCTCCAGCTCGCGCAGCACCGGCGCCAGCGCGCGCCCGGCGGGCGGCGGCGTCGGCCGGGGCGCCGGCCGCGTGCGGCGGCGCGCCAGGATCTGGACGGTCTCCTCGAGCGTGGGCAGGCGGCGGCGCATGCGGACACCTTAACGGCCATTGGCGCCCCTCAACAGTCATCCTGAGCAGTCCGTGCAGCGGACGTGTCGAAGGACGCACTGCGCGGCCGGGGGTCCTCCGACACGGCCCTTCGGGTCTGCTCAGGATGACTGGCTTTGTTGATCCCGGTCTTCGCCGGGAAGACGGGAAATGGTAGCCGGGTCAGCATGACCACCCCCGCCCTCCGCGCCGCGCTGCTGGCCTGGTACGATGCCGGCGCCCGGACACTGCCGTGGCGCGCGCCGCCGGGCAGCGGTGCGCGGACGGACCCCTATTTCGTCTGGCTGTCGGAGGTCATGCTTCAGCAGACCACGGTGACGCATGCGACGCCGTATTTCCTGAGCTTCACCCGGCGCTGGCCGACGGTCAGCGACCTGGCCGCCGCGCCGGACGGGGACGTCATGGCCGCCTGGGCGGGGCTGGGCTACTACGCCCGCGCCCGCAACCTGCTGGCCTGCGCCCGGGCCGTGGCGGCCGACCACGGCGGGGTGTTTCCGGACACGGAGGAGGGCCTGCGCGCGCTGCCGGGCGTCGGCGCCTACACGGCCGCCGCCGTGGCCGCCATCGCCTTCGACCGCGAGGCCAACGTCGTCGACGGCAATGTCGAGCGCGTCATGGCCCGACTGTTCGCCGTCGAGGCGCCGATGCCGGACAGCAAGCCGGAGCTGAAACGTCTGGCGGGCGAACTGGTCACCGCCGAACGACCGGGTGATTGGGCCCAGGCGCTGATGGACCTTGGCGCGACCGTGTGCCGGCCGAAGTCGCCTCTGTGCGATCGGTGTCCGGTGTCGGCGTTCTGCGCGGCCTTCGCTCGGGGCGATCCGGAGACCTTCCCGCGCAAGACCAAGAAGGCCGACCGGCCGAGGCGGTACGGGGTGGCCTGGCTGCTGACGCGAGGCGGGGAGGTGGCCTTGGTGCGGCGGCCTCCGAAGGGGCTGCTCGGCGGCATGCTGGGGTTGCCGACGTCGGAGTGGCGGGGCAGTCCGTGGGCGGATGGTGAGGCGGTTGAGGCCGCGCCTGTCGCCGCGCACTGGCATGACGCCGGCGAAATAGATCACGTCTTCACCCACTTTTCCCTGACCCTGCGGGTGTTCCGCGGCGAGGGAACTATGGAGGCGGAGTGGACGGCGCGGGAAGGGCTGGGCGCCCTGCCGAGCGTCTTCCTGAAGGCGGCGAAGGCGGGGCTGGGTTAACGATCCTCTCCCTCTTGGGAGAGGGGGACCGCCCGGAGGGCGGTG
>JBIKII010000026.1:0-22150 GCA_044361705.1 Caulobacter sp.
GCAGCTTCGACACCATGCTGCGGTTCAGCTACCGGCAGGCGATCAGCATGACGACCAACTTCTGCGCCGCCCACCGGCTGCCGCTCAGCATCACCTCGATCCGGGCCGAGCCGGCGCAGGGCAGCATGATGAGCTTCGACACGCCCTCGATGCAGCGGACCTTCGACGCCGCGTTCGAGCGCGCGGCGTCCGGCGAGTTGTGGACGACGCCGGCGGCCGATCCAGCCAGGCCGGCCTTCCTCGGCGCCCTGATGTCGCGCTGGTCCGCCGCCGCGCCGTCAGGCGGCTGAGGGACGGTCCGCCGCGACGCGGCGCCCGGGCCTGATCAGTTGGGCCAGTAGATGTACTCGTCGCCCTTGCGGAAGGTGTCGGCGCGGGTCTTGTCCACCGGCGTCGCGGCCTCGATCGTATAGGGATAGAGCGGCTTGCGTGCGTCGGCCTGATGCCTGTCGAGCAGGGCCCGCAGGCTGGCGACCCGGTCGGGCAGGGCGGCGGCGAGGTTGGTCTTCTCGGTCGGATCGGTCGCCAGGTTGTAGAGCCAGGCCTTCTTCGGACGTTCGCTGACCTGCAGCTTCCAGTCGCCGAGGCGGACGGCGCGATAGTAGCCGCTCTGCCAGAAGATCGGTCGCTCGGCGAGGGCGGGGGTCTTGCCCCGCGCCACCGGCATCAGGTCGACGCCGTCGATGGCCACGCCGGCGGGCAGGGGCGCGCCGGCGGCGGCGGCCAGGGTCGGCATCAGGTCGATGTGGGCGGCCGGAGACAGGATGCGCTGGCCGGACGCGATCTGGCTCGGCCAGCTGACGAACATCGGCACCCGGATGCCGCCTTCGAACAGCGTCATTTTCCAGCCCCGGAACGGCTTGTTGACGTCGGGCAGCCCGATGTAGCCGGCCCCGCCGTTGTCGCTGGAGAAGACGATGATGGTGTTGTCGGCGAGGCCCTCGGCCTCGAGCTTGTCGATAATCCGGCCGACGCTGCGGTCCAGCGCCCGCACCATGGCGGCATAGACCCGCAGGCGGTGGGGCTGGATGTCGCCGACCGCCTCGTAGTCCTCCTTGGTCGCCTGCAGCGGCGTGTGGACGCCCCAGTGGGCCAGGTAGAGGAAGAACGGCCGGTTGCGGTTGGCTTCGATGACCTTCATCGACTCGTCCGTCCACCAGTCGGTCAGGTAGCCGCCGGGCTCGAAGGCCTCGCCTTCATTGTATGAGGCCGCGAACTGCATGCGGGCCCAGAGGAACTTGTCGATCGGATCGAAGTCCAGACGCGCCTCGACGCCGCGCGGATCGCCGGCGGGCAGGTGGAGGCCGTTGGCCATCAGCAGGCTCTCGTCGAAGCCCTGGGCGTTGGCCCCGAACTCCTTGCCTGACCCCAGGTGCCACTTGCCGATGTGGACGGTGTGGTAGCCGCGCCCCTTGAGCATCTCGGCCAGGGTGACTTCCGAGCCCGGAAGACCCTGGGCGTTGAAATCCGGGGCTGAGGAGTCCCGATCCTTCAGCAGCAGGGTCGGCGGAAGCTCAGACCCCTGCTCGTCGGCGAACATGGTCACCATGCGGCCCATGCCGTTAGGCGTCGGCGTGAACTCGAAGCCGGTCCGGGTCGGATAGCGGCCGGTCATCAGCATGGCGCGCGAGGGAGCGCAGGTGGCGGTCCCGGAATAGGCCTGGGTGAACACCGCGCCGCGACCGGCCAGCCGGTCGATGTTGGGCGTCTTCACCCGCCCGCCGGCCACGCCGCCGCCGAAGGTGGAGATGTCGTTGTAGCCGAGGTCGTCGGCGAGGATGAAGATGATGTTGGGCGGCCGCTCGCCCTTCGCCGGGGTCTGCGGACCCTGCTGCCAGGCCACCGGTCGTGTCGGCGCCACCTCCATGCGGCCGGCGCGGGTGGCGGCGAACAGCACGATGGACTTGCGGTTCAGGAAGGCGACCGATCCGCCGACCACGATGAGGACCAGCAGGCCGATGAGGATCTTCTTCAGCATCACGTCTCTCCCCGGCGGCCGGATCGTGCGGCGTCCGCGACCGGCCGATTATATTGGCACAATGAATGCCGATATTGTCGTCGTCAAGCCGAAGGCCGGGCTCGCGACCGCAGCGAGAGGCCGAGGAAAAGCAGGCCCAGGACAGTGAACACCAGGCTGGCGTAATGCTCCGGCGGGTGATGACCGCCCGATGCGCCCTTCCACAGCCACCCGGACGCTGCGCCCAGGGCCTGCTGCAGCACGAGCAGAAGCAGGCACAGGGGCACAAGGCTGCGATACCGCAGCGCCACGACCAGCAGCAGCAAGCCGAAGGGAATCTGCAACGCCCCGTACCAGGCGAAAACGGCGATGATGGTCGGGCCGGCGAGGCTGAGGTCGATGCCGGCGATCACCCCGGCGCCGCCGTCGGGCAGGGCGTAGTGGATCAGGCCGGGCACGATGGTCAGCGCCGAGGCGAGCATCAGGAACCAGACTGACAGCGGCGAGCCGCGATAGGCGTCGTTGGTGCTCGGCGGTAGGAGGCGACCGATGTCCATCGCTCAGCCTCCGTTCGCCACCAGCAGGGCGATCTGGGCCAGGGCCGCGAGCAGCGCCAGCGCCAGACCGACCCAGACCTTCGGGCCGGCGAGGGTCATGATCATCGGCCGGGTCGGGAAGTTGAAGGTCTGCGGCATGGCGGCGAACTTGAAGTCATGCGCGCCGCTGAAGCGCGGGTCGCAGACCAGGATCGCCAGGTCGCGTCGGCTGCGGTAGCGGATGTAGCCGATGAACGACCACTCGGGGCTGTCGTCCATGCCCCAGGTGTCGAAGAAGCCGCCGACCTTGCGGGCGGCCAGGGCCGGGTGGCCCCCGCGGGCGAACAGGGCGGGCATGAACATCTTTGTGTAGCCGGCCATGACCTCACGAGGCGGCCGCGGCTGGCCGGTGACGGGATCGGGGACGTCGTGGGTCGCCATCCGTATGACGTTGAGCATGAAGAACTCGCGACCGTCGTCGGCGTCCAGGAACCGGCGCAGGGTCTCGAGTTCGTTGCGGCCGTTGTCGCCGGCGTCCGTGGCGGCGAGGCGGGTCATGAAGGTCTCCACCTCGGCCGGGCTCAGGGCGCCGCGCCAGTTGACGTACCAGGCCAGGAACAGCGCGTAGAGCGCCAGGGCCACGCCCCAGACTTGGAAGGATTCCATCACCACCTCCCGCTCAGACCAGCCAGGGCGTGCAGCCCGCCTCGTCGAGGATCGCCCTCAACCCCGCATTGTCCGCCACGGCCGCATAGCGCGCCCGCAGCACGCCCAGCGACCGGGCGTGGTACTTCTGCGGCGGCTGGCTGTAGGCGCCGCCCGGAAGTTCGACCGTGAACTCGGCCTCGCCGGCCTCCAGCGCGCGGGCGTTGGCGGCGGTCCAGGGCAGGAAGTAGCGGCCGACATAGGCCAGCAGGGGTTTCAGCGTGGGGGCCAGGGACTCCCAGGTCTCGAAGGGGCCGTCGTCGCGCGGCTCCATCATCCGATGGCACCAGTCGAGCACCGCCGGGCCGCGGGCGCGCATGCCGGCCCCGCAGGTCGGGTCGACCGAGCATTCGTACAGCTGCCCGCCCAGCCCGAAATCAGCGAAGGCCGGACGGCCGCCGAACAGGTATTTCCGGCCCTGGAGGTGCGCCTCCAGCAGGTCGAGGAGCTCGAAATAGTAGCCGGTGATCAGCGGGGCGTTGGCCGGGCTGGAGCCGACGAAATGACCCCGGGTGCTCATACGCTGCAGGATCATGGACGCCCACTGGGCCACCTCGGCCTCGTCTCCGTTGGGCTGGGCAAGCCGCGCCAGGGTCTGGGCCGAGGCCAGCTGGTCGACCTGGGCGAACCAGCGGTGGTGGAACATCAGCTTGTTGCCCCACTCATCGCCGAACTCCTCGATCAGGGCCGACAGGAAGGCGAGGGCGGAATCGGCCGGGTGGATCGACGGCTCCGGGAAGCGCGCGTCCAGCGTCTCCATGATCGGCGTCGAGTCCTGCAGCCCCTCATCCTCCGGCGTCGCCACGGTCGGCACGATCGGCAGGCGCGCGTACTTCCGGTAGGCTTCCTCGCTGGCCATGGTCCGGGGGATCCACTGGTGCGGGATGCCCTTGTAGCGGGCGTAGGACCTTACCTTCACCGAGTAGGGCGACATCTCCGATCCGAAGATCCTGTAGACTTCCGCCATTTCTGCCTCCCTGGAGCGCGGCTCTCCGCCGCTTGTATTGGCAGTATCTATGCCACTTCAATCGCGCGACTGGCAACGGTTGAGGGCGCTGTCAGAGCTTCTGCGCTTGTCAGGCGCGGCGCGGAACTCCAACAAGGAGGCCAATCACAAGAACCGGCAATGGAGGCCCCAGTGAAAACGCGCATCACCGAACTGTTCGAGATCGAGCACCCCATCATCCAGGGCGGCATGCACTATGTCGGCTTCGCCGAGATGGCGGCCGCGGTGTCCAACGCCGGGGGCCTCGGCATCATCACCGGCCTGACGCAGGGCACGCCCGAGAAGCTCGCCGCCGAGATCAAGCGCTGCCGCGAGATGACCGACAAGCCGTTCGGCGTGAACCTGACCTTCCTGCCGGCCGTGACCCCCCCGGATTACCCGGGCTTCGTGCAGGCCATCATCGACAGCGGCGTGAAGGCCGTCGAGACCGCCGGCAACAACCCGGCCAAGTGGCTGCCGGGCCTCAAGGAGGCCGGCATCAAGGTGATCCACAAATGCACCTCGGTCCGCCACTCGGTGAAGGCCGAGTCGATCGGCTGTGACGCGGTCAGCGTCGACGGCTTCGAGTGCGGCGGCCACCCGGGCGAGGACGACGTCGGCAACTGGGTGCTGCTGCCCCGCGCCGCCGAGGAGCTGAAGATCCCGTTCGTCGCCTCCGGCGGCTGCGGCACCGGCTCGCAGCTGGTCGCCGCCCTGGCCATGGGCGCCGAGGGCATCAACATGGGCACCCGGTTCATCGCCACCAAGGACGCGCCGGTCCACCAGAACGTCAAGGACGCGCTGGTCGCCGCCACCGAACTGGACACCCGCCTGATCATGCGTCCGCTGCGCAACACCGAGCGGGTGCTGACCAACGTCGCCGTCGAGCGTCTGCTTCAGACCGAGAAGGAAAAGGGCGACAAGGTCTCCTTCGCCGACATCGCCGCCGAGGTGGCGGGCGTCTATCCGAAGGTCATGATCGACGGCCAGATGGACGCCGGCGGCTGGTCCTGCGGTCAGGTCGCGGGCCTGATCCACGACATCCCGACCGTCAAGGAACTGATCGACCGCATCATGTCCGAGGCGGAAGAGATCATCGCCCAGCGGCTGAAGCGGTTCGCCGCCTAGGCAGGTCGGCGGCGGCGGCGCTGCGAAAAAGCGTCGCCGCCTTACGCCGGGTCATACTTTCGATGCTCCCCGGAAGGGGCCATGATCCTTCCGCGCACGTCATCCAGGATCCCGGCACAGGGACCGGACCGGGGGCAGGGAGCAGACCATGCATGATCTGGTGATCCGTAACGGCCGCATCATCGACGGGACCGGCGCGCCGGCCCGGGTCGGCGACGTCGCCATCGACGACGGCCTGATCACGGCGGTCGGGACAGTGACCGGCAAGGGACGGCGCGAGATCGACGCCGCCGGCCTGATCGTCACCCCCGGCTGGGTCGACATCCACACCCACTACGACGGTCAGGTCACCTGGGACCCGTACCTCTCGCCGTCCAGCTGGCACGGCGTGACCACCGCCGTCATGGGCAACTGCGGCGTCGGCTTTGCGCCGGTGAAGCGTGATCGCCACGACTGGCTGATCGAGCTGATGGAGGGGGTCGAGGACATCCCCGGCTCGGCGCTCGCCGAAGGCATCAGCTGGGACTGGGAGACCTTCCCCGAATATCTCGACAGCCTGGACGCCAAGCCGCGCGTGCTGGATGTGGCCACCCACGTGCCGCACAGCGCCGTCCGCGCCTACGTCATGGGCGATCGCGGCGCGCGCAACGAGGACGCCACGCCGGAAGACATCGCCGCCATGTCGGCCATCGTCGCCGAGGGCATGCGGGCCGGGGCGCTGGGCTTCTCGACCTCGCGCACCGTGGTCCACACCACCAAGGACGGCACGGTGATGCCGGGCACCACGGCGGCGGCCGACGAGCTGCTGGCCATCGGCAAGGCCATGGCGGAGGTCGGCCCCGGCGTCTTCGAGATGTCGTCGGACATGAACCCGGCCGACGCCGAATTCGCCTGGATGACCGCCATGTCGATGGATACCGGCGTGACCGTCACCTACAGCCTGCTGCAATCGCCGCTGCAGCCTGGCAACTGGATCAAGCTGCTGGACCTGACGGCCAGGGCCCGCGCCCAGGGCGCCAGCATCGCCGCCCAGATCGCCTGTCGCCCGACCGGCCTTGTGCTCGGCTGGCAGAGCACCATCCATCCGTTCGTGGGCCGCCAGACCTACCGCGACATCGCCGCCCTGCCGTTCGAGGAACGCCTTGAGAAGCTGAAGGACCCGGCCGTCCGCGCCGCCATCCTGGCCGATCCCAGCAAGAAGATGGGCCCGCTGGGCGCCATCATGACCCAGGGCTTCAACCGCATGTTCCGGCTGCAGCAGCCGGACGGCAGCCTCGACTACGAGCCGAGCGCCGGGGACTCCATCAAGGCGATCGCCGAGGCCAGCGGCCAGAGCCCCGACGCCATCGTCTACGACATGCTCATGGAGAACGACGGCCGGGGCTACATCTACCTGCCGCTGCTGAACTACGCCGAGTTCAACTTCGACCACATCCACGCGATGATGCACGACCCCAACACCGTCCTCAGCCTGTCGGACGGCGGGGCGCACTGCGGCGTGATCTGCGACGCCAGCTTCCCGACCTACATGCTGACCCACTGGGTGCGCGACCGGAAGCGGGGTCCGACCCTGCCGCTGGAAAAGGTCGTGTCGATGCAGACGCGAGACACCGCGCGGCTCTACGGCCTCAACGACCGGGGCGTGCTGGCGCCGGGCCTTAAGGCCGACGTCAACATCATCGACTTCGAGCGGCTGGCTATCCAGGCGCCGGAGATGGTCTTCGACCTGCCCGCCGACGGCCGCCGGATGATCCAGCGCGCGACCGGCTATGTCGCCACCATCGTCAGCGGCGTGGTCACCTACGAGAACGGCGAGGCGACGGGCGAGATGCCCGGCAAGCTGATCCGCGGACCGCAATACACGCCTGCCGCCATGGCGGCGGAATAGACATCAGAACAGGAAGACAAGCGTCATGAAGGTCGCCGCCCTGAAGGCCCCCGGCGGGCTGGACAAGATCGTCATCGAGGAGCGCGAAAAGCCCTCCCCCAAGGCCGGCGAGGTGCTCGTCCGTGTCCACGCCAGCTCGCTGAACTTCCACGACTTCGCGGTCGTGGCCGGCATGATCCGCTGCCCCGACGGCCGCATCCCGATGTCGGATGGCGCAGGCGTGGTCGAGGCGGTCGGCGAAGGTGTGACCCGCTTCAAGGTCGGCGACGAGGTGCTGTCGCTGTTCTTCCCCAACTGGGACGCCGGCAAGCCCACCCTGCCGCGCCTGATCGGCGTGCCCGGCGACAACGCCGACGGCTTCGCGGCCGAGTACGTCGCCATGCCGGCGACGGCCTTCACGCGCATTCCCAAGGGCTGGAGCCTCAAGCAGGCGGCGACGCTGCCCTGCGCGGCCCTGACCGCCTGGCGGGCGCTGTTCGTCGAGGCGAAGATCAAGCCGGGCTCGATCGTCCTGACCCAGGGCACCGGCGGCGTCTCGATCTTCGCGCTGCAACTGGCCAAGGCGGCCGGCGCGACGGTCATCTCGACCTCGTCCTCGAACGAGAAGCTTGAGACGCTGAAGGCGCTCGGGGCCGATCACCTGATCAACTACAAGGAGACGCCAGAGTGGGGCGCGGCGGCCATGGCGGCCACCGGCGGCCGGGGCGTCGACGCCGTGGTCGAGATCGGCGGCTCGGGCACCATGCCGCAGTCGATCGTCTCCTGCGCCATCGGGGGCCACATATCGCTGATCGGCGTGCTG
This sequence comes from Caulobacter sp., assembly GCA_044361705.1. Classification (GTDB taxonomy): domain Bacteria; phylum Pseudomonadota; class Alphaproteobacteria; order Caulobacterales; family Caulobacteraceae; genus Caulobacter. The sequence continues at coordinate 8,002 of JBIKII010000026.1, forward strand.
GCCGGTATCGCCGGCGACGTGCCGACGGCGCTGGCCATGTCCAAGAACGTCTGCATCCAGGGCCTGACCGTCGGCTCGCGCCAGGACCAGGAAGACATGATCGCGGCCATCGACGCCAACCCGTTCGAGCCGGTCATCGACTCGACCTTCCCGCTGGAAGGCATCGCGGCGGCCTTCGCCCACCAGATGTCGCAGAAGCACTTCGGGAAGATCTGCCTGGAGTTCTGATCCCGTCGGGACTGGATCGGCGGCGGAAACGGGATAAGTGTGCCGGCTTCTGACAGGGAGCCGACACATGAACCCCAACGCCGAGTTCGACATCATCGTCTACGGGGCCACCGGCTTCACAGGCCGGCTGGTCGCCGAGCATCTTGCCGCCCGCTATGGCGTCGGCGGCAAGGTCAGCTGGGCCATGGCCGGCCGCAGCGCCGACAAGCTGGCGCAGGTGCGGGATGAGATCGGCGCCCCGGCGGACACGCCGCTGATCGTCGCCGACGCCGCCGACCCGGCCTCGGTTCGGGACATGGTGGCCCGCGCCAAGGCGATCCTGACCACGGTCGGGCCCTACCAGCTCTACGGCTCCGACCTGGTGGCCGCCTGCGCCGCCGCCGGGACCGACTACCTCGACCTGTCGGGCGAGCCGACCTGGATGTCCGAGATGATCGTCGCCCATGACGCGGCGGCGAAGGCGTCGGGCGCGCGGATCCTGTTCTCCTGCGGCTTCGACTCCATCCCCTTCGAGCTGGGCGTCTTCTACACCCAGCGCCTGGCCGGGGCCCGGCTCGGCCACTCGGTCCCGCGCATCAAGGGGCGTGTGCGGTCCATGCGCGGCGGTCTGTCAGGCGGCACCGCGGCCAGCGGCGCGGCGACCATGGCGGCGATCCAGCAGAACCCGGCCCTGGTCGGGATCATGTTCAACCCCTTCGCCCTGACCCCCGGCTTCACCGGCCCCGAGCAGCCGCGCGGCGACAAGCCCTACATGGACGAGGATCTCGGCCAGGAGGTCGGGCCGTTCATGATGGCGATGATCAACACCAAGAACGTCCACCGCTCCAACCTGCTGCTGGACCACGCCTACGGCGCCGACTTTGCCTACGACGAAATGTCGGTGGTGACGCCCGACGCGCCGTCCGGGTTCTCCGACATGGGCGGCGCGGACGCGCCGAAGCCGGGCGAGGGGCCGAGCAAGGCCGAGCGCGAGGCCGGCTTCTATGACCTGCTGTTCGTCGGCATCGACGCCGACGGCAAGCAGGTGCGGGGCTCGGTCTACGGCGACAAGGACCCGGGCTACGGCTCGACCTCGAAGATCATCGCCGAGACGGCCATCTGCCTGGTGCAGGAAGCGCCGGACGTCCCGGGCGGTATCTGGGTCCCCGGCGCGGCGCTGGGCGACCGGCTGGTCACGCGGCTGGCCGAACGGGCCGGGCTTACGTTCAAGGACGAGACGGCCTGACGCCCTCATGACCGAGCCCATCCTCAGGCTGGCGGCCTTTTTCGGCGTGTTCGCCGTGTTGGCCGTCTGGGAGGCGCTGACGCCCCGCCGGGCCCGCAGTCAGAGCCGGCGGGAGCGCTGGCCGATCAACCTGGGCCTGTCGGTGCTCAACACGCTGGTGCTGCGGGTGGCGTTTCCGGCCGCAGCCGTTGGCGCGGCGCTGTGGGCGACCGAAACCGGCTGGGGCCTGTTCAACGTCCTCGACGCGCCAGGCTGGCTGGCGATCGGGGCGTCGATCCTCATTCTCGATCTCGCCGTCTATGGACAGCACCGGCTGTCCCACGCCGTTCCGTGGCTTTGGCGGGTGCATCGGCTGCATCACATCGACCTCGACGTCGATGTGACGACGGCGGGCCGCTTCCACCCGCTGGAGATGGTGCTCTCGATGCTCTGGAAGATCGCGGTGGTCGTCGCGCTCGGCGCGCCGGTCGTTGCGGTGCTGGCGTTCGAGGTCCTGCTGAACGCAGCGGCGATGTTCAGCCACAGCCAGATCAAACTGCCGCAGACCGTCGACCGGCCGCTACGGCTGCTGCTGGTTACGCCGGACATGCACCGCGTCCACCACTCGATCCACCGCGACGAGACCGACAGCAACTACAGCTTCCTGCTGTCGGTGTGGGACCGGCTCTTCGGCAGCTACCGCGACCAGCCCCGCGACGGGCATGAGACGATGGTGCTGGGCGCTCAGGGGCAGTCCTCGGCCCGGGCGCGGAGCTTCATCGGCCTGCTGCTGGGCCCGTTCCGCCGTGATCAGGCCGGCTCGAGCGCCAGCTGATCCCCGATGAGGACGAGACGCGGCGGCGTCGCCAGCGTGAGGCCGCGACCGTCGGCGCTTTCACCGGTCCGGACGTCGAACCTGTAGTCGTGCCACGGACAGCGGACGCAGCCGTCGACCACCTCGGCGGCGTCGAGCGGACCCAGCCAGTGCGGGCAGGTGGCGGCATGGACGATCAGCTCGCCCTCGACCTCGACGACCCTGAACCGCTCCCCGCCGACCTCGACCAGGCGGGGCAGGGCGGCCCGGACGGCCTCCGGTGATCCAAGCAGGACAGGCTCGGGCGACGTCACACGGCCGACGCGGCGGGCGACCAGGGCGCGCTCGCGCTCGACCATCATCGCCTCGTCCTCGTCCCAGAGGCGTTCGTAGATCGTGCGGTATCGTTCGCCGATCATGGCCAGGCGGCCGGTATCGGATTCCGGCACATGGAACTCGACCTCGATCCCGGTGCGGTCGGCCGCCAGCGGCGTGAGCCGGGTCCGCACCTCCGAGCCCGCGCCCGGACCTTCGACCGTGGCGGAGACGTAGGCCCCGGCCGCCCTGTCCGCCCGCACCTCGATGACCTGCGGGCGGCTGCCCTGCGGCTGGTTCACCACCTGCGCGCGCCAGCCCCAGTCGCCGCTGTCCAGCAGGGCGATGCTGTGGAACTGGCCGTCATGGAGCGCGGGCAGGTGCTCCCAGTCGAAGACGTTCTCCCACACGCGCGCGACGCCGACCGGGACCTCGCGCTCGTAGGTCCCGGCCAGGCCGAGCGGCGGGTTTGCCGTGCCGGCGTCCAGGATCAGCCCGCCTTCGCCTTGATCGCCGCCGACAGGGCGCCGATGCGCTTGCCGTTGGCGCCCAGGTCGCTCATGCCGACGCGGGAAGTCGAGCGGATGTCGACGACGGAGCCCGCGCCGGTCGCGGCCGGACGGATGCGGAAGACGACGTCATCCTTGAAGCCGAACCAGAAGGTCTCCGCCACCGCCTCGACGACGCCGTCGCTGGTGCTGGTGACCTTGAGCCCCTCGGCCTTGGCGACCTCGGCGACCAGCTTGGTGGCGTCCGGCACGGCCTGCGACAGCGCAAGCGGCGCGAGGTCGGGGTTAGCGGCCTTGCCCAGTTCGCCGACCGTCTTGCCCTTCAGGGCCGGGACGGGGACGTTCATGGGGGCGATCGGGTTGCTGCCGGCCATGGCCGCGCGCGCGTCGATGACGGCTTTCGAGAAGGCCGGCGGGTCCTGGACGTCGGTGGCGATGTCGTGGATCGGCGGAATGTCCCTGGCCTTGCTCATCACGCTGGCCGCGAAACCCAGCGCCAGGGCCGGGATGGCCACGGCGACCAGGGCCCGCTGCCAGCCCTGGCGCGGCTTGACCAGCAGCGCCATCAAGAGGCCGACGATGGCCAGGACCAGAACGCCCAGGAGCAGCAGCCCGCCCAGCCTGAACACCATCAGGCCGAAGCCGATGCGCCAGTCCAGAATCCCGAACTTGGTGCCCAGAGCGGCGACCAGGAACCAGACTGGCAGCAGCAGCGCCAGCACCCAGACCGTCTTCACCCAGCCGTCACGAAGCTTCGACATGTGTTTCCCCCATCGTTGTTGCGGCCAGCATGCGCCCGTCCGGGGCGCCTTCGCCAGCCTTCAGTCCTAACCGATCCGCTTGAGCACCGAGACCAGCCGCCGCGTGGCCGGCGAGAACAGCGCCCCGGTGTACCATTGGCCCGCCAGCCGCTTGTTGATCTCGCCCCGCGTCGGGTAGGGCGAGATCATGCCGGTCAGGGTGCTCAGCTTGAGCCCCGCCGTCATGGTCAGCACCCAAAGCGGCAGGTGGTCGCCGGCGTGCGCGCCGACCAGGGTCACGCCCAGGATCTTGCCGCCCTTGCTGGTGATCAGCTTGCCAAAGCCCCGGATGTCGCCCTCGGCCTGGGCCCGGTCGTTGTCGGCGAAGGGCTGGACCAGCACCTTGATGTCCTCGCCGTGCTCGGCGCGGGCCTGGGCCTCGGTCAGGCCGACGGAGGCCAGCTCGGGGCTGCAGTAGGTGACGCGGGGCACAATGAGGGCGTCGGCGTTGATCGGCGCGGCGAACAGGGCCTTGCGCACGAAGAGGCCCGCGTGGGCGCCGGCGAGGTGAGTGAACTGGCCGCGTCCGGCTACGTCGCCGATGGCGAAGACGCGCTTGTTGCTGGTGCGCAGCGACTTGTCGGTCCTGATTCCGGCCTTGTCGAAGGCGACGCCGGCCGCCTCGAGGTTCAGCGCCTCGGTGGACGGGGTGCGGCCGACCGCGACCAGCAGGTGCGAGCCGGCGATGCGCTTCTCGCCGTCAGGACCATCCACCACGACCACGGGACCCGGCTCGACCCGCACGGCCTTGTGTCCGGGCAGCAGCGTGACGCCGTCAGCGGTCAGCTGCTCGACGACCACGGCGGCCGCTTCCGGCTCCTCCCGGCCCAGAATGGCCGCCGCTTCGATGATGGTGACCTGCGAGCCCAGGCGCCGGAAGGCCTGGCCCAGCTCCACGCCGATCGGTCCGCCGCCCAGCACGATCAGGTGCTCGGGGAGCTTCGTCAGCTCGAAGATGCGTTCGTTGGTCAGGTAGGGCGAGGCGTCAAGGCCCGGGATGGGCGGCACGGCGGCGCGCGAGCCGCTGGCGATGACCACCTTGCGGGCGGTGACGCGGACGCTGTCGCTCTCGACCGTGCGGCGGTCGCGGAAGCGGGCCGTCTCGCGCACGACCTGCACGCCCAGGCCCTCGAACCGCTCCTGGCTGTCGATCGGAGCGATCTCGGCGATGACGTGATGCACGCGGGCCATGACGGCGGCGAAGTCGACGGTGACGCCCGAGGCCTTCACACCCAGTGCCTCACTGTGGGCAGCCTTGTAGGCGGCTTCGGCCGAGGCGATCAGGGCCTTGGACGGGACGCAGCCGTAGTTGAGGCAGTCGCCCCCCATCTCGCCCTTTTCGAACAGGACGACCTTCAGGCCCAACTGCGCGGCGCCGGCCGCGACGGAGAGGCCGCCGGAGCCGGCCCCGATGATCGCCAGGTCTGCGCGGATACGCTCCTGCTTCACGACGCCGTCTCCTTCTTCGCCCGGAAGCGCTGGAACAGGGTGGTGCCGAGCGAAAGCAGGCCCAGCGCGATCAGCGGGCCGAAGACGTAGGGCTCAAAGATGATGCGAAGGTTCGGCTCCTCGCCGCGGGCCAGGACCTGGCCGATGCCGGCGCCGACGCTGCTGTAGATGAAGGTGGCCGGAATGATGCCGATCAGGGTGGCCAGGGCGTAGGCGCGCAGCGGCGCGTGGGCCAGGGCGGAGGCGACGTTGACCAGCCAGAACGGCGCCAGCGGGATCAGCCGCAGGGTGAGAATGTAGCCGAAGGCGCCGTCGCGAACGCCGTCCATCACCGCCTTCAGGTTGCCGCCCGACTTCTCGGCCTTCTCGCGCAGGCTGGCGCCCAGCGACGTCCGCACGATCAGGAAGACCAGCACCGCGCCGGTGGTCGCCCCGACCACGGTCGCAGATCCGCCGATCCAGGTCCCGAACAGGAAGCCGCCCGCCAGGGTCAGGAAGACCGCGCCAGGGATGCTGACCGCCGTGGCGGCCGCGTAAACAAGGATGAAGACCAGCAGGCTCAGCGCCAGGTTGTCGGTGACGAACCCGCGCAGCAGGGCCTCGTTCCGCTGCAGCGAATCCAGGCTCAGGTAGCGGCCTGCCCCGCTGGCGAACACGGCGATCACCGCCGCGACGAGCGCGAGCAATGGCAGATAGCGCTTCATGGTCCCCGTCTTCCCCCGTGCACAGACAGCTCGACCATAGCAATGCCCGGCCCAACATTGCTATGGCGCTGGACATGCGTCGCGTTCGCGCCAGGTCAAGCGCTTGGCCAAAATGGCGTCGCCGTGCGACGTTGCGGGTGCAGGGCGGACGGGGGAGATCGTGTTGGACCAGCGTGTCGAGACTGTCGGAGACGCCGAGGGCGCGGGCGTTCCACTGTCTCCCTTCGTGACGCCCACGGCGCCGCGCCTGGACCCACGCAAGTTCCAGGACCCGCGGGTCACCCTGGACGGCTCGGCCCGGGCGGTCGTGGGCCTGCGCGCGCTGGACACCCTGTGGTTCAACACCGGCACCCTTTGCAACATCGCCTGCCTGACCTGCTACATCGAGAGCTCGCCCCGTAACGACGCCCTGTCCTACCTGACGCTGGACGAGGTGACGGGCTATCTGGACGAGATTGCCGCGCTCGGCCTGACCACGGAAGAGATCGGCTTCACCGGCGGCGAGCCGTTCATGAACGCCGCCATCATTCCGATGCTTGAGGCTTCGCTCGCCACCGGCCGCCGCACCCTGGTCCTGACCAACGCCATGCGGCCGATGCGCCGGTTCGAACGGCAGCTCATCGACCTGAAGGACCGCTACGGCGAGGCGCTGATCCTGCGGGTCAGCCTCGATCATTACACTCAAGGCGTCCACGAGGCCGAACGCGGCGCGGACACCTGGGCGCCGGCGCTGGCGGGGCTGGGCTGGCTCGGCGAGAACGGCTTTTCCATCGCCATCGCCGGCCGAAGGCTGGGCGACGAGAGCGAGGACTCGGCCCGGGCCGGCTACGCGGCGTTGTTCGCGGGCCTGGGCCTGACGCTCGACGTGAACGATCCGTCCCGACTGGTGCTGTTTCCCGAGATGGACGCCACGCGCGATGTTCCTGAGATCACCGAGGCCTGCTGGGGCATCCTGAAGCTCTCTCCGGACTCGGTGATGTGCGCCTCCAGCCGGATGGTGGTGAAGCGAAAGGGCGCGGCGCGACCGGCCGTCGTGGCTTGCACCCTGACCCCCTACGATCCGCAGTTCGAACTGGGCGGGACCCTATCCGAGGCGCTCGGGGCCGTACCCCTGAACCACCCGCACTGCGCCCGCTTCTGCGTGCTGGGCGGGGCGAGCTGCAGCTGACCATGGCGACAGAGCGGCCGCGGCTGTCGGTCGTCATTCCGGCGCTGAACGCAGCCGAAGGCCTGGCGGCGACGCTGGCCGCGCTGGATCCGGCGGACGATATCATCGTCGTCGACGGCGGCTCGCGGGACGACACGGTCGCGCTGGCGCGGACGCTCGCGGCCCGGGTGGTCGAGACCGCACCCGGTCGCGGCGGCCAGCTGGCGGCGGGGGCCGCCGTCGCAACGGCGGACTGGCTGCTGTTCCTGCACGCCGACACGGTTCTGTCCCGGGGATGGTGCGACGTCGTCGCTCGCCATCAGGCCAGCCCCGACGGGGTCGAGAGGGCGGCCTGCTTCCATTTTGCGCTCGACGATGACTCTGCGCAGGCGCGGCGGCTGGAGCGCTGGGTGGCGTGGCGTGTTGCGACGCTGGCGCTGCCCTATGGCGACCAGGGCCTGCTGATCCATCGTGCGCTGTACGACCGCATCGGAGGCTACCGGCCGCTGCCGCTGATGGAGGACGTCGATCTCATCCGACGGCTTGGCCGGCGGCGCCTGACGGTGCTGGACGTCAGCGCCGTCACCTCGGCCCGGCGCTGGCGCCAGGACGGCTGGCTGCGGCGCAGCGCGCGTAACCTGCTGTGCCTGGCGCTGTTCTATCTCGGCGTCTCGCCCGGGCGGATCGCCCGGCTCTACGGACGCTGAGGCCCGGCGCGGAAGCGCTTGAGGCTGGCCTCGTCGTCGATGTCTTCGAGCGTGCGCAGCGCAGCCACCCGCAGGCCGGACAGCCGCCCAAGGGTGTCGGCCAGGGTCTCCGGACTCGACCAGCGTATGCCGTCGAAGGGCAGGAGGCCGCGTGGCGCGCGCCTCAGGCCGATCAGCCAATAGCCGCCGTCGCGGGCCGGACCGACCACCGCGTCGTAGCTGCGCAGCGCGTCGAAGGCGGCGGCGATGTCGGCGCGGGTGACCGTGGGCGTGTCGCTGCCGATGATCACCAGCCGCCCGACCGGAAAGCGCTGCGCGACCCGCGTCAGCTTCGCGCCCAGGTCGCCCCCGCCCTGCGGCGTCGTCGCGACCCGTCCGCGCAGCCAGTCCACCGGACGGTCCGGCGACACGGCCACCGTGGTCCGCCACCGCGGGTCGCCTGCCAGCCGCCGCAACAGGCCGTCGATCGCGCCCCGCTGGAACCGCAGGGCCTCGACGTCGCCGATTGCCGCCGCCAGCCGCCGCTTGCCGACCCCGATGGTCGGGCGACGCGCGAAGACGACGAGGTTTGCGAGGTCGAGCCGGGACGCCATGGCCCCTTTTCGACCAGCCGGGCGGAGCGGTCGAGCCCCCGCGCACCTTCCCCTGCGGCAGGCCGCAAGGGCAGGCGGCCGAAGCGCTTGACGGCATGACCGCGCCCGGTTCACTCCGACAGGAACAGTCCGGCGACAAGACCGGCCACGCAGCAGGGAGGCGCTGGACGCCATGCAGATCAAGGCCGCCGTCGCCACGGGTCCCGGCAAGCCCTTCGAAATCCGGATGGTCGATCTCGACGAGCCGCGCGAGGATGAAATCCTCGTCCGCGTCGTCGGCGTCGGCGTCTGCCACACCGACATCGTCTTCCAGCAGACCGGCGCGATCGCGGCGCCGGCCGTCCTGGGCCACGAGGGCTCGGGCATTGTCGAGAAGGTCGGGGCGAAGGTCACCAAGGTGGCGCCCGGCGACCGTGTGGCCATGACCTTCCGCTCCTGCGGGACCTGTCGCCGCTGCGGCAAGGGCGATGCGGCCTATTGCGAGACCATGCCCCTGCTCAACTACGCCGGCATGCGGCCCGACGGCAGCAAGGCCCTGCGCTGTGAGGAGGTCGCCGTCGGCAGCAACTTCTTCGGCCAGTCCTCCTTCGCCACCCATGCCCTGACCTATGAGCGCAACGTCGTGAAGGTGCCCGATGACCTGCCGCTGGAGCTGTTCGGGCCGCTGGGCTGCGGCATCCAGACCGGCGCGGGCGGGGTCATGCGGTCGCTGGCCTGCGAGGCGGGCTCGACTCTGCTGATCACCGGCGGCGGGCCGGTGGGCCTGAGCGCGGTGATGGGGGCGAAGATCCAGGGCTGCGACACCATCATCCTGGTCGAACCGCATGCGTCGCGCCGCGCTCTCGCCACCGAGTTCGGCGCCACCCACGTCATCGACCCGGCCGCTTCACCGGACCTGGCGGCGGCGGTGCGGGCCATTCTGCCCCGCGGCGTCGACTACGCCTTCGACACCACCGGCGTTCCGGCGGTGCAGGCGGCGGTGATGAACACCCTGGGCCCCAAGGGGACCTTCGGCATCGTCGGCATCTCGCCGCCGGGAACGCCGATGCCGGGCGACATCAACACCGCCATGACCTTCGGCCACACGGTGAAGGGCATCATCGAGGGCGACAGCGACCCGGACGTCTTCCTGCCCGAGCTGATCGAGCACTACCGTCGTGGCGCGCTGCCCTTCGACCGCATGATCAAGACCTTCCCCTTCGACCAGATCAATGAGGCGATCGCCGCCCAGCACCACGGCGACTGCATCAAGGTCGTGCTGCTGACCGGAGCCTGACGATGACCGACCAGACCCGACCTGACCCCCACAGCACCGGCCCTCTGGCCGGGGTGCGCATCATCGACCTGAGCCAGTTCGTGCTCGGCCCCTACGCGACCCAGACGATGGGCGACCTGGGCGCCGATGTGATCAAGGTCGAGGAGCCGTCCGGCGACCGCCAGCGTAACTCCGGCAAGGGACCGTCGAAGGAGATGGGCCCCGGCTACGTCGCCTTCAACCGCAACAAGCGCTCGGTCAGCCTCGACCTGAAGACTGACGAGGGCCGGGCGGCGCTGGCGAAGCTGGTCGAGACCGGCGACGTCTTCATCCACAACATGCGCCCCTCGGCCGTGGCGCGGCTGGGCTTCTCCTACGAGGCGGTGAAGGCCATCAAGCCCGACATCGTCTACGTCGAGGCCATGGGCTACGACGACGACGGCCCTTACGCCGGCCTGCAGGCGTTCGACGATCTTATCCAGTCGGCGAGCGGGGCCTGTGGCCTTGGCCAGCTCGTCGATCCGGAGACCGAGCTCCGACCGTTGCCATCGCTGCTGGCCGACAAGACCTGCGGCCTGTTCGCGGTCATCGCCACCCTGGCGGCCCTGCGCCACAAGGAGCAGACCGGCGAGGGCCAGTTCGTCGCCGTGCCGATGCTGGAGACCTTCACCGGCTTCGTGATGGCCGAGCATCTGTACGGCCACACCTTCGTGCCCCCGACCGGTGGCTTTGGCTTCACCACCGCCATCACGCCGCACCGCAAGCCGTTCAGGACGCAGGACGGCTATCTGACCGTCATGCCGGCCAACCAGGTCCAGTCGGCGAAGTTCATGGAGCTGGGCGGCCTGCCTGGCGCCTACGAGCTCGAGCGCTTCACCTCGAAGGCCAGCGGCAAGGAGAAGGTCGCAGAGTACTACGCCATGATGAGCGAGGCGGCGGCCAGCCGGACCACGGCCGAGTGGATGGCGCTGGGCGCCGAACACTCCATCCCGGTCATGCGGGCCAACCAGCCGACCGAGATCTTCGATGACGAGCAGCTGAGCCGCACGCTGTTCGAGGAGCGGACTCTGGACGGCGAGGCGACCTATCGCGCCATGAAGCCCGGGCTGCGGTTCTCGAAGACGCCCTCAGGCATCCGCCGCGACCCGCCGCGCATCGGCCAGGACACCGACGAGGTGCTGGCCGAGGTGGGGATCACCCCGCCGGCCTGATCAGGCGTTGACGTTGACGACGGTGCGGCCGCGGATCCTGCCCTCGAGGATGTCGCGGCCCGCCTGCGGCGCGTCCGCCAGGCCGATCTCGGTGACGGTGGTCGCCAGTTTCGCCAGATCGACGTCTGCCGCCAGTCGCTCCCACGCCTTCGTCCGGACGGCGTAGGGGGCGTTGACCGAGTCGATGCCGGCCAGGGTCACGTTGCGCAGGATGAACGGGAAGACCGAGCCCGGCAGATCGACGCCCTGGGCCAGGCCGCAGGCGGCGACGGCGCCGCGATAGTCGGTCTGGGCCAGCACGTTGGCCAGGGTGTGGCTGCCGACGGAATCGACGGCCCCGGCCCAGCGCGGCGCGGCGATGGGCGGCCCGGGCTGCGACAGCGTCTGGCGGTCGATGATGTCGCTGGCGCCCAGCGCGGTCAGGTAGGCGCTCTCCTCCGGCCGGCCGGTGGAGGCGATGACGCGGTAGCCCAGCTTCGCCAGGATCATGATGGCCACCGAACCGACGCCGCCATTGGCGCCCGTGACCAGCACCGCGCCGCTGTCCGGGGTGAGGCCTGCGTGTTCCAGCGCCAGCACGCTGAGCATGGCGGTGTAGCCGGCCGTGCCGATGGCCATGGCGTCGCGGGTGCTGATCCCGTCCGGCAGCCTGACCAGCCAGTCGCCGTTGACGCGCGCCTTCTGGGCGTAACCGCCGTGATGGGTCTGGCTCAGGCCCCAGCCGTTGAGCACGACGCGGTCGCCCGCTGCATAGGCCGGGTGGGACGACTGGGTCACCGTGCCGGCCAGGTCGATGCCGGGCACGAGCGGATAGCTCTGGATCACGCCCGGCCGCCCGGCCAGCGCCAGCCCGTCCTTGTAGTTGACCGTGGAGTAGTCGACGTCGATGCGGACGTTGCCGTCCATCAGCTGGTCTTCGGAGAGGTCGACCGGCTCGACCGTGACCGTGCGGTCCACCCGGGTGGCTAGGAGAGCCTTGAAGGTCATGGTCGGGGTCCTGAGCTGGCTGATGCGGCGCCTGTGGCTTCGGGTATGAGCCGAAAGCCGGCCCTGCGCCACTGTGTTTGGAGGGGCGGGCGGTTACGTCTTGCCTGCCCCTGCGGCGCCGGGGCTGTGATGGCTGAAACCCAAAACAAGCCTTGAGGAAACGCGCCATGAAACTCGACAGCACTGTCTCCGCCGTGGTCACCGGCGGCGCCTCCGGCCTCGGGGCCGCCACGGTCAAGGCCCTGCGGGACCTGGGCGTGAAGGTCGCCATCTTCGACATGAACGCCGAGACCGGGACGAAGAAGGCCGAGGAGCTCGGCGCCCTGTTCTGCGAGGTCAATGTGATGAGCGAGGAGTCGGTCGACGCCGGCTTCTCCAAGGCGCGCGCCGCCCACGGCCAGGAGCGCATCCTCGTCAACTGCGCCGGCGGCGGCCGGGGTGGCAAGACCATCGCCCGTGACAAGCAGACCGGCGAGATCAAGCAGTTCAACGCCGCCGACTTCGAGTGGGTGCTGGGCCTCAACACCGTCGGCACCTTCCGCTGCATCGTGAAGAGCGCGGCCGGCATGGCGACGCTGGAGCCGGACGAGGACGGCGGCCGCGGCGCCATCGTCAACACCGGCTCGGTGGCGGCCGAGGACGGCCAGGTGGGGCAGGTGGCCTATGCCGCGGCCAAGGCGGCCATCAAGGGCATGACCCTGGTCATCGCCCGTGACCTGGCCAACGAGGGCATCCGCATCAACACCATCCTGCCGGGCATCATGGCCACCCCGCCGATGCTGGGCGTGAAGACCCGCGCGCCGGCCATCTTCGACAGCCTGTCGGCCTCGGTGCCGTTCCCGCGCCGGCTCGGCCACCCGCACGAGTACGCGGACCTGGCCGTCACCATGCTGCGCAACGGCTACTTCAACGGCGAGACGGTCCGCCTCGACGGCGCCATCCGCATGCCGCCGCGCTAGAGACCCAGACTTTCAGGAGCAGGCCGCCGCTTCGAACCGAAGATCCTCCCCTCTGGGGGAGGTGGTTCGACGAAGCCGAGACGGAGGGGGTCAGGTCACGACACCCCCTCAGTCAGCCCTTCGGGCCGACAGCTCCCCCAGAGGGGAGCATCCAGCCGGGCGCCGTCAGGCCGGTGGAGAGCTACAGACCCAGCTGGCGGGCGATGATGTTCTTCTGGATCTCCGTCGCCCCGCCATAGATCGTCTGGGCCCGGGCCAGGAAGTAGGCGGCGGTGGCCGGTGCGGCGAAGGCGGGAATTTCCCCGAGGTTCGCGCGCCAGTCCGGCCCGCTTCGGTCCGGGAACTTCGGCAGGGCGTGGAGCCCGGCCAGTTCGACGAACAGCTCGGTGATGGCCTGCGCCGTCTCGGTGGCGGCGATCTTGATGATCGAGGCCTCGTCGCCCGGCGCCTGGCCCGCGGCCAGCGGCGCCAGGGCCCGCAGCACGGTCATCTCCAGCGCATCGAGCTGCACCTCGACGGCGGCCAGGCGGCGGCGGAAGTCGTCCTGCTCGAACGAAGCCCCCTCGGAAGAGGCCTCCGCCAGCAGGCGCTTGATGTCCTCGATCTGCCGGCGCTTGGCGGCCACGTGAGCGTAGGACGTCCGCTCGTAGCTCAGCAGGTGGCGGGCGTAGGTCCAGCCCTTGCCCTCGTCGCCGATGCGGTTTTCGACCGGCACCCGGACATTGTCGAACACGACGCGGTTCAGGTGGTGGCCGCCGTCGATGGTGATGATCGGCACGACCTCGACGCCGGGCGTCGTCATGTCGATGCAGAGGAAGGTGATGCCGTCCTGCTTGCGGGCTGCGTCCTCGGTGCGGACCAGGCAGAAGATCCAGTCGGCGTAGTGGGCGTCGCTGGTCCAGATCTTCTCGCCGTCGACAATGTAGTGGTCGCCATCCAGCACGGCGCGGGTGCGCAGGCTGGCCAGGTCCGACCCGGCCTCCGGCTCCGAGTAGCCCTGGGCCCAAAAGGTGCGGGCAGACAGGATGTCGCCGAGCCAGCGCTCCTTCTGCTCGGGCGTCCCGAAGGTGTAGATCACCGGCGCCACGTACAGCAGGCCCATCGGCGAGACGTTCGGCGCGCCGGCCCGCTCCAGTTCCTCGTCGAAGATGAAGCGCTGGGTGATCGTCCAGCCCGGGCCGCCGTACTCGGCCGGCCATCCGGGCGCCAGCCAGCCCCGGGCGCTCAGCGCCTGCTCGGACGCGACCATGTCCTGCTTCCGCAGCGT
>JBIKII010000165.1:0-7355 GCA_044361705.1 Caulobacter sp.
AGGAAGCCGCGGCGCGAGAGATCTTCCAGGAAGTCCGCTGCCTCGTCTGCCAGAACGAGTCGATCAACGACTCCGACGCCGAACTGGCCCGCGACCTTCGCCGCGTGGTGCGGGAGCAGGTCGCCGCCGGTCGCGACGAGACCCAGGTGAAGGCTTTCCTGACCGACCGCTACGGCGAGTATGTGCTTCTGAAGCCGGCCTTCAGCCTGGGCAACGCGGCGCTGTGGCTGGGTCCCTTCGTCGCCGTGCTCGCCGGCCTGGCCTTTCTGGCTCTGCGCGTCCGGCGCCGCGACCTGTCTGAGGGCCTGTCGGTGGATGAGGAAGCGCGGCTTGCGCGGCTGCTCGAAGACCGCGACGCTTGAAGCCGTTGCGCCAGCGCGCCCTAGAAACGCCACGGTGGATGACGGAAAGATAACTTGAGGGCCGAGGGGCTCTTTGGCATCGAACAGCAGTATCTCAGATCCCGCATCGCCGGGGACAGGAACGGAACACAGATGGTCGCGAAGAAGACCGGGTTTTTTGTTGGCGCCGTCGCCGGCGCGGGCGTGGCCGCCGCGGCCCTTGCGGGCGTCGGCCTGCGCATGTCTCCCGCCGAGGCCGCTCCGCCTCCGGCGGTGATCAAGGCGGCTTCGACCGGACCTATGATGTTCGCGCCGCCGCCCGGCGCCCCGATGTCTTTCGCCGACATCTTCGAGAAGGTGTCGCCTGCGGTGGTTTCGATCGACGTGAGCACGCGGGTCGACGCCCGCTCGCTTCGCTTCCCCGGCCTGCCGTTCAACTTCGGGCCCCAGGGCCGGAACGAGGATCGCAACGGCGGTTCGGGCGGCCAGGGCGAGAATGAAGGCGAGCCGGAGGCCGACGGGCTGCGGCCGCGCCAGCAGTCGTCCGGCTCCGGCTTCTTCATCACCGCCGACGGTTACATCGTCACCAACAATCACGTCGTCGAAGGCGCTGACGAGATCACCGTCACCCTCAAGGACGGCCGCGAGCTGAAGGCCACCATCGTCGGTCGCGACGAGAACACCGACCTGGCGGTGATCAAGGTCCAGGGGACCGGATTCACCTTCGTCAACTTCGAGACCGTGGCCAAGCCGCGCGTCGGCGACTGGGTGATCGCGGTCGGCAACCCGTTCGGCCTGGGCGGCACCGCCACGGCCGGCATCGTCTCCGCCTACGGCCGCAACCTGAACGACGACTCCTCGCAGTTCGTCGACTACCTGCAGATCGACGCCCCCATCAACCGCGGCAACTCGGGCGGTCCGACGTTCGACCTGTTCGGGCGCGTGATCGGCGTCAACAGCGCCATCTTCTCGCCGACCGGCGGGTCGGTCGGCATCGGCTTCGCGATCCCCGCCGACACCGCTGACGGCATCACCAGGCAGCTGATCGCCAACGGCAAGGTCGTGCGGGGCTATATCGGCGCCCAGATCCAGAACTTCACGCCCGAGATGGCCGAGGCGCTCGACCTCAAGGGCACCAAGGGCGCCGTGGTGGCCCAGGTCACGCCGGGCGGCCCCGCCGAAAAGGCCGGGGTTCTGCGCGACGATATCGTGCTGTCGGTCAACGGCGTCGCCATCGACTCCTCGACGGCCCTGACCCGTCAGGTCGCCCGCGTCGGCGCGGGCGAGAACCTCCGCCTCGAGATCATCCGGGGCGGCAAAAAGCGCTTCATCGACGTCCGCTCCGGTGTTC
The DNA here is from genome assembly GCA_044361705.1 of Caulobacter sp. Taxonomy (GTDB): domain Bacteria; phylum Pseudomonadota; class Alphaproteobacteria; order Caulobacterales; family Caulobacteraceae; genus Caulobacter. The sequence goes on from JBIKII010000165.1 coordinate 1,693, forward strand.
GTCCCTCGAACCAGCAGCTGGCGGACGTCACCGGCGGCAGCGGCGACGACGAGGCTGACAGCAACGAGTCCAAGCCGCAGAAGGCCGCGCCCGCGCGGGTGAACGTGCTGGGCATGGGCCTCATCCCGCTCGATGCCGCCGCCCGCACCCGCTACAGCATCGCCGCCGATGTGAAGGGCGTGGTGATTGAGTCCGTCCGCGGCGACTCCGACGCCGCCGAGAAGGGCCTCACGCAGGGCATCGTCATCACCTCCGTCAACCTGAAGCCGGTCGCCTCGGCGGGCGAGCTGACGGCTGCGGTCGAGGCGGCGAAGAAAGCGGGCCGCCCGACGGTCCTGCTGGGCTTCGCCAACCGCCGTGGCCAGACGGGCGTGGTGCCGATCAAGGTCGACTAGGCTCTAGAGAGGCGCGTCCCGCTGCTCTGTATTGGCCGGCGGATCAAGTTAAAGTAGCAGCGGCTGGCGCGAATCGGCGCCGGCCGCTGATCGCCGGAGGGGCAGATGCGTATCCTGATCATCGAAGACGACGTCGAGGCGGCCGAGGCCATGGTCCGGGGCCTCAGCGATAACGGCTATGACTGCGTCCATGCCGCCGACGGTGAGCTGGGTCTGGCCGCCGCCCAGAAGCGCGACTTCGACGTTCTGATCGTCGACCGCATGATGCCCAAGCTGAACGGGGTGCAGGTGGTCGAGACCCTGCGCCGCGAGGGCGATGCGACGCCGGTCCTGTTCCTCTCGGCCCTGGGCGAGGTCGGGGACCGCGTCGACGGCCTGAAGGCGGGCGCCGACGACTACCTGGTCAAGCCCTACGCCTTCGCCGAGTTGATCGCCCGGGTCGAGGCCCTGTCCCGCCGCCGCGAAACCGGCGCGGTGGCCACGACGCTCAAGGTCGGCGACCTCGAGATGAACCTGATCGCCCGGACCGTCCATCGCGGCGAGACCGAGATCGACCTGCAGCCGCGCGAGTTCCAGCTGCTGGAGTTCATGATGCGCCACGCCGGCCAGTCGGTGACCCGCACCATGCTGCTCGAGAAGGTCTGGGAATATCACTTCGACCCCCAGACCAACGTCATCGACGTCCATATCTCGCGGCTTCGCTCCAAGATCGACAAGGGCTTCGAGCGCCAGATGCTGCAGACCGTGCGCGGCGCCGGCTACCGGCTCGACCCCTAGGACTTTGCGCCCATGCGCCTGCCGCGCATCTTCCGCACGACCACCTTCCGGATGACGCTGCTGTTCCTGGCGGTGTTCGCCATGTCGGCGGCGGCCTTCCTGTTCTACGCCTGGTTCGCGACGGCGGGCGAGGTGACGCGGCGCGCTGACGCCGAGATCACCCGCGAGATGGACTCGCTGGAGGCGGTCTACCGGCGCGGCGGGGCCGACGCGCTGAACCAGGCGCTGATCGAACGGGCCGGCGGCGAGCGGCCGTTCCTCTACCTGTTGCTCGACAAGGACGGGAAGCGGATGACCGGCTCGATCGCCGAGTCGCCCGTCGACGATCCCGGCCCCGGCGAAACCTGGGCCGGCTTCTCGGTCACCGACATCGACATGGACGGCGGCGAGATCAAACGCCCGGCGCGCGGGTTGCAGCAGCGGCTCGAGGGCGGCGAGACCCTGTTCGTCGGCGCGGATGTCGGAGAGTCCCGGGGGTTTGTCAGCGGCATCGTCAACGCCCTGTGGGGGGCCGGCGCGCTGGTGATCGTGCTCGGACTGGCGGGGGGCGCGATCGTCAGCCGCAACGTCAGCCGCAATATGGCCGGTCTCACCGACACGGTGGCGGCCGTGCGCGGCGGCGACCTCAAGGCGCGCGCCCGGATCCGCGGGGTGCAGGACGAGTACGACGAGCTGGCCGAGGGCCTGAACGAGATGCTCGACCGGCTGGAGCGCTCGATGGGCGGGCTGCGGCATGCCGGCGACGCCATCGCCCACGACCTGCGTTCGCCGCTGACCCGGCTGCGGGCCCGGATGGAATCGGCGCTGATCGAGGTCGAGGCCGGCAAGGGCGACCCCAAGCAGGCGCTGGTCCAGGCCCTGGACGACGCCGACGGCGTGCTCAGCACCTTCAACGCCGTGCTGGCCATCGCCCGCCTGCAGGCGGCCGGGCAGGCGCCCGACCAGACCCACTTCGACCCCGGCCAGCTGGCCGCCGACATCGCCGAGCTCTATGAACCGCTGTGCGAGGACAAGGGCCTCGACTTCAAGGCCGAGCTGACGCCGCAGCTGACCGTCAAGGCGGCGCGGCCGATCCTGACCCAGGCCCTGGCCAACATCATCGACAACGCCATCAAATACACCCCGCCCGGCGGCGCGGTGATGCTGCGCGTGCGTCGCCGCTCGTCGGGCGAGATCGAGTTCTCGGTCACCGATACCGGTCCGGGCGTCCCCGAGGAGCACCGCGCCCGTGTCGTCCAGCGCTTCGTCCGGCTGGAAAACAGCCGCAGCGAGCCGGGCAGCGGCCTTGGCCTGTCGCTGGTGGCCGCGGTCGCCGAAGCCCACGGCGGCCGGCTGGAGCTCGACGAGGGGCCCGGTGAGTACAACGGCTCCGGCCCGGGCCTGCGGGTGGCGCTGGTGTTGCCGAGGGTGGAGTAGGGGCCGGTCGTCGACCGTCCACGGCTGGTCCGGGATCACTGAAAGGGGCAGTCTGCGGCCATGACTCGCCTCGCCGAACGCCTCACTCCCTGCGGCCCCGTCATCGACGGCAAGGCCGCCGAGCGCACGCGGGAGATCCTGACCGAGAAGCTCGACGGCGCGCCGACACTGGAAGGCGCCTGGCCGGCGCTGGCGCCGGTGTTCGGGGCCTCGCCCTATCTGTCCGGTCTGGCGCGGCGGCGGCCCAGGGCGTTGCTGCAAACGCTGGAGAGCGATCCGGACGCGCGGCTGGCCGGCATCCTGGCCGACGCCGAGGCGGTCGGCGCCGAACCTGACAGCGACGAGGGCCGCAAGCAGCTACGGGACCTGAAGGCCGATCTCCACCTGCTGACCGCACTGGCCGATCTCGGCGGCGTCTGGGACCTGGACCAGGTCACCGGCGCCCTGGCCCGCTTCGCCGACGCCGCCCTGCACGCGGCGGTCGCGCTGGTGGCGCGCGACGAGGTCGAGCGTGGTCGGCTGGTCGCGGTTCCCGACAGCCCGGCGGGCCCGATCCCGGGGCTGATGATCATCGCCATGGGCAAGCACGGCGCGTTCGAGCTCAACTACTCCAGCGACATCGACATCACCTTCTTCTACGAGCCCGAGCGCTTGCCGCTGGCCGAGGGGGTGGAGCCGGGCGACGAGGCCGTGCGCATCGCCCACGGCGTCGCCCGCGCCATGCAGGACCGGACGGCGGACGGCTACGTCTTCCGCGTCGATCTGCGGCTTCGGCCCGACCCGTCCTCGACCCCGCCCGCGATCCCCGCCATGGCGGCCTTCACCTACTACGAGAGCGTAGGCCAGAACTGGGAGCGGGCGGCCTTCATCAAGGCGCGGGCGGCGGCGGGCGACATCCCCGCGGGCGAGGCGTTCCTCGAAGAGCTGCAGCCCTTCATCTGGCGGCGCAATCTCGACTGGGGCGCCATCTCGGACATCCATTCGATCAAGCGGCAGATCCACGCCTTCAAGGTCGACGAGCGGATGACGGCCAAAGGCGCGGACCTCAAGCTCGGCCGGGGCGGGATCCGCGAGATCGAGTTCTTCGTCCAGACCCAGCAGCTGATCCTCGGCGGGCGCCAGCCCGAGCTGCGCTCCAACCGCACGCTGGAGGCTCTGCAGGCGCTGTCCGCCGCCGGCCATGTCGCGCCGGACGCCGCCGCCGAACTGGCGCGCGCCTATGTCGACCTGCGCGCGCTTGAGCACCGGGCCCAGATGCTGGGCGACGACCAGACCCACAAGCTCCCGGAGTCCGATGCCGAGCGGAAGCGGGTGGCGGCCCTGTGGGGGCACGACACCCTGCGCACTTTCGATGCGCTGGTCGGCAAGATGCTGAAGGCCGTCAATGCCCGCTACGGCGAGCTGTTCAAGGGCGAGGAAGAGCTGTCTTCCCGCTTCGGCAGCCTGGTGTTCACCGGCGTCGAGGACGATCCCGAGACGCTGAACACGCTGAAGCGGATGGGTTTCTCCAACCCGCCGCAAATCTCCCAGACCATTCGCGGCTGGCACCACGGCCGGATCGGCGCGACCCGCACCGAGCGGGGCCGCGAGCTGTTCACCCGCATGGCGCCCCGGCTGCTCGACGCCGCCCAGGCGACGGGCGCGCCGGACGCGGCGTTCAACCGCTTCGCCGACTTCTTCGGCGCCCTGTCGTCAGGGGTCCAGGTCCAGTCGTTGTTCCTCGCCCAGCCCCGGCTGTTCGAGCTGGTGGTGCAGGTCATGGCTTTCGCGCCGCAGCTGGCCCAGACCCTGGCCCGGCGCCCGGCGGCGCTGGACGCCCTGCTGGATCCCGCCTTCTTCGATCCGGTCGAGACCCAGCAGGCGGAGAGCGCGCTTCACTACGCCTTCGACCACGCCGACGGCTTCGAGGAAGCCATGGACGCGGCCCGGCGGGTGCATCGCGAGCAGGCCTTCCGCATCGGCGTTCAGGTGATGAGCGGCACGGCCAGCGCCCGGGCCGCCGGGGGCGCATTCGCCGATCTGGCCGACCTTTGCATCCGCGGCCTGGCCGACGCGGCCCTGGCCGAGACCGTGCGGCAGGGCGGCGCCTTCGAGGGCGACGTCGCCGTGGTGGCGCTGGGCAAGTGCGGCGGCCGTGAGATGACCGCCCGCTCCGACCTCGACCTGATGACCCTCTACCGGGCCAGCGACCCGGCCGGCATGTCAGGGATCAAGAGCTGGAGCGCCGACACCTTCTACGCCCGCTTCACCCAGCGGCTGATCGCGGCCCTGTCGGCCCCGACGGGCGAGGGCGGTCTCTACGATGTCGACATGCAGCTGCGCCCCACCGGCAGCAAGGGGCCGGTGGCCGTGTCGATGCGGGCCTTCGACGACTACTATGATCGTGAGGCCGAGACCTGGGAGATGCTGGCCCTGACCCGGGCGCGCGTGGTCTGGTCCTCGTCGGAGCGCTTCGCCACGGAAGCCGAGGCGGCGATCGATCGCGCCCTGCGCCGTCCGCGCGACCGGACTGCGACCGCGGCGGACGTCCGGGAGATGCGGGCGCTGATGGCGCGCGAACGACCGCCCTCGGGCGACTGGGACCTGAAGCTGTCGCCGGGCGGCCTCGTCGATGTCGAGTTCGCCGCCCAGTACCTGCAGATCGTCCATGCGGGCCAGGGCGGTCCGCTCGCTCACAACACCGGCGATGCGCTGGCGGCGATCGGCGCGGCGGGGCTGGCCCCGGCCGGGGCGCTCGAGGCGCTGGCCGAGGCCTGGCGCCTGCAACAGGACCTGTCGCAGCTTCTCAAGCTGGCCCTCGATGATCGCGCCGATCCCGCCCAGGAGCCGAAAGCCCTGCAGGGGCTGCTGGCCCGGGCCGGCGGCGCGCGCGACCTGAAAGGCCTGCGCACGCGTCTGTCAGCGGCCCGCAAGGCGGCCCATGCGGCGTATGCGGCGGTGGTGTCGGGCTAGGGCCCGGAGTTCTAAAGGCGAGCGGCCGCGTCCGTCGCCCGGATCAGGCCGTCGATGATGCCCGGTTCGGTCGAGGCATGCCCCGCGTCCCAGACGATGTCGAACTGCGCTTCCGGCCAGGCC
>JBIKII010000166.1:0-7313 GCA_044361705.1 Caulobacter sp.
CCGCCGCAGCTCGGCCGAAGGCGTCAACCTGGACCAGGAACTGATCAGCATGACGACCTACCAGCAGGCGTTCAGCGCCTCGGCGCGGCTCGTCCAGGCCGGCAAGGACCTCTACGACGTCCTTCTCCAGATGGTGGGGTAAGCCATGAACCGCGTCGCCACCGCCAACAGCTACAGCACCGTCCTCAACCACCTGATGCAGGCCCAGGTCCGGCAGAATGAGGCGAACACCCAGGTCTCCAGCCAGAAGAACGCCACCGACCTCAAGGGCTACGCCCGAGAGGCCGAGACCCTGCTCGCGACCCGCTCGATCCACACCAAGGTCGAGGGCTACCTGGCCCAGGGCGACATGCTGACCTCGAAGCTGGAGGCCCAGGACCTGGCCCTGACCCAGGTCGCCGACTCCGTCCAGAGCGCGCGCCAGGCCATCGCCGAAGCCATCGCCACAGGTCGGGGCGAGGCGCTGATGGGCGAGGTCTCCGCCTGGTTCTCGGCCGCCACCGACTCGCTGAACGCCCGGTTCGGCGGCCGCTACCTGTTCTCCGGCGGCCAGGTCGACACCCCGGCCACCGGCGCCACCCAGATCACCGACCTGACCGCGGCGCCGGCCATCGCCGACCTGTTCAACAATGACGGCCTGACCCCGGTGAACCAGCTGGACGAGTCGACCACCATCGAAACAGGCTTCCTGGCCGCCGACGTGGCGACCAGCACCTTCGACGCCTTCCGCCAGATGCAGGCCTGGGTCGAGGCCAACGGCGACTTCACCGGCAAGCTGACGCCCGCCCAGGAGACCTTCCTGCAGGGCATGCTCGGCGCCTTCGACTCCGCCCGCTCGACCGTGACCGACTACGCCGCCCGCAACGGCCTGATCCAGAACCGCGTCGACAAGACCCTGGCCGCCCAGGAGGACCGCAAGGCCATGCTGGAAGGCATGGTCGGCGCGATCACCGACGCCGACATGCCCGCGGCGATCACCCGGCTGGAGCAGGCCCAGGTGGCGGTGCAGGCGTCCGCCCAGGTGTTCAACATGCTGAAGCAGAGCTCGCTGCTGGACATGCTGCGGTAGGCCCCGGCGTTCCGGGGCGAGCCCCGAAGCGCACGCCGCCAATGATTATCCGGCCGCCCTCGCGACCTGAACCTCGCGCGGGCTCTTTCCTGTCCAGCGCTTGAAGGCGCGCGAGAAGGCGGCGGGTTCGGAGAAGCCGACGAGGTAGGCGGTTTCGTTGACCGAGACCCGGTCGCCCGTGAGATAGCGCAGCGCCATGCGGTGGCGCAGGGCGTCGAGCACCTGTTCATAGGTGGCGGCCTCGGCCTTGAGCTTGCGGAACAGGGTCTGGCGGCTGAACCCCATGGCGCGGGCGACAGCGTCGGCCCCGATCTCTCCCGTGTGCAGCAGGGGCAGGAGCACCGCCTCGACCCGCCCCCGGACGGTCCTCTGATCCTCCAGCTCCTGCAGCAGGCCATCGGCCAGCCGGGTCAGGACGCCGAACACGTAGCGCGGCTGCAGCGCCACCGGCCAGGTGGCGATGCGCGGGTCGAGCCGCAGGGCGTTCCAGCCGCTTGCGAAGGTCACCGGGCACTGGAAGACGCGGTCGTACTCCGCGCTCCAGGCCGGCGCCGGGTGGGTGACGTGCACCTCCAGCACATGGGGTTCAGGCAGGAAGCGGCGCGGGCCGCAGACGAGCCGGGCGAACGCGCCCTCGGTCAGTTCGGGGAAGGCGTTGGGGTCGGCGCGGGTGTCGACCATCCACAGCTGGCCATCGCGCGCGACCAGTTCGAAGCGCGGGCCATCGCTGAGCCCCTCGGTCTCCAGGGTCAGCCGGCCGAAGCGCTGCATCTGGGCGAAGGCGTCGCCCATGGTGGCCGAGGCGTTCATGATCAGCCCGACGATCGACATCTCGGCAAGGTCGACGGCCTCGCCGAAATGCAGCGCCAGCGCCGGGTCGGCGCAGAGGTCCTGGGCCGCGCGCATCAGCGATACGTAGGTTTCGAACGGAAGCCGGTCGTCAGGGTCTTCGAGGTCGGTCGGGCGCAGGCCGGCCCGGGTCATCAGCGCCGTGCGATCGGCGCCGCGCTGGACAGCGAATGTGATCAGGCCAGAGGCGAGCCCGGCGGACGTGGTCAGGTTCGACATCGGCGCGCCTCCTGATGTTACGAACGATCATGCGCGCGGTACGCACGGTCATGGCTCCCGCCCCGCATATCGACAAGAACGGGTCCATGACACCCCGCATTCTTGTCCTGCCCGCCGCGTTCGCAGTCGCCGCCCTACTGCTGCCCCAGGTCGCGCTGGCCGACAACCTGGAGGCCGCGCCCGGTGATCCGGCGTGGATGCATCTGGGGGCCAACGCGCTGCTCTGGACGCACATCGCCGGCGGCGCGATCGGGATGGTCACCGGCGTGGTGGCCCTGGCGTCACGCAAGGGTCAGAAGGTCCATCGGGCGGCTGGGTCGGTGTTCTTCTTCGCGATGTTCGCCGCCTACGCCATCGGCGCGGGCGTGGCGCCGTTCCTCGACACCGGGCAGCGACCCAACTTCGTCGCCGGAATCCTCGCGCTGTACCTGCTGGTCAGCGGCGCCATGGCCGCGCGGCGACGGGACGTGAAGGCCGGCGCGCCGGAGCTCATAGGCCTGATCATCGCCCTCTCCATCACCGCCGCCGGCGTGATCTTCATGCGAATGGGCGCGGCCAGTCCCAGCGGCACCGTGGACGGCTCGCCGCCGCAGGCCTTCTTCCTCTTCACGATCGCCGGGGCGTTCGCGGCCGCGGGCGAACTGCATGTGCTGCTGCGCAAGGCGCTGTCCAACACCTCGCGGATCGCCCGGCACCTTTGGCGAATGTGCTTTTCGCTGTTCATCGCGTCGGGGTCGTTCTTCCTCGGGCAACAGCAGGTGTTTCCCGAGGCCCTGCAGGACTCGGTGCTGCTCTACGCCTTCGCCCTGTCGCCGCTGCCGGTCCTGCTGTTCTGGCTCGGCAAGGTGCGCTTCGACGACTGGCGCCGCCGGCAGCGGGCAGCCATCGCAGCCTGAGCCGCTCCACGTTTCCGCCTGGCCAAAAGCGGGTGTCTCTTCGCCGCAAATTGGCTAGCGTGGAGACGAGGTGGTCCCGGGAGGCGATGGATGAAAACCGGCTTCATGCGCGTCGTGCTTGGCTTTCTGACAGGATGGCTGCTGCCGCCCCTGGTGATCGCGCTGTTCGTGGGCGTCCTGATGGGCGTGAATGCGCCGCAGCCGGGCGAAGGACTCTTCGATCCGGTCCTCAAAGGGCTGATCTACGGAGTCATCATCGGCCTTCCCGCCAGCCTTGGCGTCATGGTGCTGCTGGTTTCGCCGACCTGGTTCTTCCTGCATCGGGGGCGGGCCGGCGCGCGCGGGTTCCTCATCGCCGGCGGGGTGATCGGGGCGTTGCTGGGCCTCGTGCTGCTGGCCGGCCCCGCACTGGCCGGGAACAGTGGCGGGCCGCTGTCGGTCGCCCTGACCCTTGCCGTTCCAACGATCGTCGGCGCGCTGACCTTCCTGCTCATGCGCCGGATCGCCTACGGCAAGGGGGGCTGAGAGGACCGGGCGGCCGTCGACGGTCGCAATTTCCGCGCCCAGCCTCTATATCGCGCCCATGAGCGCCCTGCCCTCCACCCTGGACATCGCCGACGACGTCGTGCGGGCCGCCGTCGGTCTTCCGACGGGGTCGCGGATCGTGGCCGCCATGTCGGGCGGCGTCGATTCGACCGTGACCGCCGCCCTGCTGGCCAAGGCCGGCTATGACGTGGTCGGCGTGACGCTGCAGCTCTATGACCACGGCGCGGCGATCCAGAAGAAGGGCGCCTGCTGCGCGGGCCAGGACATCCTCGACGCCCGCCAGGCGGCCGACGCCATCGGCATCCCGCACTACGTCCTCGACTACGAAAGCCGCTTCAAGCAGCAGGTCATCGAGGAGTTCGCCGACGCCTACCTGCGCGGCGAGACGCCGATCCCCTGCGTGCGCTGCAACCAGACGGTCAAGTTCCGCGACCTGCTGGACGTGGCCCGCGACCTCGGCGCCGTGGCCATGGCCACCGGCCACTATGTGCGGCGGGAAGACACGCCCATGGGCCCGCAACTGCACCGGGCCGCCGACGCCAATCGGGACCAGAGCTACTTCCTGTTCGCGACCACGCGCGAGCAGCTCGACTACCTGCGCTTTCCGCTCGGTGGCCTGCCCAAGCCGGCGGTGCGCGGCGTCGCGTCCGACATCGGCCTGTCGGTGGCCGACAAGCCCGACAGCCAGGACATCTGCTTCGTGCCGGAGGGCAAGTACCACACGGTCATCGACCGCCTGCGCCCGCAGGGCGCCGTGGCGGGCGACATCGTGCACATGGATGGCCGCGTGCTGGGCCGCCACGACGGGGTCACCCGCTACACCATCGGCCAGCGCAAGGGTCTCAACGTCGGCGGCGGCACCGGCGAGCCGCTGTTCGTCACCCGCATCGACGCCGACCGGCGCCACGTCGTGGTCGGCCCGCGCGAGGCGCTGCTGACCCGCGCCCTGACGCTGAAGGAAGACAACTGGCTGGGCGATGAGGCCACGATCACCGACGCCGCCGAGGCCGGCCGCGCCGTGCTGGCCCGCGTCCGATCGACCCGTGAGCCGGTCCCCGGCCGCCTGACCCTGATCGACGGCGTCGTCGGCGTGGCGCTGGACACGCTTGAAGAAGGCGTCGCGCCCGGCCAGGCCTGCGTGCTCTACGCGCCGGAAGAGCCCAGCCGGGTGCTCGGCGGCGGATTCATCGCGCGGGCGGTGCGGGCGGCGGACTGAAGGACCGGACCTGGGCGAAACCTCCTCCGGGGATCACCGGCGTTAAGGCCCGGACAAACGGTCGCACCGGCCGAATGCTTGCAAGTTCACCAAAGTTTCGGCCGAACGCCGGCCTCCCGCTCCCCGTGCGGGCGGCGATGGAATTGCGCTGTCGCCCAACTTCCTCAACGGTTCAGGGGCTTTACGAATCCCTCGGGATTCACTGGGGATTCCGCGATCACGAAAGAGTCATCCCGCCCGCGACTCGACGCCGCGACGTCGCGGGTTGCCGCCGATTCGCAAATCGGCTTAACGATTCTTTCCAACGGGCGGTTCACCATTAACCAGTCTTAAAGCAGCTTAATTCCAATGTCGGAATTGAGCTCCGGGGGCGGATTCCGCCTTCTCTGAATCGTTACCGCGGGAGGGCCGCGGGGAGGGGATCAATGCGCGTACTGTTGATTGAAGATGACAGCGCCACGGCTCAGACCATCGAGCTGATGCTCAAGTCGGAGGGGTTCAACGTCTATACGACGGACCTCGGCGAGGAAGGCGTGGATCTGGGCAAGATCTATGACTACGACCTCATCCTGCTGGACCTGAACCTGCCGGACATGAGCGGCATGGACGTGCTGCGCACGCTGCGCAACGGCAAGATCAACACGCCGATCATGATCCTGTCCGGCTCGTCGGAAATCGACACCAAGGTGAAGACCCTGGGCGGCGGCGCCGACGACTACATGACCAAGCCGTTCCACAAGGACGAGATGGTCGCCCGCATCCACGCCGTGGTACGCCGCTCCAAGGGCCATGCCCAGGCGGTGATCCAGACCGGCGAGATCGGCGTGAACCTCGACGCCAAGACGGTCGAGGTGAACAACATGCGGGTCCACCTGACCGGCAAGGAGTACCAGATGCTGGAGCTCCTCTCGCTCCGCAAGGGTACGACCCTGACCAAGGAAATGTTCCTGAACCACCTCTACGGCGGGATGGACGAGCCCGAGCTGAAGATCATCGACGTCTTCATCTGCAAGCTGCGCAAGAAGCTGGCGACCGCGTCGGGCGGCAACCACTACATCGAGACCGTCTGGGGTCGCGGCTATGTGCTGCGCGACCCGCAGGAAGCCGTCAGCGCGGCCTGACGACGACGGGCCGGAGCCCTCCCTCCGGATTGAACGATCAAGCCCCCGCCGGTTCAGCCGGCGGGGGCTTTTCGTTGGTTGACTGCGTTACCTGACCGGACGCACCGAAGAGATCCTGCGCCCGTAGCCGATGCGTTCGAGGTTGCGCACATCGCCGTCGAGGATCGCGCACTAACCCCGGTAGTCGGCGTCGCTGCAGACCTGCCAGCGGCCGCGCACCCTGGCGGAGCGGGCGCGGTCGGCGATCTCCCAGCGGCCGAGGCGCGGCGCGGCGCCGTCGATGGTCTCGCAACGGCCGCCGAAGTCGGGCTGGGTGCAGAGGGTGATCAGGCTCGCCCCGTCTCCGCCGCCGCCGCCGGTGCAGGTCAGACGGCCGTTGACGTTGGCGATGTCGCGCCGGCCGCAGGTGCGGGTGTCGAGCCTGGCCCGCACATAGCGCCCGCGCCCGTCGCGGCAGGAGGCGTTCAGGGTCCAGCCGGTCATGTAGGCGCTGTTGCAGCTGTTGCGGTAGCTGCCGGCCGGCAGCTGGCCGCCGTCGCCGATTCCGCCGGTGCAGTTGAGCCGGCCGTTGAGGTTGGCGATATCGCGGTCGCCGCAGGTGCGGGTGTCCAGCGAGGTGGGGTTCCACCGCCCGCTGCTGTCGCGGCAGGAGGCGATGAGGGTCCGGCCGCTCATGTAGGTCCCGTTGCAGCTGTCGCGGTAGCTGCCGCGCGGGACCGAGGGGGCGGGCCCGGGGCTGCCTCCACCACCGCCGCCCGAGCAGGCCAGACGACCGTTGTCGTTGATGATCTGGCCGCGACAGGTGTCGTACCGCAGGGTCGAGGCCGCGCTGCCGCCGCCGCGCTGCGCGCACCGGGCCGACAGCACCTTGCCACCCGCCTTGGCGTAGACGCGGGCCTCGCCGCAGGTGGCGCGCCACGGTCCGGGCGGCAGCGGCAGGGCCTGCGCCCAGGCCGTCGCGGCCGCGCCCAGCGCCAGCGTTGCGCCCACGGCGGCCGCCGCGGCCCAGATCAGCTTTCTCATGTCCGTCGTCCCCAGCGGCGCATCCGGCGACACCATCGCGCAGCCCGACGCCCGGGCAAAGAACCTTGATCCCCGATCCCGGTTACCGTTGCCCCGCGAGCGGCGACATGCATCCTCGGGCGAACGAAAGAACACGGGGAAGCGACATGACTCGGCAGATTGCGCTCGGCGCGGCGCTGCTCGGCGCCCTTCTGATCGCCTGGCTCGGGACGCGCACCCCCGCGCCGGTCGGCCCCGATTCGGCGGCTAGCGCCTTCTCCGCCGGTCGAGCCACGGTCGATATCGCGCAGATCTCCCGCGCCCCGCACCCGGTCGGCTCGGCGGAGCACGCGCGGGTGCGGGACTATGTCCTGGCGCGCATGACGGCCTTGGGC
>JBIKII010000168.1:0-7259 GCA_044361705.1 Caulobacter sp.
CACGCGGAGCGCTGACCTTCGTCGAAACGGTACAACACTACCCCTATGCCGGGCGGAGGTCCGGTGCTCCGCCCCCTCCCCGACCCTCGCGGTGATCCCCGCGAGGCGGCGAAGCCGTGCGGGGTTCGCGACGCGCTTCGCGCTCCTCACCCTGACGAGCTTTGTTGGGCCACCCCACTCCCCTTCGTCATCCTGAGGAGCGGCGCAGCCGCGTCGCGAAGGACGCGCCGCTTCCCCTGCCGCCCCATCGCGCCATATCGCACCGGAGATCGCACGGAGCGCCCATGACCCCGCAGCACGACCGATCCGCTGAAGCGACCCGCTCGACGGCCCTGGCGCTGATCGCCCAGTATGGCGGCGACGCCTCGACCATCGCCATGCTGAAGGCCGCGGAGCTGGCGGCGATGGGGGATGTCGACGGCCTCGCCCAGTGGGACGAGATCATCGCCTTCATCCTTCTGTTCGAGGAGGACGGGCCAGCCGGCCCGACCCACTGACTTCAGAGCTCGTGGAACGGCGGCGGCAGGCGCCCCGCGTGGAACAGGATCACCGGGTTGTCGTCATAGTCGCCCAGGTCGGCGTCGGCGGTGGCCGAGAAGGCGACCACGCCCAGACGCAGGGTCGACAGGCGCTCGGCCTTGCGGCGTGCCTCCTCCGCCGAGGCGCAGACCAGCGTCTGCTCGGCCTTCAGGGCCTGGCCCTTGCCGGCGATGAAGGCCTGGACAAGGTGGACCGTCTGCATCGCCACCGGCGCTACTTCTGCTTGCCGATCTTGAGCGGCGTCAGGAACGACGGCGCGGCGGCGATGACCTTGGCCTTCTCGGCCTTCGGTTTGCGGGTTTCCTTGTTGGATTTCTTCTGGCCCTTGGCCATCGGCGGCTTTCCGGAGCGGGGGCCAAGACACGCGGCGCGCGTCGGTTCGTCCCCTTCCCGGCCTGTCTGACCGGATTCCGATGGGATCAGGATACCACGTCCCCGGCCGGCGGACGGCAAGATATCGCCGCCCCCTCGCCCGGCGCTGGTCAGGCTCGCGCTCCGCCTGTAACCTCGCCTCGAACGCGTATGGAGACGTCGGCATGAAGATCGTCTACGGCGTCGCCGCGCTGGCGATGGCAGCCGGGCTGATATGGGCCTGGACCGCGATGACCGCCCAGCTCACGCTGGCGGGAGCCCCGGACCTGACCCCGGTCGTCCTCTTCCTGGAGGCTTCGGTCATCGCCAAGCTGGTCATGATCACCTGCCTGCTGATCACGATCTTCGGGGCCATGACCGCGTTGTTCGGGCCGATCATCGCGCTGTTCCGGCAGCCCGCCGCCGCGCGCATCCTGGCGCTCTGCCTGGCGCTGGTCGGCGCAATCCCGGCGCTCCTGGGCGCCCTGGCCTGGGGATACGGCGAGTACAGTCTCGCCGTCGCCACCGCGCAAGTCGGCATGGTCGATGCGGCCGTCACCGCGCCGGGCCGCGCCGAAGGGCTGCTGGCGCTTGCGCTGGGGCTGTTCCCGGGCCTGATCCTGATCGGCTCGGCCTTCCTGACCGTCGTGCTGGCCGACGTCTTCAAGCCGAGGCCCAGGCCCGCCTAGATCGCCTTGCCCATCCGAAACAGCGGAACCGCCACGCCGCCCCGCGCATCCTCGAAGGCCTCGATGACACTGTAGCCGCAGGCCTCGTACAGCGGCCGGCCGCTGAGCGTTCCGGCCAGCTCCGCGCGGCGGAAGCCCCCGGCGCGGGCGGCGGCCTCGCACAGAGACAGGATCAGCCGGCCGACGCCGCGCCTCGCGAAGGCGGGATGGGTGTACATGGCCCGCACCCTCGCCGCGTCGGTCGCGGGATCGAGCAAGGCCGCGTCGCGTCCCGGACTGTGGTCGCCGCCGTACAGTGTCGCCCGCCGACTCCAGCCGCCGCAGCCGGCGATCTCCCCGGCGTCCTCGACCACGAAATAGGTCCCGTCGGCGACCAGCTGGGTGTCCAGGCCCATAAGCTTTCGGCTGGCGGCGATCTGCGACTCGTCCAGGAACCCCCGCTGCAGCTCGCCGATCGCGGCGTCCATCAGGGCGGTCAGGGCCGGGAGATCGGCAGGCGTGGCGAGGCGGTGAGTCAGCGACATGGGGCGACAATAGGACCCTGTGCGGCCGGATGCGACATTCCGCCCCGGTTTCGGCGCCGATGTGCTATAAGGGCCGCTTACCCCGCGCTGAAGGCGCGCCAACCCGCCGGCGCTCTTGTCCGGCCGGCGGCAGATCGGAGATCCGATGATCGAGGAAGGCTTCGTGCGCATGTATGCGCATGACTTCGCCACACTGGCCGCCCGCGCCGAGACCGGCACGGACGTTGAAGCCCTGGTTCAGAAGCGTATCGGCGAAGCTCGCTCGCACGCCGCCATCATGGACGCCCGCAAGGGCGACGGCCACCTGCCCGCGGTCGCCGACCGTCTGGTCATGGAAGCGGCCCGCGACGACGTGCGCATGATCCGCGCCGGCGAGGACATCCCCGGCGCCCTGGCGCGCCGGCGGGCGTTCCTGAACCGGATCGTCGACATCCTGCGCGCGCCGACCGCCCCGGCGAAGGTGACGATGGCGGTACGGGCCTAGGGAGCGCGTGAGGCGGAGGTGCAAGTGGTTCCACCGCCCGGACGCGCGTTGACCTAGAAGCTCGCGCTGATCCCGCCCACGATGACGCCCTCCGCGCCCGGACCGTCGGAGTCCGCCCAGTTCAGGCTGACCGTCACCGGGCCGAAGGCCTTGGCCACGCCGACCGACCAGTCGAGCTTGCCGTCGGCGAAGGCGCCGTCTTCGTAGCCGAAGGCGGCGTTCAGGCTGACGGGCCAATGCTCCGGCGCATAGTCGGCCGCCAGGTTGAAGTAGCGGTTCTCCTCGGAGACGTTGTCCTGCTCGGGCACGTACTGGAAGCTGGCCGTACCGGTTAAGGCGCCCCACGTCTTCGCGGCCGAGACCGGGATCTCCCAGTAGTCGACATCGACGCCGTCAGGGTAGGTGTAGCGGATCACGCCGACATCCCAGTCCAGCCCGCCGGCGCTGAACGCCACGCCGGCCATCAGGTCGAGTTCGATGTCCGCGCCGGCGTAGTCGGCGATGGTCGAGCCCCAGACGCCCAGGTAGACGCCCTGGGGCAGGTTCAGCGTCAGCCCACCCTGCAGCGCCGGCTCCTCGTCGCTCAGCGTATAGCCGCGGTAGCGGTAGTCGGACACCAGGCCGATCTCGCCTTCGAGGCTTACGGGCTTCTCTTCAGCCAGAACCGGGCTCGCCAGCGCGAGGCCCGCCACCGTGGCCAGGGTCAGGATGCGGAGTTTCATGGACGTCCCCTCTTTCATGGCCGGGACTCTCGCCGCCTTTGGTTAACGCTGCGCAACCGCCTGGCCGGGCTGCGACAGCCGGGCGCAGGGCTGTTCAGCCGCCATTATTCAATTCGGGCGAAGTATGAGGCCTCATTTCGGGGACTCCATGTCCGTCACAGAGTCATCATCGACGCGTGGTCGTCTGCGACGGACCCTGCTGCTGGGCGTTCTCGTCGCCATTTTCATGCTGGCCGGCGCATTGGGAACGATGGCCTGGTGGGCCCGCGCCGTGGATGAAATGACCGCACGCTCTGAACAGGCGCTCATCACGCGGACCATCGATCGCCGCCTCGAACAGATGATCGAGGACGTTACCTCGGCCACGATCTGGGACGAAGCCTGGACGAGCACGTCGCCGCGTCTCGACATGGCGTGGATCCACCTCAACTATGGCGAGTACTACGCCCAGTATATGGGCCACGACCGCACCCTGTTCTTCGACACAGGCGACGTCTTGCGGTATGCGTCAGCGGGCGGAGAAGCGACGCCCGCCGGAGACGCCGCGACCTTTGCGAAGGCTCTGGCTCCCCTGCTGGGCGAAGTGCGCGCCGCGGAAAAGGGCCTGTCGGCCGACTTCGGATTCGCCGGAAACGTGACCCGCACGAGACTGGTCTCCGCCGATGACTCGGTCTGGCTGGTCGTGGCCTCGACGGTGACGCCGGAGAATGACCTGAGAAGCGCGGGCGGACCCGCGCCGGTCGTCTTCTCGTCGCGCGAGATCGGAGACGACTTCCTCGCAGAACTCCACAAGGACCTCGGCGTCGCCTCGCCGCGCCTGCTTGCCGCCGGCGAAGTGGCCGACGGGCCGTTCGTTGCCCTCAAGGACGGGGCCGGTCGCGAGCTCGGCCGCCTGGCCTGGACACCGGCTCACCCGGGCGTGGCGGTGATCCAGCAGGTGGCGCCGGCCTTCGGCGTGCTGCTGCTGGCGGTGCTCGCCGCCTGCCTGGTGCTCTTCATCAGCGTGGCCCGCGGCCTGGGCGCCCTTGACGCCAACGACGCCCGTCTGGAGCGCACGCTGGAAGATCTGACCAGGGCTCGCGACAGGGCGGAGGCCGCCAGCGTGGCCAAGTCGCAGTTCCTCGCCAATATCAGCCACGAGATCCGCACCCCGATGAACGGCGTCCTGGGCATGGCGCAAATCATGGCCCGCGGCGATCTGGCCGACGAACAGCGGGACCGGCTCCAGATCATCCGCGAGTCGGGCGCGACCCTTCTGCAGATCCTCAATGACGTCCTCGACCTGGCCAAGATCGAGGCCGGCAAGCTGGAGATCAGCCGCGAGGCTGTCGCCCTGCCTGCCGCCGTCGCCGCGGTCTGCGAGCCGTTCCGCGTCGCCGCCGCCGAGAAAGGCCTGGCGTTCGGGGTTCTGGTCGAGCCGGACGCGGTCGGCGCCTGGAAGCTGGACTCCATGCGGGTTTCCCAGGTGCTGGGCAACCTGCTCTCCAACGCCATCAAGTTCACCGCGAAAGGTCACGTCTCGACACGGGTCTGGCGCAGCGACCGAGGCCTGGAGTTCACGGTGATGGACACCGGACCGGGCATCCCGGAGGACCGGCTCGCCGAGCTGTTCGGCAAATTCAATCAGCTCGACGCCTCCACCACGCGGCAGTTCGGCGGCACCGGCCTGGGCCTGGCCATCTGCCGCGAACTGGTCGAGCTGATGGACGGCGAGCTGACGGTCGAAAGCCGCGTCGGCCACGGCAGCTGGTTTACCTTCTGGCTCCCCGCCGAGCCCGCCGGTGCGACGGACAGCGCCAGGGCCGCAGCCTAGATCGGCTTCCGGGCTGGACCACCCGCCTCCCAGCTTGCAGGATCGTCCCAACAAAGAAGAGGGAACGACGATGCGCACGTTGATGCTTGCGGGACTGGGGTTTGTGGCAAGCTTGGCGATGGCCGGACCCACGCTGGCGCAGACCGCGCCGGCCCGGGTCGACTACGGCAAGGGCGAGGCCTGGCTATGCCTGCCCGGCCGAACCGACGTCTGCGACCAGCCACTGGATGCGACCGTGGTCAAGGCCGACGGCTCGCTGACCCTCGAGCCCTTCAAGCCGGCCGCCGACCCGGGCGTCGACTGCTTCTATGTCTATCCGACCGTGTCCAACGACCAGACCGGCAACAGCGACATGACGGCGAACGATGAGGAGCGGTTCGTCATCGCCGCCCAGTTCGCCCGCTTCGGGTCGGTCTGCCGCACCTTCGCGCCGCTCTACCGGCAGGTCACCCTGACCGCCCTGCGCGGGTTGATGACAGGCAAGCCGATCCCGGCCAGCCGTGACCTCGGCTATGCCGATGTCAGGGACGCATGGAACTGGTACCTGGCCAACGAGAACAACGGCCGCGGCGTGATCTTCATCGGCCACAGCCAGGGCTCGGGCGTCCTGCAGCGGCTTCTCAAGGAGGAGATCGACGGCAAGCCGGCCGGCAAGCTGATGGTCAGCGCCATGCTCATCGGGACCAATGTCCCGGTGGTCGACGGCAAGTTCGGGGGCATCCCGCTTTGCACCACCGACAGCCAGACCGGCTGCCTGATCTCATTCGTCTCCTTCCGTGACACCGTTCCGCCGCCGGCCACCAGCCGCTTCGGCGTCGTCGCCGAGCCGGGCGCCGTGGCCGCCTGCACCAACCCCGCCGCGCTGGGCGGCGGCAAGAGCCAGCTGTCGAACTACCTCTGGGCCACACCGCGCGGCGGCAGCGACGGCGGCGTCGCAAGGGCCTGGGTCCCCGGAAAGACCCTCGACACCGCCTGGGTCTCCGCCCCCGGCCTGCTCTCGGCGCAGTGCGTCCAGGCGAACGGCTTCAGCTACCTGTCGGTGACGGTGAACGCCGACCCGGCGGACCCCCGCACCGACGACATCGCCGGCGATGTGGTGGTGATGGGCAAGGTCGACGCCAACTGGGGCCTGCACCTGATCGACGTGAACCTCGCCCAGGGCGACCTGCTGCGGATCGCTGCGGCGCAGGCCGGCGCGTGGAGCAGGAAGTAGTCATGGTCCGTCTGCCGCTCCTCGCCGCGCTGGCGGCGCTGATCGCCGCCCCCGCCGTCGCGCTCGAGGCGCCGGCGGACTACGCCGGCCAGTGGACGATCTCGGGCGTGTCAGAGGGCGCCGAGGTCTGCACCATCACCCTGGGCGCCGAGGCCGCGATCGGGGGCTGGTCGATCAACGTGCCAGAAGAGTGTGTCGACAGGCTCGACGTCCCGCAGGACGTGGCGGCCTGGACCGTCTACCCGGGTGGCGCGATCGGCTTCCTCGATCCGATGCGGCGGACGCTGCTGACGTTCGGGCCGACGGACATCGGGGGCTATGTCGCGGAGCCCGATGGGGGCGAACCGCTGTCGCTGGACCGGGCCGACGGGCGCTGAGAGAACGGACCCTTCCATGACGCCGCGTCGGCGCGCTAGAACCGTTGAGCGATGAGCAAGCCCGAGAGTCCCACCGAACCGTTCAAGCGCGCCCTGGCCCACGCCGCGCGCTCCCTGGCCGAGACGCCGGACCTGGAGGTCGTGTTCTCCGGGGATGGGCCGTCGCTGTCGGGCAACCGGGCGGTGTTGCCCCATCCGCCCCGCGACCTGAACAGCAAGGAGGCCTCGCGCCTGCGCGGCCTAGCCGACCAGATGGCGCTGCGCTATGCGCACCATGACGCCGCGACCTATGCGAAGGGACGCCCCGGCTCGCCCGAGGGCCAGGCGATCTATGAGGCGGTCGAGCAGGCGCGGATCGAGGCTATCGGCTCCAACGCCCTGGGCGGCGTCCGGGCCAACCTGACGACGGTCCTGGAGCAGTCCATCGAGCGCAAGGGCCTGGTCCGGATGAAGGACAAGGCCAGCATCCCGATGGCCGATGTGCTGTCGCTGATGGTCCGCGAACGCCTGACCGGCGACTCCCCGCCGGAAGGGGCCAGGGACGCG
>JBIKII010000169.1:0-7219 GCA_044361705.1 Caulobacter sp.
CGTCGCTCGCCGGCGCCGTAGTCGCCGAAGTCGCGGAAGTTCTCGATCGATTCAAACGGCAGTTTGCGGGTCATGCGCCGTTTCCTATCCGAGCATCGCGACGATGGCGAGACGGCGCGGGCCTCGCCTGAACGTTCTTTCACTTGCGGCGCGGCGGCTTCGCCTGTCTTGTCGGCAGTGGGGAGTGCTGGCTTGGGATAACCACTGCGGGGGCAGGCTTTGTCATGTTGATCGTCGAGAATCTCACACACGTCTATCCGAACGGCACCGTGGCGCTGGACGAGGTCAGCCTCACCGTCGCCAAGGGGATGTTCGGCCTGCTCGGCCCCAACGGCGCCGGCAAGTCGACCCTGATGCGGACCATCGCAACGCTGCAGGCGCCGACCTCCGGTCACGTCCGCTTCGGCGAAATCGACGTCCTCAAGGACCCGGAAGCCCTGCGCCGCACGCTCGGCTATCTGCCCCAGGATTTCGGCGTCTACCCCCGTGTGTCGGCGCTGGACATGCTTGATCACATGGCGATCCTCAAGGGCGTCTCCGACCACAAGGACCGCAAGGAAACCGTCGAGACCCTGCTCAACCAGACCAACCTCTGGAAGGTGCGGCACAAGGCCATCGCCGGCTTCTCCGGCGGCATGCGCCAGCGCTTCGGCATCGCCCAGGCCCTGATCGGCGACCCGTCCCTGATCATCGTCGACGAGCCCACCGCCGGCCTCGACCCCGAGGAGCGCAACCGCTTCCTGAACCTGCTGGCCGAGATCGGCGAGAACGTGGTGGTCATCCTCTCGACCCACATCGTCGAGGACGTCTCCGACCTCTGCCCGGCCATGGCGATCATCTGCGACGGCCGCATCGTCGGCCAGGGCGCGCCCCAGGCGCTGGTCGCCTCGCTTCAGGGCCGCATCTGGAAGAAGACCATCGACAAGGCCGAACTCGACGCCTGCAAGGCCCGCTACCAGGTCATCTCCACCCGACTGTTCGCCGGCCGGACCGTGATCCACATCATCGCCGACAGTGATCCGGGCGACGGCTTCGAAGCGGTGCAGGGGGATCTGGAGGACGTCTACTTCTCCACCCTCTCGACCCACCGCAAGGCCGCCTGAGCGGAGGGCCCGGCATGTTCGGCAAGATCGCGGCCTTCGAGTTCCGCTACCAGCTGAAGTCCCCCATCTTCTGGGTCGTGGCGATCATCTTCTTCCTGCTGACCTTCGCGTCGGTGACGGTCGACCAGATCAGCATCGGCGGCGGTGGCAACATCCACAAGAACGCGCCCTATGCGATCGTCCAGACCCATCTGATCCTGTCGATCTTCTACATGTTCGTGACCACGGCCTTCGTGGCGAACGTGATCGTCCGGGACGACGAGACCGGCTTCGGCTCGATCCTGCGATCCACGCGGATCGGCAAGTTCGATTATCTCTACGGCCGCTTCATCGGCGCCTATCTGGCCGCCGCCGTTTCGTTCCTCACGGTGCCGGCCGCCATCGCGCTCGGCTCGCTCATGCCGTGGCTGGACAGGGAAACCCTCGGCCCGCTGACGCTCGAGCCCTTCCTGTTCGGCTACGTCGTGATGGCGCTGCCCACGCTGCTGCTGACCTCGGCCCTGTTCTTCAGCCTGGCCACCGTGACCCGGTCGGTGATGTGGACCTACGTCGGGGTCATCGCGCTGCTGGTTGTGTGGATCGTCTCGGGCATCGCGCTGGACAGGCCCGAGTTCGACAAGCCGGCCGCGTTCTGGGAGCCGTTCGGCGGGGCCGCCTTCGGTCTGGCGACCAAGTACTGGACCGCCGCCGAACGCAACACCCTGACGCCGGTGCTGGAAGGCGCCCTGCTGTTCAACCGCGGCTTTGCGCTGGTTCTCAGCGCGGGCTTCCTGGCGCTGGCCTATGTCCTGTTCAGCTTCCAGAGCGGCAGCCTGTCCGGAACGAGGGCCCGGCGCGACAAGCTGGCCCTGATCGCGGCGCCCGACCTCGCGCCGCCGCCGCTGACGGCCCTGCCCAAGCCGCGCTTCAACGCCGCGACCGCGCGGGCGCAGCTGGCCACGCGCACCCGGCTGGACATGATGCAGGTCTTCGGCAGTCCGGCCTATGGCGTGCTGCTCTTTATCGGACTCTTCAACGCCGTCGGCGGCCTGTGGTTCGCCGCCGAAAGCACCGGCTACGGCGGCGAAGTCCATCCGGTCACGCGGGTGCTGATCCCGGCCCTGATGGGCACCTTCGGCCTGATCCCGATCATCATCTCGATCTACTACGCGGGCGAGCTGGTCTGGCGCGAACGCGAGAAGAAGACGCACGAGATCATCGATTCAACCCCGGTTCCGGACTGGGCCTTCATCGCCCCCAAGGTGCTGGCCATTTCGCTGGTGCTGATCTCGACCCTGGCGGTCAGCGTGCTGGCGGCCATCGCCATCCAGGCGCTCAAGGGCTTCTTCGAGTTCCAGATTCCGGAGTACCTGCTCTGGTACGTGCTGCCGCAGAGCGTCGACTACATCATGGTCGCGGTGCTGGCGGTGTTCTTCCAGGTGCTGTCGCCGCACAAGTTCGTCGGCTGGGGCCTGATGGTGCTCTACCTGGTGACCACGATCACCTTCGCCAACCTCGGCTTCCAGCACAATCTCTACAACTACGGCGGCTCGCCCGGCGTTCCGCTGTCCGACATGAACGGCATGGGCAAGTTCTGGATCGGAGCCTGGTGGTTCCGGCTCTACTGGAGCGCCTTCGCCGTCATCCTGCTGGTACTCGGCTACGCCCTGTGGCGGCGCGGGACGGAGAGCCGGCTGTGGCCGCGGCTGCGGCGGCTGCCCCGGCGGCTGACCGGCAAGGCCGGCCTGACCTTCGCGGCGGCCGCCCTCGTCTTCGTCGGCGCCGGCGGGTTCATCTACTACAACACCAACGTCCTCAACACCTACCGGACCAACATCGACAACGAGAAGTGGCAGGCCGACTATGAGAAGGCGTTGATCGGCTACGCCGACACGCCGCGTCCCAAGATCGTCTCGATGATCCTCAAGGTGGACATCTATCCGGACGAGCCGCGGCTTACGACCCGGGGCTCCTACGTGGTCGAAAACCGCACCAACCAGCCGCTCAAGGAAATCCATGTCGGCTTCGACCGCGACCTGAAGGTCAGCGCGCTGAACATCCAGGGCGGGCGGTCGATCCGCACCTATGATGACTTCAACTACCGGATCTTCGCGCTCGACACCCCGATGCTTCCGGGAGAGCGGCGGACCATCACCTTCACCACCGAACGGGCCCAGCGTGGCTTCCGCAACAACGGCGCCGAGACCCGGGTCGTCCCCAACGGGACGTTCGTGAACAACGCCGAGTTCGCGCCCTTCCTGGGCATGGAGCGCAGCGGCCTGCTGCAGGACCGCGCCAAGCGCCGCAAGTACGGCCTGCCGGTCGAGCAGCGGATGCCCAAGCTGGGCGACGCGCCGTCGCGGCAGTTCAACTACCTGCGTCACGACGCCGACTTCGCGACCGCCGACATCACGATCAGCACGGTCGCCGACCAGACGCCGATCGCGCCCGGCTACAAGGTGTCGGACGTCACCCGCGATGGCCGTCGCACGGCGCGGTTCGTCACCGAGGCGCCGGTCCTGCCGTTCTTCTCGGTGCAGTCGGCCCGCTACGAGGTCTCGCGCGAGAGCTACAAGGGCATCGACATCGCGGTCTATTACGACGCCCGCCACCCCTGGAACGTCGAGCGGATGAAGACCGGGGCGAAGGCGTCGCTGGACTACTTCCAGGCCAATTTCAGCCCCTACCAGTTCCGCCAGCTGCGGTTCCTTGAGTTCCCGGCCTACGCCGACTTCGCACAGGCCTTCGCCAACACCATGCCCTGGTCGGAAAACCTCGGCTTCATCGCCGACTACAGCGACCCGTCCAAGATCGACCTGGTCACCTACATCGGCGCCCACGAGATCGGGCACCAGTGGTGGGCCCACCAGGTGATCGGCGCTGACCAGCAGGGCTCAACCGCGCTGTCGGAGACCCTCGCCCAGTACTCGGCGCTGATGGTCATGAAGCGGATGTACGGCGAGGACCAGATCCGCAAGTTCCTCAAGTTCGAGCTCGACAGCTACCTGCGGGCGCGGGGCGGCGAGGTCGTCGAGGAGCTGCCGCTCTATCGGGTCGAGAACCAGGGCTACATCCACTACCGCAAGGGCTCGCTGGTCATGTACCGGCTGCAGCGGGAGATCGGCGAGGCTGCGGTGAACCGTGCGCTCCAGCGGATCCTGCGCATCCACGCCTTCAACGGCGCGCCCTATCCGACCTCGATCGACCTGGTCAGCGCGCTTCGCGCCGAAGCCCCCGCCGACAAGCAGGACCTGATCACCGACCTGTTCCAGAAGATTACGCTGTACGACATCCAGACCCGGACCGTGGCGGTGAAGAAACGGGCCGACGGACGGTTCGACGTCACCCTGACCGTCAAGGCCCGCAAGCTCTACGCCGACGGCAAGGGCAAGGAGACCGAGGCGCCGCTGAACGAGGTTCTGGACGTGGGCCTGTTCACGGCCATGCCGGGCGACAAGGCCTTCACCAGCAAGGACGTGATCACGATGGTCAAGCGGCCGATCCGTTCGGGGACCCAGACCCTGACCTTCGCGGTCGACACGGCGCCGCGCTATGCCGGGGTTGATCCCTACAACTACCTGATCGACCGCAACTCCGACGACAACGTCGCCAAGGTCGGGGGCTGAGCCCCCGACCCCGACGTCGCCGTTACGACAGGCTGTCTCGAAGCGTCCGGGCCTTGTCCAGATGCTCCTGGATCACCGGCAGCATCGCGGCTGCGGCGGCCTTGATCTGCGGGGTGTCGCCGTCCTGGGCGTAGCGGCTGACCAGGTTCAGCGTCGCCTGGTGTGCGTCGACCTGACCGGTCATGTAGGCCCTGTCGAAGCCGGCGGCGTCGACGGCGCGCAGGTCGGCCAGGGCCGTGGCCTTGTCGTCCGGCAGGGTCGCCGGCGGCGTGATCATAAGACCCGAGGCGGCGATGGCGGCCTTGAGGTCGGCCGTGGTTTTGGTGTGACCGGTGACCATCATCCGGGCGAAGGCCTTCACTTCCGCATTGGCCGAGCGTGCCATCGCGATCTTGCCGGCCTCGACCTCGAACATGTCGCCGGCCGCGGCCTTTGCGACGAATTCGGGCGCCGATGTCTCGTCGGTCGGCGTGGGAATGGTGGCCGCCGGATTGGCGTCAGGCGCGACGGCGTCGGTCTGGTCGCTCTTCTGGCCGCAGGCGGCGAGCGTCAACGACAGGGCGGCGACGCCGACGAGAAGGAATTGACGAGTCATGGGGGGTACTCCGACGAAAGTTGACAAGGTCTCCCGCTCCCCCCAAGCGAGCGCACACCGAACCTAAGCCACGGGGGCCCGATGAGTTCCGACGCGACGACCAGCAAGCCGGGTCCGCTCGACGGCCTGACGGTCATCGAGATGGGCACGCTCATCGCCGGCCCCTTCTGCGGCCAGATCCTCGGCGACTTCGGCGCCACCGTGATCAAGATCGAGGATCCTAAAGCCGGCGATCCCATGCGGCAGTGGGGCCGCTCGCTGCCCAAGGGCCACTCGCCGTGGTGGCCGGTGATCGGTCGCAACAAGCGCTCGGTGACCCTCGATCTGCGCACCGTGGAGGGTCAGGACATCGCCCGCCGCCTGATCGCCGGCGCCGACGTGCTGGTCGAGAATTTCCGGCCGGGCGCGATGGAAAAGTGGGGCCTGGGCTACGAGCGTCTGTCGGCGGACAACCCCGGCCTGGTCATGGCGCGGGTGTCGGGCTTCGGCCAGACCGGGCCCTATTCTTCGCGCGCCGGCTACGCCCTGATCGGCGAGGCCATGGGCGGCCTTCGCTACATCACCGGCGAGCCGGACCGCGCTCCGGCCCGGGCCGGCATCTCGGTGGGCGACAGCCTGGCCGGCCTGCACGCGGCGCTGGGAACCATGATGGCGCTGCACGCGCGCCACCGCAGCGGCAAGGGCCAGATCGTCGACGCCGCCATCTATGAGAGCGTGCTGTCGGTAATGGAGAACCTGATCACCGAGTACGGCCTGACCGGCTATGTCCGCGAACGGTCAGGATCGGTGCTGCCCGGCATCGCGCCGTCAAACGCCTATCCGACCAGGGACGGCGCGCTGGTCGTCATTGGCGCCAACCAGGACACCCTGTTCCGGCGCCTGTGCGACGCCATGGGCCGGCCGGAGCTGGCGAATGATCCCCGCTACGCCGGACATGCGGCCAGGGGCGAGAACCAGGCGGAGCTGGACGCCCTGATCGGCGCCTGGACCGCCACCCTGGACGCCGACGCGCTGCTGGCGCTGATGGAGACCAGCGGCGTCGCCGCCGGCCGGGTCTTCCGCGCGCCGGACATGCTGGCCGACCCGCAGTTCGCCGCCCGCGAGGCCATCGTCGAGACGCCGCACCCGGTGTTCGGCAGCGTCAGGATGCAGAACGCCTTCCCCCGGTTGACCGAGACGCCGGGATCGGTGCGCTGGCCGGGTCCGGCGCTGGGGGAGCACACCGATGAGGTTCTGTCGGGTCGGCTGGGCCTGAAGGACGACGAGATCGCCGCCCTGCGCGGGCGCGGCGTGATCTAGCGTCCAACGGCCTCGGCAAGGGCGAGAACGATCTGGTGCACGTTGTAGGGCTTGCGCACCACCGGGGCGTCGAAGCCCTCCGGGGCGCCGCGTTCGCCTTAGCCTGTGGCGAAGACGAACGGCGTCCCCCGGGCCCTCAACGCCTCGGCCAGCGGGGCCACCGAGGCGCCGTTCAGGTTGGCGTCGAGCACGGCGGCGTCGATCTCCAGATCAAGCATCGCCATGCCCTCCTCCAGCTCCGCCGCGTTGCCCGCGATGACGGCGCCGGCGTCCTGGAGGCCGGCCTCGAGCTCCAGCGCCAGCAGGACCGCGTCCTCGACAATCAGCACTCTGAGACCTCGAATGCTGGCCTCCGCGCTCGGCTGGCCCAGGGAGGCGCCGATGACCGGGGCGGGCGGCTCCTCGACCGGCGGCAACAGGGCGTCCGCCGGCGCCTGTTCGAGAATCACGCCGGGGGCGCCGGTGATCCGGGCCCGCAGACCATCCGGGCGATAGTCGATCTCCACCGCGCCGCCCAGTTCTCGCCCGGTGACCTGTTCGAGCAGCGTCGAGCCGAAGCCGCGCCTGTCGGGTGGCTTCACCACCGGCCCGCCGGCTTCCGACCATTCGATGACGAA
>JBIKII010000170.1:0-7207 GCA_044361705.1 Caulobacter sp.
CGACAGATGCGCCGCCGCCGCCTCGACCTTCAGCTTTCCGACGTCGGCGGTGGCGTAGATCACCTGCCGCTGCAGGTTGGACAGGGCGGCGGTATCGGGGTCGGCCAGGCCGATGCGGCCGACGCCGGCGGCGGCGAGGTAGAGGGCGGCGGGCGAGCCCAGCCCCCCGGCCCCGACCATCAGCACGCTGGCGGCCTTGAGCCTCTGCTGCCCCGGCCCGCCGATCTCGCGCAGCACCAGATGGCGGGCGTAGCGTTCGACCTCGCTGTCCGAAAACGCCATGTCCTTGACCTCATAGGCCCGCACGGCCACATCGAAAGCCATGCAGAGCGCGACGAATTTCCCCGACTGGCACGGCACCACCATCCTGGCGGTGCGCAAGAACGGCAAGACCGTGGTGGCCGGCGACGGTCAGGTCTCCATGGGCCAGACCGTGGTCAAGGGCAACGCCCGAAAGGTGCGCACCCTGGCCGGCGGCAAGGTGATCGCCGGGTTCGCCGGCGCCACCGCCGACGCCTTCACCCTGATCGAGCGGCTGGAGGCGAAGCTGGAGCAGTTCCCCGGCCAGCTGGCCCGGGCCTGCGTCGAGCTGGCCAAGGACTGGCGCACCGACCGCTATCTGCGCCGGCTGGAGGCCATGCTGCTCGTGGCCGACGAAAACGCCATCTATACCGTCACCGGCGTCGGCGACGTGCTGGAGCCGGAGGGTGGGGTCGCCGCCATCGGCTCGGGCGGCAACTACGCCCTGGCCGCCGCCAAGGCGCTGGCCGAACACACCGACCTCTCCGCCGACGAGGTCGCCCGCAAGGCCATGGCCATCGCCGCCGAGATCTGCGTCTACACTAATGGATCGCTGACGGTGGAAAGCCTGGGCTGATGATGAGCGCCTTGCCCTACAGCTTCCGGCGGGCGACCGAGGCGGACATTCCCCTGCTGCAGCGCTGGCGCGCGGCGCCGCAGGTCGCCCGATGGTGGGAAGACAGCGATCCGACTCACGAAGACCTGCTCGAGGACCTGGCCGAGACCGATACGCGGATATGGATCGTTTCGCTCGGCGAGCGGCCGTTCGCCTACCTGCAGGACTACAATCCCCACGCCTGGCCCGGACATCACTTCAGCTTCCTGCCGCCGGGCTCGAGGGGCATCGACCAATACATCGGCGAGCCCGACCTGCTGGACCAGGGCCACGGCAGCGCCTTCATCCGCGCCCATGTCGACCGGATGTTCGCAGAGGGCGCGCCGGCGATCGGCGTCGATCCCTCGCCCGACAACCCCCGCGCCATCCGCTGCTACGAGAAGGCCGGATTCACGGCCGGCGAGGTTAAGGACACCGACTGGGGCCGGACGCTGCTGATGGTACGGTGGGCGAAGACGGGGCGCTGAATGGTGGGGCGATCCTTTGGTCGAGACCGGCGAGGGGCCGGCGATTCTGATGCCGCTTCGGGGGTAACTCCTTGGCATCACGCTTCCCCGTCATCGTCGGAACAAGCCGGTCGATGACTGACGGCGGCCGGTCTGGGCAGGGATGGCCAAATCAGGCGATCCTGGCTTCACGACAGGTCCCTAGGCCCTCGCCGGCCGGCGCCGCGGGTCCCATTTCACCGTCTGGAAAAAACAGATGAACGGCGACTGGAATTGGCTGTTCGAGGACGGCGGGCTGCGTCCGGTGACGGGTCTGCCGCCGATGGACAGCGGCGAGGCACTGGCCCAGGTGCTGGCCGTCGAGGAGGCCCTGGCCGCCGTCGCCGAGACCGACCTGAAGTCCGGCTTCCTCACCGTCTACGCCGACGACGGCCGCATGCGGGGTGCGGTCCAGCCGCTGGCGCAGGACCGCGACCCGGGCGAGGTCGAGATGGCCACGCGACCGGCGGCGGCGCGGCTGACGACCCTGGGCGGCGAGGCTTCCGACGCCGGCGATCTGGTCTGGACCTACGGCGTCATGGACTGGTCCGGCATTGGAGGGGAGACCAAAGGCCACTATGTGCGCGTGTGGCAACGCCGCGCCGAGGGCTGGCGGATCGTCTTCGACGACCTGCTTGTCCCGCCGCCGCCGAGGCCCAACTAGGCAAGCGACACAGGCAGTATCGGGCTTCTGATGACCGAGTTTTCCCCGCGCGAGATCGTTTCCGAGCTCGACCGCTACATCGTCGGCCAGGCCGAGGCCAAGCGCGCCGTGGCCGTGGCCCTGCGCAACCGCTGGCGCCGCCGCCGCGTGCCGGACGACCTGCGCGACGAGGTGACGCCCAAGAACATCCTGATGATCGGCCCGACGGGTGTGGGCAAGACCGAGATCGCCCGCCGCCTCGCCAAGCTGGCCCAGGCGCCGTTCCTCAAGGTCGAGGCCACCAAGTTCACCGAGGTCGGCTATGTCGGCCGCGACGTCGACCAGATCATGCGCGACCTGGTCGAGAGCGCCATGGCCATGGTCCGCGACAAGCGCCGCGCCGCCGTCCGCGCCCGGGCCGAGGCCGCCGCGGAGGAGCGCATCCTCGACGCCCTGACCGGCCCCGGCTCGACCGCCGCCCGCGAGTCCTTCCGCCGCAAGCTCCGCGACGGCGAGCTGAACGACAAGGAGGTCGAGCTGCAGCTGGCCGATACCACCTCGCCGTTCCAGGGCATGGACATTCCGGGCCAGCCCGGCGCCTCGATGGGCATGCTCAATCTGGGCGACATGTTCGGCAAGGCTTTCGGCGGCCGCACCCGCACCCACAAGACCACGGTGGCCGGCGCCCACGCGCCGCTGATCGCCGAGGAGAGCGACAAGCTGCTCGACCAGGAGGCCCTGACCCAGGAGGCGCTCGAACTGGCCGAGAACCAGGGCATCGTCTTCCTCGACGAGATCGACAAGGTGGCCAGCCGTTCCGACCGGCCAGGTGGGGGCGATGTATCCCGCGAGGGGGTGCAGCGCGACCTGCTGCCGCTGATCGAGGGCACGACGGTCTCGACCAAGTACGGGCCGGTGAAGACCGACCACGTGCTGTTCATCGCCTCCGGCGCCTTCCATGTCGCCAAGCCGTCCGACCTGCTGCCCGAGCTGCAGGGCCGGCTGCCGATCCGGGTCGAGCTCAAGGCCCTGACCCGCGACGACATGCGCCGCATCCTGACCGAGCCGGAGGCCAACCTGATCCGGCAGCACCAGGCGCTGCTGGCCACCGAAGGCGTCGAGCTGGTCTTCACCGAGGACGCCATCGACGCCCTGGCCGACGCCGCCGTGGCGGTGAACGGCAGCCTGGAGAACATCGGGGCCCGTCGGCTGCAGACCATCCTCGAAAAGGTCGTCGAGGAGATCAGCTTCACCGCCGCCGACCGCGGCGGCCAGACGGTGACGGTCGACGCGGCCTATGTGAAGGAGCGCATCGGGGCGCTGGCGGCGGACGTGGATCTGTCGCGGTTTATTCTTTAGCGCCCCGCTCTCTCTCGCATCTCACATCCGTCATGGCCCGACTTGTTCGGGCCACCCATGCGTGGTGATCCAACAAGCAAGAGCGCCGCCGATCCGCTGCGCCCCGTCCGGCAGTTCAGTGTTCATGGGTGGCCCGAACAAGTCGGGCCATGACGAGGTTGGGGGGTGGGTGTTGCCCTCACCCCGCCCGCGCCACCGCCTCCATGCCCAGCATCGCGGCCTTCCGGCCCAGCCCCCAATGATACCCCGTCAACCGCCCGTCGCGGGCGATCACGCGGTGGCAGGGGATGAGGAGGCTCACCGGATTGGCGCCAATGGCGGCGCCGGCGGCCTGGAAGGCGCGGGGCTTGCCGGCCCAGCCGGCGACCTCGCCATAGGTGGCGGTCTGGCCGGCCGGGATACGCAGCAGGGCCTTCCAGACCTGGATGTGGAACGGCGTGCCGATCAGCACCAGCGGCACCGGCGCGCCCGCGCCGCCGAAGGCCGCCAGCGCCATCTCGCCCGCCGCCGCATCATCGCGGACCCAGTCGGCGGCCGGGAAGCGACGGTGCATGTCGGCGAAGGCCGCGTCTTCCTCCCCCTCGCCGGCGAAGCCCAGCCCCGCCAGCCCGCGCGGCGCGATGGCGAACAGGCCCCGGCCGAACGGCGTGGGCGCCAGACCCCAGCGCAGGGTCAGGCCCTCGCCCCGGCGGCGCGCCTCGCCCGGCGTCACCGCCTCCTGGGCGATGAACAGGTCGTGCAGCCGCGAGGGGCCTGACAGGCCGGCGTCGAAGGCGGCGTCCAGCACGCTGGCGCCCTGCTCCAGGCTGCGCCGCGCCTCGGCATGGGCGATGGCCCCGACGAAGGTCTTGGGGCTGACCCCGGCCCAGCGGGTGAAGATGCGCTGGAAGTGGAAGGGCGACAGGCCGACCGCCTCGGCGGTCTCGTCCAGCGAGGGGTGGTCCTGCCAGTGGTCGGCCAGCCAGGCCAGCGCCCGCTCCATGCGGTGATAGTCGCGGGCGCGGTCCTCGAGCTGGGCAAGGGTGGCGGTCATCGGGTCATCGATCATGTCGCGGGCCATGAGCGCAAGTTAGGAACCGGACGCAGGCGGCTCCACCCGGTTCTTGCGGTCAGGCCGGCAGGGCGGCGGCGGTCGGATACCGCTCGGCCCGCGCCGCCCGCAGGGCGTCGTCCAGGGCCCGGCCGAGGTCGGCCCGTTCCTCGGGGCTCAGCGCCCGGCCGACCAGGTAGCGCCTGCGGTGCATGCGCAGGCGAACCTTGGTGTCGTCCTGGCCGTAAGGCTCGACATCGAGGCCGGTGAAGGCGGTGGGCGAGGTCCAGACCCTGCGCTTGCCGCGCTCCGACTCCAGCCAGATCTCCACCTGTTCGGCGCTGACCCGCACCCGCTCCTTGCGCGCCGCCGCCCGGAAGCTGGCCCGGAAGGCCAGCCAGACGAGCAGCACGTCCAGCCCGAGGAAGATCGGGGCCGGCCAGGCGCCGATGACGAAGAAGAACAGCGAGAACACCGAACAGGCCGCCGCGACCACGCCGAGAATGACCTTGAACCCCAGCGGGCTCAGCGAGGCGTTCTGGCGGATTTCCGCATCCATGTAGAGCCGGCCGGACATGGGCGGGTACATAGGTCGCGACCCCCGTCTTGGCGAGCGCGCCGGGTCACGCCATCTTCACCGCCGATGAAAAAGCCCGCCGTGCGACGCAAACGTCTCAGCCCCAGGGAACGGGCGCGCGTCGATACGCTGTTCGACCGCTTCTCGACCCTGTCGGACGACCCGCGCACCGAGCTGCACTTCACCAGCCCCTTCACCCTGGTGGTGGCCGTGGCCCTGTCGGCCCAGGCGACGGACGTGGGGGTCAACAAGGCGACGGCGAAGCTGTTTCCGGTGGCCGACACCCCCGCCGACATGGCCGCGCTCGGCGTCGAGGGCCTGATCCCCTACATCAACTCCATCGGCCTGTTCCGGAACAAGGCGAAGAACGTCATCGCCCTGTCGGAGATCATTCTTCGGCAACACGGCGGCGAGGTGCCGCTGAACCGCGCCGACCTCGAGGCCCTGCCCGGCGTCGGCCGCAAGACCGCCAGCGTGGTGCTGAACGAACTGGGCATCGAGCCGGCCATCGCCGTCGACACCCACGTCTTCCGCGTCTCCCACCGCCTGAAACTGTCGGTCGGCAAGACGCCGGACAAGGTCGAGCAGGACCTGATGGCCATCGTGCCCGAGCCGTACCTGACCAGAGCACACCACTGGCTGATCCTGCACGGCCGGTATGTGTGCGTGGC
Organism: Caulobacter sp.; assembly: GCA_044361705.1. Classification (GTDB taxonomy): domain Bacteria; phylum Pseudomonadota; class Alphaproteobacteria; order Caulobacterales; family Caulobacteraceae; genus Caulobacter. The sequence goes on from JBIKII010000170.1 coordinate 5,682, forward strand.
GCGCAAGCCGAAGTGCCTGGAGTGTCGGGTGAGCGACCTGTGTCCGAGCCGGGAGTTGTTTGTGGGGGGGTGAGGGGCGGGCCTGGCTGCGGCGAGCGGAGCGGGTTGTGATGTTCGGTGACGGTCCCCAATCGACCTGTTGCAGACCATCACAAGCTTCAGCCGGAGGCGCCTGTACGGCGATATAGATCGTGGCGTTCGGCTTGGGACAACCTTCGCGGTTCGACAAGCGGGTTGCCATCATTGCGGCCGAAAAAGGGGTTGTTTCTGTAGTCTCCGCTCAACCGCGCAATGATAATCCTGCAAGCCATCCGCCACAGCATCGCCGCGATGTTGACCTGCTTTGCCTGGGACAAGTCCCCGACGCCGAACTTCGTCCAGACATGGCCTGAAGACGGCCCCAGGATCGCTTCCCGATCCTCGGCAGACGCCGCCGCCAGCGGCAGCGAAACAAACGAAAGCGCAGAGGTTCCATAGGTGTTGGCGACAGGTACGCGACAACTGGCGCAATGCCAGCGTAACAGCGGTCGCGTGGTCATCCGCACGCAGGCGAGGGCTTCCTGGCCCTTGATGATGCGCACTCTCGATGCGGGAAGCTGATATGCGTCCGTACCACCGTTGGCGTCGAGCACATATTCGGCCCGTCCGGTGAAGCGCGCGAACGCCTGACAGTCATCGCAGTGGCAGATGTAGCGGATGCCTAGGCGAGGCGAGGACTCCTCGACGGACCAAGCCATGGCACCGCAGGCACAGTGAAAATTGAGCTCCTGCACGACTTCCCCCTCAGTGCGGCTGCGAGGACGCCATAATTCCACGCGAGCGCCAAGACGAAAGGATCGTAGTCCACCCTCAACCGCCCCCGGAGAACTCACTCCCACCACCGGCAGTCCCCGCCCTGATGCCTTGGCGGAGCCTTGCGCGGGCGGGCGTCCTGCTCAAGGACCGGCAAAGCCGGCCGCGCAGCGGCGGCCCGCAGGGCCGTCCTTGACCAGGGCGACCGCTCGCGCTCCCATTCCATCAAGGCCGAAGGGCCGGTGTGGTGAGTGCTGCCTCAAAGTTCCGCGCGCATCGCCACGCCAACCCCTTCCACCCCCTCCGTCCTGGCCCGACTTGTTCGGGCCACCCATGCGTAGTGCGTCACGGGGTTGTCCGGGGCCTGTCGGCGCTTCCGTTTCGCAGGATCGTGTTCATGGGTGGCCCGAACAAGTCGGGCCATGACGGGAGGGGGCGTCAAACGATCGCCATCCCGCTTTGTCCACCGGCTTCCCGGCGAAGGCCGGGATCCATGAACCCGCTCCAGCCCTTGCCCCGCATGGGCCCCGGCCTTCGCCGGGGAGACGGAGATGGGGGGACAGACCGCAGTTTATCCCCCTCGCTCCAACCCCGCCCATACTCCTCAAGTCCCCGTCGCGGGGGAGGGCGCCTGGTACCAGCCCGATGCGGCGGCGGGGAGTGGTCGAGCGGGACCAGGCGGAGGGGACGTAAGCCTCCGTTCCAGGCGTGCGCTGGTTCAGCACGCCTGCCCG
>JBIKII010000171.1:0-7189 GCA_044361705.1 Caulobacter sp.
TCAGGGACTTGCACCGAACACGACTCACCAGTGCTTCACCGCAGCAATTCGTCACCCGCGAGACCTGGGAACCGCCCTCGCCGCCGCGCCGTTGCTGTCTCATGCCCCCGGGGCGAGAGAAACGGAGACTGTCATGTCCACTGTCCGCCGCCTGCTCCCGACCACCCTTTTCGCCGCCGCGCTTTCGCTGGGCCTCGCCGCCTGCGGCCACAACATGGAGCAACGCGCCGCCACCAGCGCCATCGCCGGCGCGGTCATCGCCGGTCCTCCGGGCGCGGTCGTCGGGGCCGGCGTGGGCGCCGTGATCAACGAGGCGGACAAGCCGAAGTAGGTACGTCCACCCGGCGCAATCCAGACGTTGCAACGCGCGCTCTCCGGAGTCACGATGGGACGGTGTGATCCCGATCGAGGACGTCAGATGCGCCGGGTCCTTCCCCTAGTCGCCGCCCTTTCCATGGCCTCGGCCGCGCCGGCCCTCGCCGCCGACCTGCTCTATCCGGGCGGGACGGTGCTGAGCGAGGGCGCGATCGGCAAGCCGGTCTGGATGATCCAGGCCCAGTGCGCCGGCCTGTTCGGCGCCACCAGCAATGTCCTCGGCGCGCAAGGCGACGCCGAAGGCGCCGAGAGCGCCAAGGCGCAGGGCGTCAGCTTCTTCCGCGACTCGGTCGACCGGCTGATGCGCGACCGCGGCCTCAGCCGCCCCGTCGCCGTCGAGGCGGTGACCCAGGCGCTCGATTCCGGCCGGGCCGAGGGCTTCCAGAAGATCAAGGACGGCGGCGGCTTCGGCTCGCGCTCCCACTGGAACGTCGCCCGCAGCGTCTGCCTGGACGTCGCCGACGTCTATCAGGGCATCCGCTACCGCTAGGCCCGCCCCCGTGCATCCCGGCTTGACGCAGCCCCTGCCCCGCGCCTGAGTGTGTCGGTAGTCTGACGAGGTACTGACATGCGTTTGAGCAGGGTCGCCGGCGTGTTCGCCGGACTGGCCGTCGCGGCCTCCGCCACCCAGGCGGGCGCGCAGTCCTTCAGCCGCCGCATCGATCTTTTGCGGCTGCAGGACGAGGCCATGGCCACCGCCGCGGCCGTCTTCCAGTCCAGCGGCAAGTCCTGCACCGCCGAGTTCGCCAGGCTGCGGACCCTGTACGCCGACCCCCGCTTCGACCGCATGGCTGTCGACACGCGCCGCACCGCCCTGTTCGCGGTCATGATCTGCGCCGAGTCCCGCGACCTGCCCTTCGCCGTCGAGGCCGCCAAACGGCTGGAGCCGATCGCCAGCGCGCCGATGGAGGTCAGCGCCGTCCACTCGGTCCAGATCTCCGAAGCCCTGCAGCGTGGCGCGGAGGACGAGGCCGCGCGCCTCTTCCTGGCGCTGGTCGACAAACAGCCGGCGCTGGTGGCCGACTGGGATCCGGAAATGGTCAGCCCCTTCGCCGACTACATCGAGGGCGAGCCGGACCTGTCGCTCAAGGTCGCCGAGCGGCTGTCGACGCTGGACTGGACCAACGAGGCCAGCCGGCGCGCCGCGCGCAACACCTGGGCCCTGTCCTGGGGCTGGCAGCTGGCCGACCGCGGCAAGCTGGCCGAGGCCGGGGCCGCAGTCGGCAAGGCCGACGAGCTGTATGTCATGCTGATGGTCGCCGGCGACCGGCGCTTCGCGGCGGTGTGGGACAGTTTCGCCAAGGGCAGTCGCTTCGACTGGACCGCCTTGGCCACGGCCCGGCTCGACCAGGCCACTGCCGAGCTGGCCGAAAAGCCGGACAGCCTGCGGCCGGCCGACGACATGATCGCGGCGCTGCGGGCGCTGGGCCGGCTGGACGAGGCCATCCAGGTCGGCGAGGCCTTCCGCGCCCGCATCCAGGACGGCGAGGCCTTCGAGGACGGCCAGAGCCAGTCGGACGACGTGCTGATCGGCCTGGGCCAGGCGCTGTTCGAGGCGGGCCGGTATCCCGAGGCCGAAGCCGTCTTCCGAGAGGCGGTCAGCCTGGGCGAACCCGAGGACTCGGGCGAGGTGGCCGTCGACGCCCGCCTGGCCCTTGCCAGCCGGCTGCTGGACCTGGCCAAGCCCCGCGACGCCCTGGCCGCGCTGGAGCCGATCGGCGAGAAACAGGTCACGCCCTACGGCCGGCTGTGGGTGGACTCGCAGCGCGCCTGCGCCCAGGCCGAGCTCGATCCCAAGACGGCCGCCGCGACGATCGTCGCCCTGGAGAAGGGGCGCAAGGAGAACCCCGCCGCCCTCAGCCAGGCCCTGATCTGCACCAACCGCCTGGCCGAGGCGTCGGCGCTGATGATCGAGCGGCTCCGCGACCCGCGCCACCGTGCCGGGGCGCTGGACCCCTACTGGGTGACCCGCGGGCCGGAGAAGGTCCCCGCCTGGCTGGCCGAGTTTGAACGCCGCCGCCAGAAGATGCTGAACGATCCGGCCGTGCTGGCGGCGCTGGAGGTGGCAGGCCGCAAGGTCGAGGCGCCGCTGGCGGGCGACTATTGGGGCGGGTTCTGACCTGACGGGTGCGAGGGGGCGTATGCGTGGACGGATCACGGGCGTGGTCGCCGGCGCGGTCGCGCTGAGCCTCGCCGTCGCCGGGGCGGCTCCCGCCGCGCCCGAGCGGAAGGCCGCGCCGTCGCTGGGCGGCCCGGCCGACCTGCTGCGCCTGGACGCCGAGCTTCGCGCCCTGCTCTCCACCGACCACACCGGCAACGCCAACGCCTGCGGTCCCAGGATCGGCAAGCTGTCGGCCCTGATCGCGCGGACGGAATTCGAGCGCCTGCCGCTGGCCACTCGCCGGGTCGCCCTGGCCGGCGTCCTGGCCTGCGCCGACACCGGCGACCAGTCGGAGCCGGTGCTGGCCCTGGCCCGCCGGCTTGAGCCGCTGGCCGACGAGCCCCGCGTCCTGGCCGGCGTCAACGCCGCCCTCCTCGACGACGCGGTCCTTCAGGGCCGCCACCAGGAGGCCGCTCGCCGCCTGATCGTCATCATCGACAACGATGCCGACCGGGTGAAAACCTGGTGGGCGCCCTTCCTTTCCCCGGTGGTCATCGGCGTGCTGGGCGATGAGCAGATGTCCCGCGCCCTGCTCGGCCGGATGGTGACGCTCGACTGGAAGGACCAGCTCAGCGCGGCGGCCGCGCGGAACGGCTGGGCCCTGCTCTATTCCGACCTGCTGCTGGAGGACGGCGACCGCGCCGGCGCCGAGCGGGTCGTGGCCGGCGCCGACGAGGTCGAGACGCTGGTGGTCCTGGCCCAGGACGTCCGCTACCAGCGCCTGTGGCCGCGCCTGGCCGCCGACGGGCGACTGGACTGGCGCAAGGTGGCCGAGGCGGAACTCGCCCGCCGCCAGGCCGCCGCCAGGGCCGCGCCCGACCTGATGCGCCTGAGTTTCGCCGTCCAGGAGGACCTGCGCCGCCTCGAGCGCTACGAGGAGGCGATCAGCATCGGCCAGGCGATGCGCAAGCGGCTGGACGACAAGGCCGCGCCGTTCGAGGACCGCGACCTGATGGCGGTCACGGTGCTGACCGAACTGGCCATGGCGCTGCTCGACACCGGCAGGGTCGCCGAGGCCGAGGCGGCGTTCGCCCAGGCGCGGGCCGAGGCGAAGCGGGTCGACCTCGTGCCGGTCGATCCGATCCTGGACTGGGCCGACCGCCTGAACCGGCTCGGCCGCCATGCCGATGCGCTGACGCTTCTGAAGACCATCCCCGAAGACGAACTGACCGACGCGGGAAAGATGTGGCGCACCGCCGAGCAGATCTGCGCCCTGGCCGCCACCGACGCGCCGGCCGCCTGGCGCCTGCTGCCGGCCGCCATGGTCCGCGAGCCGAACGGCCCGGAGGCGCTGCAGAAGGCGCTGCTCTGCATGGACCGCCAGGAGGAGGCCGCCGCGCTGTTCGTCCAGCGGCTGAAGGAGCCCGGCCGCCGCCTGGACGCCCTGGGCGCGGCCCGCACCGTCCGGCGACCGCCTTCGGTTCCGGAGCGCGAGGCCGAGTTGCTGCGCCGGCGCGACGCGATGATCGCCCGGCCCGAGGTCCAGAAGGCCCTCGCCGCCGTCGGCCGCCCGGTGGACGTCCCGCTGGCCGGCGAACTCTACGGCTGGTTCTGAGCGGGTATCCGCACGCCGCCACAGAGGGGCCGTTAACCATTCTTAAACCAATTGGGTTGGCGGTTTGTTCTTCTGGGCCGACCTGTTGGCCGTTGAATTCCCGAGAGGTTCGGTCGGGCTCCGGAGCCGGTCGCGCGGCGCGCGAACAGCCCTGTTGGCGGATTGTTCTTTTTTTCCGAGAGTCGTCGATGGGTGCGACTGCACCGCGATGCGTCCTTCGACACAGCCCTCCGGGCCTGCTCAGAATGACGTATCCGGACGGCTACCCACCCACGTCATGCTGAGCAGCGCCGCCGGCGCGTGTCGAAGCACGCACAGCGCCGGCGGCCTCACCCCACTCCCCGCTCATGCGCCAGCAGCCAGCGCTTGCGGTCCAGCCCGCCGCCGTAGCCGGTCAGCGAGCCGTCCGCGCCGATCACCCTGTGGCAGGGGATGACCACGCCGACCGGGTTGGCGCCGTTGGCCAGGCCCACGGCCCGCACCGCCGCCGGTCGGCCGATCCGCACGGCGAGCGCGCCGTAGGTCGTGGTGGTCCCGGCCGGGATGTCGAGCAGCGCCCGCCAGACGGTCTTCTGGAAGTCCGTCCCGACCACGGTCCAGGCCACCCGGCCGAGCGCGGCCAGGTCGCCGGCGAAATAGGCGTCCATCTCCGCACGGACGGCGGCCGGCGCGGCGCCCGCCTCGACCGGAACATCGCCGTACCAGCGCCGCATCAGCCGGGCGGTGCGCGGACTGTCGGTATCGAAGTCGAGCACCCGCACGGCGCCGTGCTCATCGGTGAACAGCTGCAGCGGCGCGATCGGCGAGGCCAGCAGGCTGCGGACCAGCCGCCGGGGGCGGTCAGGCGGCGACGCGGGCATCGGCCTTGTCCTTCGCCTTCGCCTTCGCGGGCGCCGGCGCCTGCGGGTCGGACGCCCACAGGTGCAGGGCGGCGTAGGCGCGCCATGGGCGCCAGGCCTCGGCCCGGGCCAGCAGCTGCGCCGGCGTCGGCCGGACGCCGTCGGCGTCGGCCAGCGCCCGCATCAGCCCGACATCGGCGGCGGGGAAGGCGTCCGGCTCGCGCAGCTGGCGCATGGCGATGTACTGCGCCGTCCATTCGCCGATGCCCGGCAGCGCCCGCAGGGCGGCGATCGCCGCCCCGAGGCTGGCGCGAGGGCCGAACAGCGCCGGATCGGCGGCCACGGCGGCGGCCAGGCCGCTGATCGCCCGCGCCCGGGCGCCGGGCATCAGGCCGTGCGAGGCGATGTCGGCGGCCGCCAGCCGGAGGGCTGACGGGAAGGCATGGGTCAGCCCAGCTTGCGCCCACTCGGCCGGCAGCGCCTCGCCGTACTCGGCGGTCAGGCGGCCGGCCAGCTTCACCGCCGCCGGCACGGTGATTTGCTGGCCGAGGATGGCGCGGACGCCCAGCTCCAGCCCGTCCCAGGCGCCCGGCGCCCGCAGGCCCGGCCGCGCGGCGATCATGCGGGCCAGGTCGGGGTCGGCCGAAAGATGGGCCTCGATGGTCTCCGGATCAGCGGTCAGGTCGAACACCCGCCGCACCCGCGACAGGATCGACGGCAGGGCGGTCAGCTTCGGAAACCGCACCGTCACGGCCAGCCGGTCGCCGTCCCCGCGGCTGACCGCCACCGTGCCCACGGCGCCGTCCAGCGCGATCGTGCGGGCGTAGCCGTCCGGCGTCACCACCTCGACGCCCGCGATGGCCCGCGCGGCGAGAAAGCCGATCATGCCGTCCCAGTCGTAGGGCGGCCGGTAGCGCAGCATCAGGGTCACCGCCCCCTGCTCGCTCGCCCGCGCCGTCGTTCGCCGCCGCAGCGCCAGTGGGGGGCGGTCATAGAGCCTCTGGAAGGTCTCGTTGAAGCGCCGCACGCTGCCGAACCCGGCGGCCAGCGCCACCTTGGTCATCGGCAGGTCGGTCTCATGGATCAGCTGCTTGGCCAGCAGCACCCGCCGCGTCTGGGCGACCCCGACCGGCGAGGCGCCCAGATGCTGGCGGAACAGCCGCCGCAGCTGGCGCTCGCCGACCCCAAGCCGGCCGGCCAGGGCCTCGACATCGCCGGCATCCAGCGCCCCCTGCTCGATCAGCGCCAGGGCCCGCGAAACGGTGTTGGAGCTGCCCCGCCATGCGCCCATGTCCGGCGCCGTCTCCGGCCGGCAGCGCAGGCAGGCGCGATAGCCGGCCTCCTCGCAGGCCGCCGCCGTCGGGTGGAAGGTCATGTTCTCGCGCCGGGGCGTCCGCGCCGGGCAGACCGGCCGACAGTAGATGCCCGTCGTCCGCACACAGCCGAAGATCCGCCCGTCCCAGCGCGGGTCGCGGGTCAGCACCGCGCGGTAGCAGGCGTCCTGGTCCAGATCGATCGGGGCGATGTCCATGGGCGGATCATCGGCGGCGCGACGCGCGAAGTCTCGCGGTTTTCGGACTCGGTTGGCGGAGGGGGATGGAGGCGTTGCGTGGTTCGCGACGCTCGCCGAAGAGCTCGCGCCTCACCATGACGAGCGTGACTGGCATTCCACAACGTTCGTCATCCTGAGGAGCGGCGCAGCCGCGTCGCGAAGGACGCAGGGCGACAGCGGTGTCCGTCCCCGCCCCCTCACCGCTTCGGATCGACCCGCACCAGCAGGTCGACGTGGCCGTCGCGGATGCGGGTGCTGACCTTCGGGTTCACGCCGGGCAGCCGCACCATCCACATTGTCTGCACTGGCCCTGTGGAGTCGCGGTTCAGCTCGCCCTCCATGCCGAGACAGGCGGTCAGCCGGCGGTCAAGTTCGGCCTTGATCTTGAGCGCCGCCTCCGCCGGAATCGGCTTCGGGCTCGAGCACATGTAGATCGGCGAGAAGCTCAGGGTCGAAACCGTGCAGTCCTGCAGCCCGCCGATGCGCACGCTCCCGACCGCCTCGAAGTCCTTCACCTCGCCGTAGAGCGAGCGGAAGCGCGGGTTTTCGTTTCCCGCGCCCATGATCTTGTAGACCGCCTCGCACACCACTTCGGCCCGGGCGGGCGTGGCGACGAGGACCAGCAGGGCGGCGGCGGCGGCGACACGGTGCATGGAGAGGCTCCCTTCGAAACGCGGGCAGCCTCGCCCGGCTGATCCGGCGCCGCA
>JBIKII010000024.1:0-23739 GCA_044361705.1 Caulobacter sp.
GTCTCCAGTTCGGCGCCGCGGGCGCGACAGATCGCGCGTGCTGACCGGACCCGCCGGGAGGGCGGGAGTCGGGTGTGGCTGTCGTGGAAAACGGGCCGGCGGCGTTAAGGTTGCGCGGGCTGCGTCGGTACGCCCGCGCCCAGCTTCAGGAAGCTGACCCGCGCGGCGCCGTAGTCGCGGGTATCCAGCACCTCATAGCCCGGCGCCGACAGGTCCGCCTCGTCGCTGCCGCGCTCGACCATGACCAGGGCGCCGGGTTTGAGCCAGCCGCCTTCGGCGAGGCCCGCCAGCGCCCTCTCCGCCAGACCCTGGCGATAGGGCGGGTCCATGAAGGCCATGTCGAAGGGCTCGCCGGCGCTGGCCGGGCGCAGGCCCAGGTCGGTGGCGTCGCGGCGGTGGAGGCGGGTGGCGCCGAACAGGCCCAGCGCGTCGATGTTCTCGCGGATCGCGCCCCGCGCCGCCTCGTCGGTCTCCACGAACAGGCAGAAGGCCGCGCCGCGCGAGATGGCCTCGAAGCCCAGCGCGCCGGAGCCGGCGAACAGGTCCAGGATCCGGGTCCCCCGCAGCTCCGGCGCCCAGGCGGCGTGCTCGAGGATGTTGAACACCGCCTGCCGCGCGCGGTCGGAGGTCGGCCGCGTGCCCTGGCCTTCCGGCGTGATCAGGTTGCGGCCCCGCAGGCCGCCGGAAACGATACGCAAGGGCTCAACTCCAACGCAGCGGCGGAGCCTGCTCCTTGAGCTTGAGCAGGGCGTCGCGCAGGCCGTCCATAAACTCCGTGCGCCGCCCGTGCCAGTGCAGCGGCTCGCCGACCAGCACCGCGCAGTTCATCGGCACGGGGATGACCTCGCCCTTGGGCAGCACGCGTCCCGCGCCCTGGATCCATACCGGCGTCACCGGCGCGTCCGGGAACGCCTCGGCCAGCCGGGCGACGCCGCTCTTGAGACGGGCCATCTCGTCGGTCGCGTCGCCGCGCGTGCCTTCCGGGAAGACGACGATGATGTCGCCCGCCGCCAGCGCCTCGCGGGCCGGGGCCAGCACGTCCTCGCCGGACGCGACCTTGTCGCGCGCCACCGGAACGATTCCGATCATGTTGCGCGAGAACCAGCCGATCACCGGGTCTTTCAGAAAGTAGTCCGCCGCCGCCGCCGGCCGCACCCGCATCACCGCGCGCGAGGGGAAGATGCTGAGCAGCAGCAGGGTGTCCATGTGGCTGTTGTGGTTGGCCGCTACGATGGCCGGCCCCTTCAGCGGCAGGTGCTCGCGCCCCATGACGTCGGCCCCGGTCAGGAACCGGGCGATCGGGCGCACGATCAGAAGCAGCAGGAGCCAGCGCAGCCAGCGGATCATCAGAAGGCGTCCAGTGCGAAGAAGGCCAGCAGGTGGAAGTAGATCGGCGCGGTGAAGGTCAGGCTGTCGATGCGGTCCAGGATGCCGCCATGGCCGGGGATCAGGTGCGAGGTGTCCTTGACCCCGATGTCGCGCTTGATGGCGCTCATGGTCACATCACCGGCGAAGCCCGCCACCGGCAGCACCAGCGCCACGACCGCCAGGCCGACGCCTTCGAGCGGGGTGAAGAGCGGTCCGGCGAACCAGATCAGGGCGGCGGTGGTCACCCAGCCGCCGACGAAGCCTTCCCAGGTCTTGTTGGGGCTGACCTTGGGGATGATCTTGTGACGCCCGAAGAGCTTGCCCCAGACGTACTGCGCCACATCGTTGAACTCGGTGGCGACCAGCAGGAAGAACACCAGCCCCGCCGCGCCCGCCGGCAGGTCGGCGTCCGACGTCCGCATCAGGAAGGCGACGTAGCCGATGTTGTAGATGCAGGTCATCAGACCCCAGTGGAACATCGCCACACTGGAGAGGTAGCCGCGGGTCTGGCCGATCACGGCCATCAGGTACGGCGTGATCAGGAAGGCGTAGACCGGGATCAGCACCAGATAGATGCCGTAGATGTCCAGCGCCACGAAGGCGTAGTTGACCGGGATCGACAGATAGGCCGCCAGGATGATCAGCCGGTCCTCGCGCCGCGTCGGGGCCAGGGAAAGGAACTCGCGCAGGGCGATGAACGACACGACCATGAACAGCAGCACCGTCGCCTGCCAGCCGGCCAGCAGCGCCGCTGACAACAGGCCGATCATGATCACCCAGCTGAAGATCCGCTGGCGCAGCTCTGTGTAGTCCTTGCCGGGGCGGGTGACGGTCAGCAGGCCGGCGATGACCGCGCCCAGGGCCAGCAGGCCGCCGACGCCGGCCAGGCCCCAGAGCAGGGCCGGCGGCTGGGCCGACAGGAAGCGCGCGATGATGTCCAGGGCCCCGTCTCCGCCGTTCAACCGTGCCGCCTGACGGAGGTTGCCGAGCGCGGCGTTCCGGTCAAGGCTCCGTCGCATGGAACGACTCCTGAAATCGAGCCTGGTCCACATCGCCTTCGGCTTTCTCGCGATGGGCGGCTGGGCGTTGTTCGCCAACCGGGGGCACGGTCTGGACGGGGCGTGGCTGCCGGCGCTGGTCCAGGGGACGATCTCCGGCGGTCTGACCGGGGTGCTGAAGAAGACGCTGGAAACGCTCGACGGTCGGCTGAAGGGCGCGCCGGCCCTCGTCGTGCCGCCGGCCGTCACCGCCGGCTCGATCCTGACGCTGCTGGTCTTGGTGCACGCCGCCATCGGCACGCCCGAGGTGATCGCCACCATCGCCGTGCCCTGGTCGGTCTCGACCCTCTACGCCATCGTCTACAACGCCGGCCTCGTCCGGGCCCGCCGGAACGCGCCATGACCGAAGCCCCCGAAACCCCCGAGAACCGCCGGCCGCTGAAGACCCGCTCGGCCCGCTGGGCCGGGGCGCTGGCCACCGCGCTGGGCAAGGCGCGGGTCAGCCCCGACACCATCTCCTTCACCTCGGTCGCCTTCGCCATGCTCGGCGCCGCCGCGCTGGGCGTCAGCGGCAGCGTCGACGGGGGCGGCCGTGTCGCCTGGCTGCTGCTGGCGGCGGTCTGTATCCAGCTGCGGCTGCTGGCCAACATGCTCGACGGCATGGTGGCGGTGGAGCATGGCCGGGGCGGTCCGGCCGGACCGATCTGGAACGAGCTGCCCGACCGTATCGCCGACGGCCTGTTCCTGGTCGCGGCCGGCTACGGCGTCGTCGCCGCCGGCTTCGACCACGGCGCCTGGCTGGGCTGGGCGGCCACGGTGCTGGCGGTGCTGACCGCCTATGTCCGCGAGCTCGGCCGGGGCCTGGGCTTTCCCGCCGACTTCTCCGGCCCGATGGCCAAGCCGCACCGCATGTTCGCCCTGACCGTGGCCTGCCTGATCTCGATGGCCGAGCCGCTGTGGGGCTGGCGCGGCGAGACGATGCTGGTCGCCCTGGCCGTGATCGCGGCGGGGTGCGGAGTCACCGTCTGGCGGCGGACCGGCCGGCTGGCGAAGCGGTTGAGGGAAAGAAGCACCTAATGATCCGCTCATCCCGGCGAATGCCGGGACCCAGATCAAAGGGATGAGCTTCGAAAAGATGCGCGCTATAAGGGTGCATGGCGTTCTACACCTACATCGTCGCCAGTCGGCGCAATGGCACAATCTACATCGGCTCGACCGACGACATCGTGAAGCGCGTTTTCGAGCACAAGCAGCATGTGAGGCCAGGGTTCACGAGCCGATACGACTGCACCATCCTCGTCTGGTACGAGACCTACGAAATCCACGAGGGGGCATTCCGGCGCGAACGTCGCCTCAAGGAATGGCGGCGATCCTGGAAGCTGATGCTCATCGAGGCCCGCAATCCCACCTGGCGGGATCTCTACGACGATCTCGTAGCCGGACTGCCGGCGCCCTGACCCTCATCTGGGTCCCGGCATTCGCCGGGATGAGCGGTTTATGGGGAGTCAGCGTTTGGTGCGGGAACCTGTCGGGCGCGGACCGTGCGGACGGGCTCCAGTTCGTTGTGGACCTGATGCGGGTCCCTTCGCTCCGGCATGACCCTCTGAACGTGGATCTGTCCGAAGTCTCCCCGCCCCCCCCGCCGCCGGCTTCTTCGCATACGGGTTGTCCACCCGGTCCCGCTGGGCCGCCACCGGGCGCGCCGACTTCGGCGTCTCGACCCACTTCTTCTTCGTCTCACCGGGCTTCTTCGGGGTGCGCAGGCCGCCGGGCGGCTTGGGTTTGGCCTTGGCCCAGCCGGCCTTCTTGGGCTGGCGGTCGCCCTTCAGCTCGCCGGTCTCCTGGCCGGGACGAGGGCCGCGGCGCTGGGGCTTGGGCGCGGTCGCTTCGTGCGGCGTGCCACCCGCCTCGCCCGAGGGGCGGCGACGGCCGGGACCGCGCGCGCCCTTGAACTGCACGGCCGCGCCCTTGGGCATGTTTTCGGCCGGAATGTAGTCGGCCAGCAGTTCGCGGATCACGCGGGGGCCGACCTCCTCGACCTCGCCGGCGCCCAGGTCGCCCAGCGAGAAGGGGCCGTAGCTGAGGCGCAGCAGGCGGTTGACCTTCAGACCGATGGACTCCAGCACGCGACGAACCTCGCGGTTCTTGCCCTCGGTCAGGGTGACGGTGATCCAGACGTTTCGGGCGCCGTCGCGGTCGCCGGTCGCCTTGTCCAGATGGGCGTCGATGGGGCCGTAGCGGACGCCCTCGATGGTCACGCCGTCCTTCAGCGTGTCGAGCCGCTCCTGGGTGGCGTAGCCGAAGGCCCGGGCGCGGTAGCGGCGGATCCAGCCCGTCTGCGGCAGCTCGAGCGCCCGCGACAGCTCCCCGTCGTTGGTCAGCAGCAGCAGCCCCTCGGACGCCAGGTCGAGGCGGCCGATGGAGATGACGCGCGGCAGGCCTTCGGGCAGGGCCTCGAACACCGTCGGCCGGCCCTGGGGGTCATTGTGGCTGGTCAGCAGCCCGACCGGCTTGTGATAGCGGAACAGTCGCACCGGCTCGGGGCCGCCGACCACCTCGCCGTCCACCGTGACGATGTCGCCCGGCAGCACCTTGACGCCCGGGGTGGTCAGGGTCTGGCCGTTGATGGCCACGCGGCCCGCCTCGATCAGGCGCTCGACCTCGCGGCGCGAGGCGACGCCCGCCCGGGCCAGCACCTTGGCGACGCGTTCGTGGTCGGATTGATCGGAGGTGTCGGGGGAACGGTCTTCGGGCATCGGGCCGGCTCCTGGCAAAGGATCATGTCGCCTCCCGGCGAGATGGGGCTCTATAAGCACAGATCGCCGGACTTCGCCACGTGACGCCCCTTTCAGACATCGACGCCATGCGCCTGGCCCTCGAGGCCGCCCGCGCCGCCGCCGCGGCGGGGGAGACGCCCGTGGGCGCGGTGGTCCTCGACCCTGCGACCGGCGAGGTGCTGGCCGTGGCCGGCAACGGCCCCATCGGCGCCCACGACCCCACCGCGCACGCCGAGATCGCCGCGATGCGGATCGCGGCGGGCAAGCTGGGCAACTATCGGCTGACCGGCCTGACCCTGGCGGTGACGCTGGAGCCCTGCGCCATGTGCGCCGGCGCCATCAGCCACGCCCGCATCGGCCGGGTGGTGTTCGGCGCCGATGACGCCAAGGGCGGCGCGGTGGTCCACGGCTCGCGCTTCTTCGAACAGCCGACCTGCCACTGGCGGCCCGAGGTGACCGGTGGCGTGCTGGCGGAAGAGAGCGCCGACCTGCTGCGCGGGTTCTTCCGGGCGCGGCGGGGCAAATGACCGCCCGCTACGCCGAGTTCGCGCCACGCGCCGACCTCGCCGGTTATGTCGCCTGCGTCTGGGTGTTCGAGGGCGAGGACGCCGATGACGACCAGCGGATCGCGCCGGACGGCCGCTGCGAGCTGATCGTCCACCACGGCGAACCCTATCTGGAGCGGGATGCCGCCGGCGCGCTGGTCCGCCAGCCTCCGGTGCTGTTCGCCGGCCAGCTGACCCGGCCGCTGCACATCCGCGCGAGGGGCCGGGTCGGGGTCACCGGCGTGCGGTTCACCGAGGCGGGGGCGCATGCCTATCTCGGCCGGCCGCTCGACGCCTTCACCGACCGGCGCGCGCCGCTCGACATCGACGGGCTGGGCGGGGCGGACGAAGCGTCCCGGCTGGCCGTGATCCAGGATCATGTCGCGGCCGGGATCGCGCGACTGGCCATCCCGCCCGACGCGGTCGTGGCCCGCTGCGTGGCGCGGCTGGAGGAGGGGGCGACGGTAGAGGCCCTGTGCCGTGAGACCGGCCTGACGCCCCGCACGCTGCAGCGCCGGTTTGCGGTCCGCGTCGGCGTCTCGCCGCGCATGCTGGCCGCCATCCTCCGCTTCCGGCGGCTGTTCGCCGCCCTGCGCGAGGCAGACGCCGAGACCTGGAGCGAGGCGGCCCAGGCGGCGGGCTATTTCGACCATCCGCAGATGGCCCGCGACTTCCGCCGCTTCGTCGGCTGCTCGCCCTCGCAGTTCATTGCCGCCGAGCGGGGACTGGCGGCCAGCCTGGTTGACCTGCCGGCCTGAGGCTGTCGCAATCCTACAAGCCCGGCCGCGATCGCCCCGACAGGATGGGCGACGTCACAACCGGGGGATCCGACATGAAACGCACCGCACTCGCCGCCGCCGCCGCCCTGCTGCTCGCCGCCACGCCCGCCGCCGCCGGACCGGCCGGCGCGGACCTGGCCTGGATGGCCGGCGCCTGGATCCAGGAAGAGGGCGGCGTCACCACCCGCGAGACCTGGCTGGCCCCGCTCGGCGGCGCCATGGCCGGCGTCGGCCAGACCACGCGACCGGGCGGCAAGACCAGCTTCGAGTTCATGAGCATCACCTCCGAAGCCGCCGGCCTGACCTTCACCGCCCGCATCGAGGGTCAGACCCCGACGCCGTTCGTTCTCAAGCCCGGTCCGGCCGGCGAGGCGGTGTTCGAGAACCTCGCCCACGACTTCCCCCAGCGGATCATCTACCGCCAGTGCGGCGAGGACCTCTGCGGCCGGATCGAGGGCATGATGGACGGCAAGGCCCAGGCGTTCGACTGGCGCTACCGCCGGGCGAAGTAGGTCCGTCGGCCCTCTCCACCGAATCCTCATATCGCCCTCATGCTATCCCGAGGTTGCGGCGCCAGGGTTGGGGCCTCACGGAGGCGGGGACCATGGCGGGCATGACGGACAGGATCGGGTGGCGCGACCGGCGCTGGCGGATGGCGCTCTGGGGCGGATTGCTCGCTCTGCTCCTGCTGCCGTTGGCGGCCATGCAGGTCACCGACGAGGTTGCCTGGACCGGCGGGGACTTCGCGATCTTCGGCGTCATGCTGGCCATCGTCGGCGGCGCGGTGGAGCTCGGTGTCCGGCTGAACGGCAGCCCCGCCTACCGGTTGGCCGTCGCCATCGCCACCGTCACGGGCTTCCTGCTGGTCTGGGCCAATCTGGCGGTCGGGGTCATCGGCAATGAGGAGAACCCGCTGAACCTGATGTTCGGCGGGATCCTGCTGGTCGGGATCATCGGCGCGGTCATCACGCGGTTCCGGCCGCTGGGCCTTGCCTGGACAATGGCGGCCATGGCCGTCGCCCAGGTCGTCGTGGCCACGGCAGCCCAGATCAACGGCCACTTCATCTGGCCGATGACGATCGTCTTCGCGGCGATCTGGCTCGGATCGGGCGCGCTGTTCCGCAAGGCGGCGCGGACGACGCCCTAGCGACCCACCGCCTTGATCAGGGCCAGCGCCTCTGGCGGCGGCCTGCGCTCGACGCGCCGGTACTCGCGACAGTCCAGTGTGCGGGTCATCAGGCCGGTCTGGACCAGTTCCCGCCGCAGCAGGGCCGGGTCGCCGAAGCGGTGACGGTCCTGCAGCCAGGCGCTGATCTGCGGCTCGGTCATCACCGCTTCCGGCGGAAACTTCGCCCACAGAACCCAGAGGGCCAGCCGCTGGTCGGCGGTCCTCGCCGGCCAGGCGGTCAGCTGTCCCTCGCCGTCGAAACAGCGGACGACCCGCTCCACGCGACGGTGGTCCGCCGGCTCGGCCGGGGCGGGCGGGGCCGCGAGCCGGTCGGCCGCCGCGAGGTCGGCGCGGAAGTGCTGGAAGTTCCTGTAGCCGCCGGCGCGGGCCAGCATGTTGAGCAGCTGCACATGGCCGGGCGCGCCGTCATGGGCGGCGAGCTCGCGTTGCAGCGACCGCGCGAGCGCGGAGACATCCTTCGTCGCGAAGGGAAGGGTCGTTCGGGTCATCACCTGTTCCTCCGGCGCGCCCTGGAACTGTCGATGGTCGCTGGCTTTCGACGCGGCGCGAGGAGCGGTGCGTGTCGATGGTTACTGCGGCAGGTTTAGCTTCCCTTTCGGGACAGCGACGCCTCGGTGAACTGCCGACCGTGCGGCGTTGATACACGATCGGAAGCCTGCTCGCCAACCACCCCATGGCCGGATGCGGCGCGGAAGCCCGTCCTGCCGATCCGGGCCGCCGGACGAGCCGGGCTGAGGCGCCAAACTCCCGCTCTCGCGCCCCGCCGGCAGCTACGCGAACGTCTCGCGCAGCCGGAAGTCCAGCTTGTCGCGCACGGTCGGCCAGTCGAAGTCGCAGATCGACAGCACCACGGTGTCGCGGACGTGGCCGGTCCAGGTGATCTTGTGGTTGCGCAGCGAGCCCTCGCGGTGGGCGCCCAGCTTGGTCACCGCCGCCTGGCTGCGGGCGTTGCGCTCGTCGATCATGAACTCCACCCGGATGGCCCCGGCGTCGAAGGCCTGGCCCAGCAGCAGCCGCTTGGACTCCGGGTTGACCGGACCCGACCGGGCGTCGGGATGCAGGAAGGTGGCGCCGACTTCGACGCCTTTGTGGATGCGGCGGATGTTGAGGAAGCTGGAGGTGCCGACCACCCGCTTGTCGCTCAGCCGGCGGATGGCGTAGCCGATCCGCTCGCCGCGCTCGGTCTCGCCCTGCAGGGCGCCCCACCAGTCGGCGAAACCCTCCCCGCAGCCGTTCACCGACATGATCTCCCAGGACTCGGGGTCGCAGTCGACGGCGCCGCGCAGCTCCTCCTTGTGGTCGGCGGTGATCGGTTCCAGCCGCACGTAGCGGCCCTTCAGGAGCTTTGGCTTGAGGTTCATGACCGCCAGCTTGCCCAAGCCCGCGCCGGATGGAAACAGCCTACGAAGAATTAATGTGGCGTCTCAGAAAATTTATGTCTTATATAAAAATAACAGCATCGCATCTGGAGCGGCCACAATGCCGTATGACGCCTCCGACAAGTCTCTTCGCCGACAGGCCATCTTCCTGCAGGCGGCAACGACCATCATCGTCATCGGGACCGTCCTCAACTACCTGCGCACCGGCGAGGTGATCCCCCTGCTGTTCGCCCTGTTCGGCAGCGGCGTAACCCAGGTGGAAATCGACGGCTTCCTCAAGGGCCTCGCCCTGGCCCTGCCGAGCTTCTGCTATGCCGGCGCCGTCCTGGCGGCGGGCGGCATCTTCGGCCGGATCGCCAAGGGCGAGATCTTCAGCGCCCGCAACAGCGCCACGCTGGGCGCGGTCGGGGGCTGGCTGTCCGGGGGCGCCCTCGTCGCCATGCTGGTGACGCCGGCCGTCGTCGACTGGCTCGATCTGGGCGCGCTGCGGTTCCGGACCGAACCGACGGACATGCTGATCGCGGTGATCGGCGGCCTGATCCAGATGCTGGGCCTCGTCCATGCCCGGGCGACCGCGCTGCGGTCCGAACTCGACCAGATCGTCTAGGGGGAAAGATCATGTCCAATGCCAAGCTGACCGATCAGGCCAGGACCTTCGAAGTCATCGCCTGGTTTGCGGTGGCGACGCTGTCGCTGCAGGCCCTCGCTTTCGTGAAGCTGCTTTTGCTGATCGGGCCGATCGCCGACGCGATCCGGTTCGGCGATACGACCGGGCTGAGAGAGGTTTTCCCGCCGGTCCTGTCGCGGCTTGTGGATGTCCTTCCGGCGCTGATCTACCTCGGCGGCGTCCTGGCCGCGGCCAGGATCTTCGGCCGGGTCGCCAACGGCGAACTGTTCTCGAAGGCCAATTCCCAGGGGCTGGCCGACGTCGGATCATCCCTGCTGTGGGGCGCCGCCGCGAGCGCTTTGATCGTGCCGTGGATCAAGAGCTGGCTGGACGGGGAGTACGGGTTCAGCGGCCTCCGGATGGAATCCGAGACCTGGGTCATCGCCGTGATCGGCGGGGCGATCCTGATCCTCGGCAAGATGATGGCCCAGGCCGGGCGCCTGCAGTCCGAACTCGACGAGATCATCTGAGACGTGCCCGTCATCGTCACCCTCGACATCATGCTGGCCCGCCGCAAGATGAAGGCCCGCGACCTGGCCCAGCGCATCGGCCTGTCGGAGACCCAGCTGTCCCTGCTGCGCACCGGCAAGGTGCGGGGCATGCGGTTCGACACTCTGTCCAAGCTCTGCGCGGTGCTGGAGTGCACGCCGGGCGAGCTGCTGGACTACAGCTACGACGCGGCCGACCTGGCGGCGGTGGAGGAAGACTGATCGTCCTCTGCCGCACCGCACCCAAAGTCTTTCGCACTTGCCCCTAGCGTAAGCCGGGTGGTACGGTCCTTCAAACAACCGTTTGAAACAAGGGCAGGGCCGCCATGGACTTCGATATCTCTCCGAAACAGCGCCAGTTTCTCGACCGGGTCGTGGCCTTCATGGACGAGCACATCGCTCCCGCGGTGCCGCGCTACAACGAGGAAATGAACGTCCTCGGCGACGCCCGCTGGAAAGTCGTCCAGGTCGTCGAGGAGCTGAAGGAAAAGGCCAAGGCCGCCGGCCTGTGGAACTTCTTCATGCCGCCGCACAGCGGCCAGTCGCATGTGGATGACACCTTCCAGTTCGAAGGCATCCAGCTGACCAACCTCGAATACAGCATGATCGCCGAGCAGATGGGCAAGATCGGCTTCGCGTCCGAGGTGTTCAACTGCTCCGCGCCGGACACCGGCAACATGGAAGTGCTGATGCGTTACGGCACGCTGGAGCAGAAGGAAAAGTGGCTGCGTCCGCTGATGAACGGCGAGATCCGTTCGGCCTTCCTGATGACCGAGCCGGACGTCGCCTCCTCCGACGCCACCAACATCGAGACCGAGATCCGCCGCGAGGGCGACGAGTACGTCATCAACGGCCGCAAGTGGTGGTCCTCGGGCGTGGGCGATCCGCGCTGCAAGGTCGCCATCGTGATGGGTAAGACCGACCCCGAGAACGCCAGCCGTCACCAGCAGCAGTCGCAGGTGCTGGTGCCGCTGGACGCGCCGGGCATCGAGATCGTCCGCATGCTGCCGGTGTTCGGCTATGACGACGCGCCGCACGGCCACGCCGAGGTCCTGCTCAAGAACGTGCGGGTCAAGGTCGAGGACGCGCTGCTGCTCGGCGAGGGCCGCGGCTTCGAGATCGCCCAGGGGCGGCTTGGCCCGGGCCGCATCCACCACTGCATGCGCACCATCGGCACCGCCGAGATGGCGCTGGAGAAGATGTGCCGCCGCCTGATGAGCCGCAAGGCCTTCGGCAAGTACCTGGCCGACCACTCGGTCTGGGAACAGCGCGTCGCCGAGGCCCGCATCGACATCGAGATGTGCCGCCTGCTCTGCCTCAAGGCTGCCGACATGATGGACAAGGCCGGCAACAAGTCGGCTCGTCTGGAGATCGCCATGATCAAGGTCGCCGCCCCGCGGATCGCCCTGAAGATCATCGACGACGCCATTCAGGCCCACGGCGGCGCCGGCGTGACCACCGACTTCGGCCTGGCCAAGATGTACGCCGGTCAGCGCACCCTGCGCCTCGCCGACGGCCCCGATGAAGTCCACTGCCGCACCATCGCCCGCGACGAGTTCGGCAAGTACGGCGACCTGCGCATGCAGAAGAAGAACGACGCGGACAAGGCCCTTGAAGTGGCCGGCATCCGCTAGACAGAGACCAACCGGAACCGCTGAAACATACAACGGTCCGCGCAAGGAACCCCGCCGGTCGAAACGCCGGCGGGGTTTTTCGTTCCGGGACATGCACTTCAGTGCGTGTCCCCATCGGCTTCAAGCTGGAGGGGACACGTACCGAAGACGGTACATGTCCCCGGCCGCGAAGCACGCCCTACCGCGTCACCACCATGTCCCCGCTCTGGATCGGGCCGGTGATGAAGGCGTACGGGTTCTCGATGTTGCTGAACGCCACCGGCTTGCCGACGCAGGCGAGGGCGCTGGGTCCGTCGCAGACGTGGAAGTGCAGGTGCGGCTCAGTCGAGGAGCCGGAACTGCCAAGGTAGCCGACCAGATCGCCGGCCTTGACCCGGTCGCCGACCTTCACCGGCGCCGCACCGGGCTTGAGATGGGCGTAGACACTGTACTCGCCCCAGGCGTGGCGGATGACCACCACATTGCCGCCGGCCGTATCCGCGCCGGCGACCAGCATGGCCTCCTGCCAGGCCACGATCCGCTGGAAGTAGGCGTCCTGGCTCTCGCCGGGGCGGCGGAACTGGGCGGTATCCTCGATCTGGTCGGTGATCACCTTGACCACCTCGCCGTCGGCTGCGGCGTAAACCGGCGCGCCGTAGGCGTAGTAGTCGCCCATGGTCATGCCGTCGCCGCGATGGCTGAGGCCGCCCGCGCCGACCTGGGCCATGTCGAACGCGAACTCCTCGGGGACGGCCCAGCGATGGTGCGTGTTGAGGCTCGGCCCCGCCTGCACATACCAGCGGCCCTTCAACGGAAAGCGATAGCGCGCCTCGGGCTGGGCGGTCTGCACCGGAAGGGTCAGGGTCGCCACCGCGGTTCCGGGCGCGGCGGCGCGGAGGGTGATGCGCAGCGCGTCACGCTGGCCGCTCCAGCTGAACACCTGGCTGGCGATCAGCAGCGCCTCTCCGGGCGCCAGGGTCGGGGTGGCGGGCAGCTTCGCCGCCGGCTTGCCGAGGACGTCGCCGAACTGGAAGGCGACCACGTCGATCATCCCGGAGCCCTGGACGCTCGCCCCGACCTTCGCCAGCCGTTCGACGTCGGGGCCCGCCAGCACGCGGGTCTCGATCACCTGCTCGCCACGCAGCAGTTCGAACGTCACCGAGCCGACGGTCATCGGCGCGCCGGTCGTGTTGATGACGGCGGCGTTGTGCAGCACCAGGCTCTGAACCCCGCGCATGCTGTCCAGCGGCCAGGCGTAGAGCGGCCCGGCGGGATAGGCCCGGATGGTCGGCTCGGCCGCGATGGCCGGCCCGGTCAGCGCCAGCGAAAGCGCGAGCGCGGCGGCGAAAATCCTGTGCATGGCGGAGCCCCTCCGTGTGATGCCGGCCAGAGCAAAACCACGGAACGCCGTTCTCCGCCGCTTAATTCGCGGTAACGGGGGAGGGCGCCCGCCCGGCGTCAGGGATGGCCCGGTACGTTTAAGCGGGAGCGGCCGGGGCGGGATCAGACCGAGACGCTGGGGCCTTCGAAGCCGTTGCGGGAAGACCACTGGGGCAGGGCCAGGGTGATGGCCATCATGACCTCGAAGGCCAGCGCCTGCAGGCTGCGGCCGTCACCTTGTCCGGCCCGCAGGCTGCTGAGCACCCGCCCCAGCGCCGCGCCGCCCCAGGCCAGCGCCAGCGCCAGCGCCATGCCCGCGCCGACCGCCGGGTTGTAGCCGAGCAGGGCGGCCGTGCCGCCATGCGCCAGCAGCAGCATCCCGCCCAGCGCCCGTGCGGCGCCCAGGCCGTCGCCCGGCTGCGGGGGCAGGGCCAGGCCCGCCCGCTCCACGGCATCCTCCGTGCGCGCGAGGATGTAGCCGCCCATCGCGCCGGCCAGGCAGCAGGCGATCACGGCGAGGGACAGGGCCAGTCCGTACAAGGCGGGTACTCCAGGTCAGGCAGGGGCGGGGCGGTTCCCACGTCCTCCTATGTAGTGCGTCGCGGGCTCGGGCGAGAGCGCTGATCGACGCCCCGAGTCTTGACTCCCGGAGGCGGCGTCCCTACTTCCCGCCTGTCGTTGGCACTCGGGGTGGCAGACTGCTAACAGCAGCCTCCCGGCGTCGGCACACCGTTCAGAACAACCGTTACCTACGGAGACGACCCGATGAAGTTTCGTCCTCTTGGCGACCGCGTCCTTGTGAAGCGGGTCGAGGAAGAACAGAAGACCAAGGGCGGGATCATCATCCCCGATACCGCCAAGGAAAAGCCGCAGGAAGGCGAAGTGATCGCCGTCGGCCCCGGCGCCCGTGACGAAGACGGCGAGTACATCCAGCCCGACGTCAAGGCCGGCGACAAGATCCTGTTCGGCAAATGGTCCGGCACCGAAGTGAAGGTGGACGGCCAGGATCTGCTGATCATGAAGGAAAGCGACATCCTGGGCGTGGTCGAGGCCTAAGGCCTCCCGCATTCCCCGGACTGTTTCTTCCCCAACCCCTTTAGAAAGAGAGCACCGAAATGGCCGCCAAAGACGTCTATTTCTCCTCCGACGCCCGTGACCGCATGCTGCGCGGCGTCAACATCCTCGCCAACGCGGTGAAGGTGACCCTCGGCCCCAAGGGCCGCAACGTCGTGATCGAAAAGTCCTTCGGCGCCCCGCGCTCGACCAAGGACGGCGTCTCGGTCGCCAAGGAAATCGAACTGGCTGACCGCTTCGAGAACCTCGGCGCCCAGCTGATCCGCGAAGTCGCCTCCAAGACCAACGACAAGGCCGGCGACGGCACCACGACCGCCACCGTCCTGGCCCAGGCCATCGTGGTTGAAGGTCTGAAGTCGGTCGCGGCCGGCATGAACCCGATGGATCTGAAGCGCGGCGTCGACAAGGCCGTGCTCAAGGTCGTCGCCGAGATCAAGGCGACCTCCAAGAAGGTCACCACCAACCAGGAAATCGCCCAGGTCGGCGCCATCTCGGCGAACGGCGACAGCGAAATCGGCGACATGATCGCCCGCGCCATGGAAAAGGTCGGCAACGAGGGTGTCATCACCGTCGAGGAAGCCAAGACCGCCGAGACCGAGCTCGACGTCGTCGAGGGGATGCAGTTCGACCGCGGCTACCTGTCGCCGTACTTCATCACCAACGCCGACAAGATGGAGGCCGTTCTCGAGGACCCGCAGATCCTGCTGTTCGAGAAGAAGCTCTCCTCGCTGCAGCCGCTGCTGCCGGTGCTGGAAGCCGTCGTCCAGTCGGGCCGTCCGCTGCTGATCATCGCTGAAGACGTCGAAGGCGAAGCCCTGGCCACCCTGGTGGTCAACAAGCTGCGCGGCGGCCTGCGGGTCGCGGCCGTCAAGGCGCCGGGCTTCGGCGATCGCCGCAAGGCCATGCTGGAAGACCTCGCCATCCTGACGGGCGCCGAAGTCATCAGCGAAGACCTGGGCATCAAGCTCGAGAACGTCACCCTCGAGATGCTGGGCCGCGCCAAGAAGGTCACGATCACCAAGGACGACACCACCATCGTGGACGGCGTCGGCTCCAAGGACGACATCGAGGGCCGTATCGCCCAGATCAAGCGTCAGATCGAGGACACCACCAGCGACTACGACAAGGAAAAGCTGCAGGAACGTCTGGCCAAGCTGGCCGGCGGTGTCGCCGTGATCCGCGTCGGCGGCGCGACCGAAGTCGAGGTGAAGGAGCGCAAGGACCGCGTCGACGACGCCCTGAACGCCACCCGCGCCGCGGTTGAGGAAGGCATCGTCCCCGGCGGCGGCGTCGCCCTGCTGAAGGCCTCGCAATCGCTCGAAGGCATGGTGGGCGACAACGCCGACCAGACCGCCGGCATCGCGATCGTCCGTCGCGCCCTGCAGGCCCCGATCCGTCAGATCGCCGAAAACGCCGGCGTTGAAGGCTCGATCGTGGTCGGCAAGATCCTCGAGAACAACACCGCTTCGTTCGGCTTCAACGCCCAGACCGAAGTCTACGGCGACCTGGTCGCCATGGGCGTCATCGACCCGGCCAAGGTCGTGCGCACGGCTCTGCAGGACGCGGCCTCGGTCTCCGGCCTGCTGATCACCACCGAAGCGGCCATCGTCGAAGCCCCCAAGAAGTCGGCCCCGGCCGGCGGCGGCATGGGCGGCGGCATGGGCGGCATGGGCGACATGGACTTCTAGTCCACTAGCTCAGCCCAGGCTGAACAAGACGAAGGGCGGTTCCGGAAACGGAGCCGCCCTTTTTCTATACGCGCCAGTCCTCCCCGCTCGCGGGGAGGGGGACCGCGCGGAGCGCGGTGGAGGGGTAGCGCCGGCGCCGGCAGGCCTACACGGCGCTCGGCGCCCCGCGTATCGACTGCATGATGAGACGCAAGGCCGCGTCGAGATCGTCCAGGACGAGACTGTCGGAAACCCGCAGCACGCGCACACCCCGGGCCGCCATCCATTGATCGCGGAGGCCATCCTTGGCTTCGGCCTCTTCGCCGCGATGAACGCCGCCATCGACCTCTATCGCCAGTCGATGAGCCGAGCAGAAGAAGTCCACTACGTAGGGACCGAGCACGTGCTGGCGCCGAAACCGTAGGCCATCGAGACGCTTGCCGCGAAGTGCGTTCCAGAGCGCCGCCTCCGAAAGTGTCATGGACTTTCTCAGGCTGCGGGCGAGCGCAATGGTTGAGGACGGTAGCATGCGCCCTTATAGAGTGTTCTTGCTTTGTTCGCAAGCCTTCGGGGGCGGTGCTACCCCTCCACCATGCTCCGCATGGTCCCCCTCCCCGTGAACGGGGAGGACTGGCTGAGGGAGCGCCCTACTCCCCCTTCTCCTCCCGCGGCCCGATCATCATCTGGCCGACCCAGTTGACCAACCCGAGCACGATCGAGCCCAGCACCGCCGCCCAGAGGCCGTCGACGCTGAAGCCTTCCAGGACCCAGGCGGTCAGGCCGAACATCGCGGCGTTCACCACGAACAGGAACAGGCCCAGCGTCAGGAAGGTCACCGGCAGGGTCATCACGAACACCACCGGCCGCACCACCGCGTTGACCACCCCCATGATCAGGGCGGCGATCAGCAGGGTCTCGTTGCTGGTGATGTTGACGCCGTCGATGAACCGGTCGGCCAGCCAAAGCCCGGCCATGCCGACCAGGGTGCGCAGGATCAGGCGGACGATCAGCATGGAAGGCTCCTTCGACGAGACGCCGGGAATCTAGCACAACGAAAAGGGGACACGCACCCGGGTGCATGTCCCCTCCGTCAGCCCCCCGGTGAAGGGAAACTCTATTCCGCCGGCAGCAGGGTCTCGCCGCGGCGGGCCATCAGGCGGTCGAACTCGCCCCAGACGCCGTCCTCGCCGTGCCACTGGCCCTTGGTCGCGGCCTTGGAGTACTCGGTGGCCCGGGCCTCGAAGAAGTTGGCGTGCTCGACGCCGCTCAGCATCGACTGCAGCCAGGGCAGCGGGTTTTCCTTTGCCCCGTAGACTTCCGGCAGCTTCAGCTGCCGAAGGCGCCAGTCGGCGATGAAGCGGATGTAGTTCTTGATGTCCTGCGGGACCATCCCCTGGACCGGGCCCATCTCGAAGGCCAGGTCGATGAACTTGTCTTCCATGTCGACCACGGTCTTGCAGCAGTCGACGATGTCGTCGGCCACGGCCTTGGTGACCGCGCCGGTCTCCTTGTTGAAGGCGTGGTAGAGCTTGATGATCCCCTCGCAGTGCAGGCTCTCGTCGCGCACCGACCAGCTGACGATCTGGCCCATGCCCTTCATCTTGTTGAAGCGCGGGAAGTTCATCAGCATGGCGAAACTGGCGAACAGCTGCAGGCCCTCGGCGAAGCCGCCGAACATGGCCAGGGTGCGGGCGATGTCCGCGTTGGTTTCGACGCCGAACTTCTGCATGAAGTCGTGCTTGTCGCGCATTGCTTCGTATTCGAGGAAGGCGGCGAACTCGCTCTCGGGCATGCCGATCGTCTCGAGCAGCAGCGCATAGGCGGCGATGTGGATGGTCTCCATGTTCGCGAACGACGCGAGCATCATCTTGACCTCGGTCGGTTTGAACACCCGACCGTATTTTTCCATGTAGTTGTCCTGCACCTCGATGTCCGCCTGGGTGAAGAAGCGGAAGATCTGGGTCAGCAGGTTGCGCTCGCTGTCGCTCAGGTTCGCCGCCCAGTCCTTGCAGTCCTCGCCCAGCGGCACCTCCTCGGGCATCCAGTGGACCTGCTGCTGCTTCTTCCACATGTCGAAAGCCCAGGGGTACCGGAACGGCTTGTAGGCCGCCGACGGGGTGAGCAGGCCGGGGGTGGTGATCAGCTTGGACGAGGCCATGGGGGTGGCGAACTCCGGACGGGCGGCAAGGGGGCAGGCGTGAATCGGGCGACTGGAACAGGATAGACACTAACGGCGGGAGGCCGTCGTTGGCTACTACATCTGGTGTGATGGAACGTCGCAATTCACAAGATAGAGTTACCGCCTGTGGAAAAGAAACTGACCGTCTATGGCGCCCTCGGTTCGGGCAGCGTGCCTGTCGAAGCGGCGATGGCGCTGATCGGGCTCGACTTTCAGGTCATCGAGGGCGCGACCTGGGCGCATGACGCGGCGGTGCTGGCGCGGGTGCGGCCCGCCCCGTCCAGCCACCAGGCCGGGGTTGGACAGAGAGGCCGGACGCGCTAGGCAGGAGGCCTTCCCCCGTCCGACGCCGCCCGGCTCGCCCCACGGACCGCCGCCATGGCCGAGATCACCCGCTTCTCCTTCCTGTACGACCCGGCCGAGGACCGCATCGCGCTCGACGCCGAGGACGCCGACGGCGCGGCCACGCGGCTGTGGCTGACCCAGCGGCTGTGCCGGGGCCTGGTCGGCGCCCTGGTCCCCATGCTGACCCCGCCAGCCTCGGCGCTGGAGGACCCCGGCCGCCAGTCCTGGGAGCAGGCCGCCGCCGTCGAGGCCATGGGCGCCACCCCGCCGGTCCGCCCCGGCCCCGACGCCACGGTCGGCCTCGTCCACGAGGTCAACATCGCCCCGGCCGGCGATCGCCTGGCCCTGACCCTGCGCTTCGCCGGCGGCCGGTCCCGCGCCCTCAGCATCGCCACCGTCGCCCTGCGCCAGACCCTGGCCGAGCTCCACCGCCTGCACGTCATCGCCGCCTGGCCCCAGGACCTCTGGCCCGCGTGGATCGCCGACCCGGCCAGCGGGGCTGCGGCGGTGGGGGCGGTGAATTAGGGGGCAAAGCTGTTTGTTTTCAATTCCCCTCGCTGCGCTCCGGGGAGGACTCGCGCGTCCGCGCCGCCCAATGCTACCACCGTCGCCAATCAGGGAGATCCACCATGGCTCAATTCGTGCTCAGCGTGGTCGGCAGCGACCGGCCGGGGCTGACGCGGTCGCTGGCGGCGGCGGTGCTGGCGGCGGGCGGCAACTGGCTGGAGAGCCGGCTCAGCCGGCTGGGCGGCCTCTATGTTGGCTCGGTGCTGGTCGAGCTGCCGGCCGAGGGGCTGGACGGTCTGCGCGCGGCGGTGAGCGCGGTCGACGCCGCCGGGCTGGAGGTGCGGCTGGCCCCGGCCGATGCGGTCGAGGCGGCGCCGGCCGGCGAGGCGCTGGCCCTGGCGCTGGTCGGCCAGGACCGGCCGGGCATCGTCAGCCAGGTGACCGCCGTGCTGAGCGATCTGGGCGCCAATATCGAGAGCTTCGAGACCCGGCTCAGCGCCGAGCCGTATTCCGGCGCGCCGCTGTTCCACATGGACGCCCGCCTGCGCCTGCCGCCGGGCCATGCCGCCGCGGCGGTGCAGGACGCGCTGGAGGCGATCTCGGGCGAGATCATGGTCGACATCACCCTGGCCCCGGCGGGGTAGGGGGCAGGTCAGCGCGTCCTTCGCGACGCTCGCCAAAGGCTCGCTCCTCAGGATGACGAAGGGGAGTGGAACGCACAGACTTCGTCTTCCTGAGGAGCGGACCTTCAGGTCCGCGTCGCGAAGGACGCAACGAAAAAGGGCCCGGCGTTTCCACCGGGCCCCTGTTTTCCGATGATCGTCCCGCCTACTGGCAGGCAAGGCATTCCTCGTAGTCAGTGCGGGCGCTGCCGGCCATGTCGACCACCTCGGCGGTTTCGTTGCCGGCGTGGGCGGCGCGCTGAACCGACTTGGAGCGCAGGTAGTAGAGGCTCTTCATGCCCCGCTCCCAGGCCTGCCAGTGCAGCATGTGCAGGTCCCATTTATCCACGTCGCCGGGGATGAACAGGTTGACCGACTGGCTCTGGCAGATGTCGGGCGTGCGGTCGGCGGCCAGTTCGACGATCCAGCGCTGGTCCAGCTCGAATGCGGTCTTGTAGACGTCCTTCTCGTCCTGGGTCAGGCAGTCCAGGTGCTGCACCGAGCCCTCGTTGGCCAGGATGGTGTCCCAGACTGCGGCGGTGTTCTCGCCCTTGGTCTCGAGCAGCCGCTCCAGGTAGGGGTTCTTGACCGCGAAGGTGCCCGACAGGGTCTTGTGGCTGTAGATGTTGGCCGGGATCGGCTCGATGCCGGCGCTGGTGCCGCCGCAGATGATGCTGATGCTGGCGGTCGGGGCGATGGCCAGCTTGTGGCTGAACCGCTCCATCACGCCGCGCTCGGCGGCGTCGGGGCAGGGGCCCTTCTCCTCGGCCAGCTTGACGCTCGCCTTGTCGGCCTCGCGGCGCAGGTGCTTGAAGAGCCGCATGTTCCAGCTCTTGGCCAGCGCGCTCTCGAAGGGGACGTTCTGGGCCTGCAGGAAGCTGTGGAAGCCCATCAGGCCCAGGCCCACCGAGCGCTCGCGCTGGGCGGCGTAGACGGCGGCCTTGGCGTCGACCGGGGCGCGCTGGATGAAGTCCTCCAGCACGTTGTCGAGGAAGCGCATGACGTCCTCGATGAAGCGCGGCTCGTCGCGCCACTCCAGGAAGGTCTCGGCGTTGACGCTGCTGAGGCAGCAGACGGCGGTGCGCTCGACGCCCAGGTGGTCCTTGCCGGTGTGCAGCATGATCTCGCTGCACAGGTTGGACTGGCGGACCTTGAAGCCCAGCTCGCGCTGGTGCTTCGGCATGGCCTTGTTCACATGGTCGGAGAAGATCAGGTAGGGCTCGCCGGTCTGCAGGCGCAGCTCGAGAACCTTCTGCCACAGCGTGCGGGCGTCGACCTCGCGCAGGACCTCGCCGGTCTTGGGCGAGCGCAGGCCGAACTTTCCGCCGTCGCGGACGGCGTGCATGAACTCGTCGCTGATCGAGATGCCGTGGTGCAGGTTCAGGGACTTGCGGTTGAAGTCGCCCGACGGCTTGCGGATCTCGAGGAACTCTTCAATTTCCGGATGGTGGATGTCCAGGTACACCGCCGCCGAACCCCGGCGCAGGCTGCCCTGGCTGATGGCGAGCGTCAGGGAGTCCATCACGCGGATGAAGGGGATGATGCCGCTGGTCTGGCCCGCGCCCTTCACCTTCTCGCCAATACTGCGGACGCCGCCCCAGTAGGTGCCGATGCCGCCGCCGTTGGCGGCCAGCCAGACGTTCTCGTTCCAGGTGCCGACGATGCCGTCCAGGCTGTCGCCGACCGCATTGAGGAAGCAGCTGATCGGCAGGCCGCGCTCGGCGCCGCCGTTGCTGAGGACCGGCGTGGCCGGCATGAACCACAGGCGGCTCATGTAGTCGTAGACCCGCTGGGCGTGCTCGGCGTCGTCGGCGTAGGCCGTGGCGACGCGGGCGAACATGTCCTGGTACGACTCGCCCGGCAGGAGATACCGGTCCTCCAGCGTGGTCTTGCCGAAGTCCGTCAGCAGGGCGTCCCGCGACCGGTCAACCTCGACCTTGCGCACCAGCGAAAGCTGCGGACGGCCGGCTTCCCAGGCGCTGTCTCCGGCGGCTTCGCCGAGAGGAATCTGTCGCGCCACTTCACCCATCATGTCCCAAAACCCGTGACCAATCAGGGAGATCAAAGACGCGAAAGGCGTCCCCGAACCCCTACATGTTGTGGGCGGTATGCCCCCTCAACCCACTATATGGGGCCACGACCCCTAATGACTCGTCAACGCCAAGATCGTCCGCCGGGCGACTTTTTTCGTTAGCAAAAGGTTAACAGCGGCCAGCATTCCAACCATTGCAAGGGGTTAGGACAAGGGGCGCGGCGCGTGGTCGCGGGACTGTGATCTGCCCCTCGCCTGATGGGCGAACCGGGGTCTTCCGCTCGCCGCCACAACCGCCTTCAAGCCCCCTCGTCGGCGCGGTCCGGTTCGTGGCATATACGCCCCATGACCCCTGAGGCGATCTATGCGAGCAAGCGCCTGACGGCCGCCGAGGCGGCCGACCAGGTCGAGTCCGGGCATCGCATGGCCATGGGCATGGCCCTGGCCGAGCCTCCGGCCATCCTCTCGGCGATCGCCGCCCGGGCCGAGGCCCAGGAGATCGACGAGGTCCGCCTCTACTATTTCCATTCGATGCCGCATGCGGCGGCCTCGGTGCTGCGCTACGAACTGATGGACCGCATCCGGCCTCACTGCCTGTTCCTCGGGCCGGTCGAGCGGGCGTTGCTGGCCCGGGGCGCGGCCGAAGGCCGGCGGACGGTCGCCTTCGTCCCCGGCGCCTTCAGCCAGGCCCCCCGCCTGCTGGGCGAGCCCGAGCCGATGGACGTGTTCGTGACCGCCGTCTCGCCGATGGACCGCCACGGCTTCTTCAGCCTTGGCACCAACAACGACTACGGCTCTGCGCTGGCCGGCTCTGCGCGCCGGGTGATCGTCGAGGTCAACCGGCACATGCCGCGTGTCCGGGGCGGCATGATCCACGTCAGCCAGGTCGATGGCATCGTCGAGAACGACCAGCCGCTGTTCGAGAACCCGGTCCGCGAGCGAACGCCGGAGGACGACGTCATCGGGCGCATCATCGCCGGCCTTGTCGATGACGGCGCCTGCCTGCAGATGGGGATCGGCGCGCTGCCGGACGCGGTCTGCTCGGCGCTGGGCCAGCACCGGGACCTGGGCGTCCATACCGAGCTGCTGTCGCCCGGCCTGGTGGCGCTGATGCGCAAGGGCGTGGTCACCAACCGTCGCAAGGCCACCGATCCAGGCCTTTCGATCTTCACCTTCGCCATGGGCGACAAGCCGCTCTACGACTTCATCGACGACAACGCCGCCGTCGAAAGCCGGCCCGTCGACTATGTGAACGATCCGGCGGTGATCGCCCGCAACGACAGGGTCGTGTCGGTCAACGCCACCCTGCAGATCGACCTGTCGGGCGCCTGCAACTCCGAGCACCTCGCGGGGCGGCAATTCAGCGCCGCCGGCGGCCAGCTGGACTTCGTCCGGGGCGCCTACGCCTCGAAGGGCGGCAAGTCGATCATCGCCTGTCATTCGACCGCGAAGGACGGAACCGTCTCGCGCATCACCACCCGCCTCGACGGACCGGTGACCACGCCGCGCAACGACACCCACATCGTCGTCACCGAGTACGGCCACGTCGACCTCAAGGGCCTGTCCTCGTTCGAGCGGGCCAAGGCGCTGATCGGCCTCGCCCACCCGAAGTTCCGCGCCGAGCTGACCGCCGCGGCGAAGGCGGACGGCAGCCTCTGAGGCTTGCCATGACCCCGGCGCGGGGCTATCAGCCCCCCGTCACTGGGGAGTAGCCGCCCGCCCGGCGCGCCTTCAGGGAAGGTGGATACCGGCTTACCGCCCGGAAGGCGCGCCATCTTTAGGATCGGCGCGCGTCCGGGCGCAAAACCGAAAGCCAATTTTGCTGGACGCGCGACGGCAGCGGGGAGCGCGTCAACAAACTTGGAGCCCCGGCTCCATGGCGCGCTCAGTCCGAAAGGACCTGGCGAGACCTTTGGCTTTCGCGTGCGGTCGAGCGGGACCGGAGCGCGGAACGCCAATGGTCTGTCTTACCGGTCCCGCCAGGACATGTTCATGGAAGCCTTCCTCGTCTCCACCGGCCTCGTGGCCATCGCCGAGATCGGCGACAAGACCATGCTGCTGGCCATCGTGCTGGCGGCCCGGTTCCGCAA
>JBIKII010000172.1:0-7145 GCA_044361705.1 Caulobacter sp.
GCGAGGGTTCGGCGAACCGCATGTAGAGATCATCGGGCAGCACCTGTCCCAGCCAGTCGTCCACCGAGCCGCGGAAGCTGGAGACCATGACCGCCATGGCGATCATCAGGCTGGTGGAGGCGACGATGCCGCACAGGGCCACAGCCGCCTGGGACGGGGCGCCCCATAGCCGCCGCACGGCCAGTTCGGTGGAGGGCGCGGCGAACCGTGCGCCCTGCAGCGGCGACAGCAGCGCGCGCGCCAGCCAGGGCATGGCCGCCACGCCGCCGGCCAGCAACAGGGCCATGGCGGCGTAGCCCAGGAGCGGCAGTCCGCCGATGGCCGGACCAAGGGCGCAGGCCCCGCCGGCCAGCAGCAGCCCGAGCGCCGGAAGGATGGCCGGCTGGACCGAAGGATCGACGGCGTCCCCGGCGTTCTTCAGGGCAACCGCCGGCTGGGCCCGCGACGCCTCCCGCGCGGGCAGCAGGCTGCCGCCGATGGCGCAGAGCAGCCCGAGGCCGAAGAACACGCCGGCCGCGACCGGCGCGAACACCAGGACCGGCCGGCCGCCGCTGAAATACCCGCCGCCCAGATCGCCGCCCAGCAGGCGCAGGGCGGTGTCAGCCAGCAGCACTCCGAGCCCGAGCCCCATCACGGCGCCGACGGCCCCGACCACGCCTCCCTCGATCAGCACCTGGACGAGGAGGGCGCGGCGGCGCGTGCCCAGCACCCGCAGCAGGGCGAACTGCGACCGACGCCGCGCGACCGACAGGGACTGGGCCGAAAACACCAGGAAGCCGCCGGTCAGCAGGGCCATCAGGGCCAGCATGTTGAGGTTGACGCGGTAGGCGCGGGACAGGCTGTCGCTGCGCCGGGACTGGCTCTCGCGCGTCACCAGCTCGGCCTCGGGCGGCAGCATCCGGGCGATGGCCGCCTCGACGGCCTGGCGATCCGCCCCGTCGGCCAGTTTCAGGTCCACCCGGTGCAGCCGCCCCAGCTGACCGAAGCGCCACTGGACGGCGGCGATGTCCATGACCGCGATCCGCCGTCCCTCCGCCACGCCGGGCAGGGTTCCGGCAATGGTGACCGGCACGGTGCGTCCGGCCGCCGACAGCGACAGCGCCGCGCCGCGCGCCCCGGCGGGCCGCCCCTCTGGCCCGGCCTCGACGGCCTGGCGCAAGGTCGGCGACAGGAACACCGCCATCTCGTCGAACACGGCGCCGGCATCGCCCAGGCCGCTGGCGCCCCCCGAGGCGGCGTCCGGCGCGGGATCGGGCCGGCCCAGCAGCGCGGGCGTGACGGCGGCGGCGCGGAAGATGTCGAGGCCGATCAGGGTCAGTCCCTGGCTGTCCCCCGGGATCGCGGCGGTCAGCTGCACCACGGGGCTGGCCTTCGCCACCCCCGCAACCCGGGCCAGCCGCGGATAGAGGGCCTCGTCGAAGCCGGCAGGGGACACCGAGGCGACCTGCAGGTCGGCGTCGCCGTTGACCGCGGCGATGGCGCGGGAAAACTCGGTCAGGGCCGAGGCGTTGATCAGGTGGACGCCGAACCCCAGGGCCACGCCCACGGCGATGGCGATCGCCGCGGTGGCCACCCGCACGGGCTGGGTGCGCCACTCGCCCAGCACCAGCCAGGCCATGGCGGCCAGGCTGATCGCGCCGTTGCGGTCAGCGCTCATGCAGCGCCTTCGGCCGGCGACGCCGGCTCCGTCGGATCGATGGCGACCAGCCCGTCGCGGGTCAGCCGCAGGACGCGGTCAGCGGCGGCGGCGGCCTTCTCCGAATGGGTGACGATCAGGGCCGCCGCGCCGGCCTGCCGCACCTGCGCGGTCAGCAAACCCAGGATGCGGTCAGCGGTTTCAGGGTCGAGGTTGCCGGTCGGCTCGTCGGCGAGGATCAGCGCCGGGCGATGGATCAGGGCCCGCGCGATGGCCACCCGTTGCAGCTCGCCGCCGGACAGCTGGCGCGGATAGTCCCCGCCCCGTCCGGGCAGGCCGACATCGGCCAGCATGGCCTCGGCCCGCGACATCGCCTCGGCCGGATCGCCATGGCCCAGCACCAGCGGCAGGGCGACGTTTCGGGCCAGGGTCAGGTGGGGCAGGACGTGAAAGGCCTGGAAGACAAAGCCGATACGGTCCCGCCGCAGCAGGGTGGCGCCGTCATCGTCCAGGGTCGACAGCATCGCGCCGGCGATGCTGACGGTCCCCGCGTCGGCCTTGTCCAGCCCCGCGATGACGTTCAGCAGGGTGGACTTGCCGACCCCGGACTCCCCCATGATCGCCACCAGCTCGCCGGGCGCGATATCGAGGTCGAGACCGGAGAACAGCACCCGCCCACCGGGCAGCGAGCGGCCCAGACCGCGGAGGGTCAGCATCGGAGCGTCCACGGGCGAAGGCGAAGGCGAGGGCTGGTGAGGCATAGGGAGAGTCTGTAGGGCGCAGGGGCCGGTCCGGACAGCCCCACGCGGCAAAAGAAGCCGCTGCCGCCCGACACAGGCGCCGGTCGAGCGCAGCGATCACGTGCTGGCCAAGGGGAAATCATGGAGCGGCCGGGGGGAATCGAACCCCCGACATTCAGCTTGGGAAGCTGACGTTATATGTGTGAAATCAGCAGGTTAGCGCCCAAATCGGTCGTTATGCACCCTAAGGAAATCAATGACTTGTGAGAAATTTCCCAAATGAGATCTGGCTGCTATCGGTGCGCGGCCAAGAGTGGAGGAGAGGCTGCTTCGCGCCATAGGCGGACTTCGAGGCGCCAACCCCAAGCAGACGCTCTGACGGTCCGCTGAGGGTGGATTGCGGTCGTTACGACCACCAAGTCCGACCGGATGATTTGACCTGTCTTCGCCGAAGACGGACATTCTTTTTGTACTTCGAGTGCCGGTGTATGTTCAGTTTCTGACTGTGTCGGGTTAGCCGATACCATCGCAGTCAACGGCGCACGTTGACCAGGGAGTGACCGATTGCGATAGGTCACCGTATGGATTGGGACGCCTTCTTCACGGTGCACCGCGACCTGCCCAGAGAAGGCCCTGGGCTCGCCGACGATGTCGCTTGGACCGGGCGTCTGAGCGCGGTGCCCAGGGATGGGCATGTGTGCGACGCGGGATGCGGACCTGGCGGCGACCTTGCGGCTCTGCGTCAGCTTGTTCCCGAAGGCCGTGTGGACGGGTTTGAGACCGTTGCGCACTTCGTCGAGGCAGCGAAAATTCGGTTCGCAGCTGATCCGTCCGTGCGGATCATTGAAGCGAGCATGGAGAACCTGACCGGTCCCTATGATCTGATATGGTCGGCAGGGTCGGTCTATTTCCTGGGAGTGACGAGGGCGCTTGAAGCCTGGCGCAGTGTTCTGACCGAAACCGGCGTCGTCGCGTTCAGTCATCCCTGTCTGTTCACGGACGCGCCGTCCGAAGCTGCACTGGCTTTCTGGGAGGGCGAACCCGGCAGTATTGGAACAGAAGCCACAACTCGCGCCGAGATTACCTCCGCCGGCTGGCAGGTGCTTGGATCGCGCCAACTCACCCATGAAGCATGGTCCGCCTACTATGATCCAATGCTTGAGCGCTGCGAAATGCTCGAAGCCGCGGGCACAAGTGCTTCCGTTGCGGCTGCGATTGCCGCTGCCCGCAAGGAGGCGTCCGACTGGCGAGCCGTGTCCGGCGATACCGGCTACATGCTCTATCTCGTTCGTCCGGCCTGAATTTTATGGCTGCGCCCTTTTTGGGTCGTTTCTTCCCGTTGGCTAAGCGCCGTCAAGCGGACATTGGCTTCCCCTACGGGAAGCTGACGTTATACTCGTGAAATCAGCAGGTTAGCGCCCAAATCAGCAGTCTCGGGATCCAGCAAAATCAATGGCTTACGAGGTTTTTCCCAAACAGAGGTAGAGCCCTTCACCGGGTTCTCGGCGAGGTTTGGTCACGGTCGCGCGACCACAATGTTCTTGTCTTGTTCTCTTTTGGCCAGCCGCTACGGTGGCAGTCAGCGAGGGAGGACAGAATATGGAATGCCCCACACCAGACGCGCCGAGGCGGCGCGTTCGGCTCGATGACCTGAGGCCGGAGTATCGGCGTCTCATCGAGCAGACCGCGGCTGAAGAGATCACCCGGTTCGGCGCCGAGGGCGATCCGGGGGGCATCGAGCGGCTGGCCGCGGCGGGTCGCCTAGCGGACTGGCCAACCGACGAGGGGCGGATCCTGGCGAACCTCGTCTCTGACGCGCAGGTCGAGATCGCGGCCCGGCTCCGGCAGGCCAGGGCGATCCTCTCCCTGTTCGGCGGCCTGGGCCGGGCTCACAAGATGGCGGTGCGCGAGCTCGCCGGCTGACCGATGGCGGCGAGACATCAGTTCCTCGGCCCTTCGCTGGGCGAGTACGGTCGGCTGATCCTGCGCTGCACCAAGTGCGACTACGAGGTCAGCATGTCGGCTTCGGTGGCGATCCGGCGCTTCGGGCGGGGCGCGACGCCGCACGGCATCCGCCTGCGGTCGCGCTGCTCGGTCTGCGACAGGACCGACCATATCGCCGTTACCATCCGGTAGCGGCCGACGCTTGTCGGCCCATGGGCTGCATGGTGTCCTGTCGGGACGTTTCACCGGTCAAGGACGCCCCCGATGTGCAACCTCTATCGCATGCGGACCGGCACGGCCGACATCCTCGCCGCCAGCCGCGCCATGTCGGCCGACGTCGGCAATCTGGAGCCGCGCGACATCTACCCCGACTACGCCGCACCGATCGTCCGCAACGGGGCCGAAGGGCGTGAACTGGTGCTAGCGCGCTGGGGCCTGCCCTCCTCCAGCCAGGCACTGTTCAAGGCCGCAAGCAAGCGGGCCGACGGCCTTCGCAAGAAGGGTAAGGTTATCGACGACGACGCCTTCAAGGACCTGCTGAAGATGGAGCCGGATCGCGGCACGACCAATGTGCGCAACACCGCCTCCCGCCACTGGCTTCGCTGGCTGGAGCCAGCCAACCGGTGCCTGGTCCCGCTCACCGCCTTCAGCGAGCCCGACCAGGTTGGCGGCTCCCTCAAGCCTGTCTGGTTTGCCCTGGCCGAAGATCAGCCCCTCGCCTTCTTCGCCGGCGTCGAGGTGCGCGACTGGACCTGCGTGCGGAAGATCAGGGACGGCCTGGAGACCCTGAACCTGTTCGGTTTCCTGACCACCGACGCCAACGCCGAGGTGGCTCAGGTCCACGACAAGGCGATGCCGGTGATCCTGACCACCGAGGAGGAGCGTGACGTCTGGATGCGCGCCCCCTGGAGCGAGGCGAAGGCGCTGCAGCGGCCGTTGCCGGATGGGACGCTGCTGGTGATGGCATCGGCCACGCCCGGCTAGAGAGGTTGGCGTCTGCTTTGCGCCAGCTTCGGAAGTTGACGCCCGTCATTCGCGCCTAAGGTCCATTGCCGAAAATCATGTCGCCCGATCGACGCCCTGGCTGCGCGCAATCCCGGGGTGACCGCCTAGTTGCTGGCCAAGAAGCCGCGCACTGTCGCCAGATAGCCGTCGAAATTCTCGCGGCGGATGTTGTGGCCGGCGTTGGGAATCAGGACTGTCGTGATGTTCGGATTGAGGGCCATCGCCGCGTCGGCGATCTCCGCCGTGACCAGACCGCCCCGCGCCGGCTCGCCTCGGATCAGCAGGATCGGAGCGGTGATAGCCCGAAGCGACTCCTGCCAGGGCGTGCGATAGTCCGGCATGGCGTCCGGATCGACCTGACACTTGCCGGCCACCCACGCCGGGAACTCATCCTCATGCCAGTCCGGCGAGGTGTTTCGACCCAGCGCGATGATGTCCGCCTCGGACATGGCCTGGAAGGCTTCCACCTGATCGCGGAACTTGCGCCGGCGGAGTGCGGCCGCCGCTGGATCGGCGACCGGGAGGAAAGGCGGATCTTCAAGAATGACCTTCGACGCCAGCCCCGGATAAGCGCCGGCAAAGTCGGCGGTGGCGCGCGCGCCAACGGAGTGGCCCATCACGATCGGCGACCGCAGGCCCAGAAAGTCGATGGCCTCGGCGATGTCGCGACCGGCGTGATCAGGTGGCGCGCCGACCATGCGCGCGCTTTCCCCGTGGCCGCGCGCATCCAGCATGATGACGTCGAAGTCCGGCGCCAGCGCAGCCGCCAGCCGGCTCCAGCACAGGCCGTTGTCCGTCAGGCCGTGGGACAGGACCAGCGCCGGCTTGTCGCCACCCGTGCGGTGGTAGGCCAGATGACCGCCGGTGACCGGAAGGACGCCACCTACGATCACCATGCATAGGCCTCCGGCGCCGGGCCGCAGGGCGGGAAGATCGCGTCGATGGCCGCCAGCGTCTCGCCGTCCAGCCGGATGTCGGGCACATGCAGAACCGAGGTCAGCTGGTCGAGGTTGCGCGGGCCGATGATGGTGGCGGTCACGCTGTCCTGGTCCAGCAGCCAGGCCAGGGCGACAGCGCCGGGGGGCTCGCCCAGCGCCCGACAGAGGTCGCCGAAGCGGGAAAGCTGCCCGGACCGGGCGATGGCCGCCGCCTTCGCTTCGGTCGACTGCCGTCGGCCATCCGCGTCCATGGACGCGCCGGCCAGCAGGCCGCCCGCGAGCGGGCTCCAGGGGATCAGGCCCAGGCCGTATTCGCGGCAGGCGGGGATCACCTCCAGTTCAGCACGGCGTTCCAGGAGGTTGTAGAGGCTCTGCTCGGACACCAGGCCCATCCGGCTCCGGGCCGCCGCCTTCTCGTTGGCCTGGGCGATCTTCCAGCCGGGGAAGTTGCTCGAACCGACGTAGGTGATCTTGCCCTGGCTGATCAGCCGGTCGGTCGCCTGCCAGATCTCTTCCATCGGCGCAGTGCGGTCGATGTGATGCAGCTGGTAGAGATCAATGTGCTCTACCCCGAGCCGGCGCAGGCTCGCGTCACAGGCCATCTGGATGTGCCGCGCCGACAGGCCCCGGTCATTGACGTCGTCCGACATCGGCTCGTGAACCTTGGTGGCGAGCACGATCCGGTCACGCCGGCCGCGATCCTCGGCCAGCCAGCGGCCGAGCAGGCTTTCGGTCGCGCCCACGCCCAGATGGCCACCGTACTGGTTGGCCGTGTCGATGAAGTTGATCCCGGCGGCGACGGCGGCGCCAAGAATGGCGAAGCTCTCAGGCTCGGGGGTGCGCGGGCCGAAGTTCATCGTGCCGAGGCACAGTTCACTCACC
>JBIKII010000173.1:0-7100 GCA_044361705.1 Caulobacter sp.
CTCGATCTCGCCGAGGTCGCGGTCCCAGGTCTGCGGGTTCATGGCGACCATCAGGTCGACGCCGCCGCGGCGGCCCATCCAGCCATGACCGCTGACGCGGATCTCGTACCAGGTCGGCAGGCCCTGGATGTTCGACGGGAAGATGTTGCGCGCCGCGACCGGCACGCCCATCCGCAGGATCGACTTGACGAACAGGCCGTTGGCGCTGGCCGAGCCGGAGCCGTTGACGTTGGCGAACTTGACGACGAAGTCGTTGGTGGCTGTGAGGGGCTTGGTCATTTCAGGCACCCCCCGCCGACCTGGGCCATCTCGATCAGGGTCTTCTGCATGTCCCATGCGCCGGTCGGGCACCGCTCGGCGCAGAGGCCGCAGTGCAGACAGACGTCCTCGTCCTTGACCATCACCCGGCCGGTCGGCAGCGACCCTGACACATAGAGATCCTGCGTCAGGTTCAGCGCCGGCGCCTTGAGCCTGGGCCTCAGCTCATCCTCCTCGCCGTTGACGGTGAAGGTGATGCAGTCGGTCGGGCAGATGTCGACACAGGCGTCGCATTCGATGCACAGCGGCGTGGCGAACACGGTCTGGATGTCGCAGTTGAGACAGCGCTGCGTCTCGGCCAGCGCCCTGGCTACGTCGAAGCCCAGCTCCACCTCGGCCTTCACGTCGGCGAGCGCGATCGCCGTCTCCAGCATCGGGACCTTCTGGCGGTCGTCGAGGGAGACGTCGTTGTCGTAGCTCCACTCGTGGATGCCCATCTTCTGGGACGAGACGGCCATCCCCGGCGGCGGCCGCAGCCGCAGGTCCTGGCCCCGGCAGAAGTGCTCGATCGAGACAGCCGCCTCGTGCCCGTGGGCGACGGCCCAGATGATGTTCTTGGGCCCGAAGGCGGCGTCGCCGCCGAAGAAGACGCGGGGATTGGTCGACTGGAAGGTGACCGGATCGACGACGGGCATGCCCCATTCGTCGAAGTCGATGCCGATGTCGCGCTCGATCCAGGGGAAGCTGTTCTCCTGGCCGATGGCCAGCAGGACATCGTCGCAGGCGATGTGCTCGTCGGGCTCCCCGGTCGGGCGGGTCACGCGGCGACCGCGCTCGTCGATGACGGGCGCGACCTTCTCGAACACCACGCCGGTCAGTTTGCCGCCCTCGTGGGTGAAGGCCTTGGGGACCATGAAGTTGCGGATCGGGATGCCCTCGTGCATCGCGTCCTCCTTCTCCCAGGGCGAGGCCTTCATCTCCTCGAAGCCGGAGCGGACCACGACCGTGACCTCCTCGCCGCCCATGCGGCGCGAGGTGCGGCAGCAGTCCATGGCGGTGTTGCCGCCCCCCAGCACGATCACCCGCCGGCCGATGCTCTCGATATGGCCGAACGAGACGCTGGACAGCCAGTCGATGCCGATGTGGATGTTGGCGGCCGCTTCCTGGCGCCCCGGCACATTGAGGTCACGGCCGCGCGGCGCGCCGGTGCCGACGAAGATGGCGTCGTAGGGCTCGGCCAGCAGGGCCTTGAGGCTGTCGATGCGCTCGCCCAGCCGCATCGTCGGGCCGAGGGCGGTGACGAAGCCCATCTCCTCATCGATGACGCTCTCGGGCAGGCGGAAACGCGGGATCTGGCTGCGGATCATGCCGCCACTCTTGGCCTCGGCGTCATAGACGACGACGTCAAAGCCGAACGGCGCCAGGTCGCGGGCCACGGTCATCGAGGCGGGGCCGGCGCCGATACAGGCGACGGTCTTGCCGATCTTCACCGGCGAGGGGGTCGGCATGCGGGCGGTGACGTCGCCCTTGCTGTCGGCGGCGACACGCTTGAGGCGGCAGATGGCCACCGGTTCCTCGTCCACGCGTCCGCGACGGCAGGCCGGTTCGCACGGCCGGTCGCAGGTCCGTCCCAGGATCCCCGGGAAGACGTTGGACTTCCAGTTGACCATGTAGGCGTCGGCGTGACGCCCCTGGGCGATCAGTCGGATGTATTCGGGAACAGGCGTGTGGGCCGGACAGGCCCACTGGCAATCGACGACCTTGTGAAAGTGCTCGGGCGCCTCGGTATTGGTCGGCTGCAACGCGTACTGCTCCTTCCCCCCGCTCCGGTGTCTATTGGCGGAGGTGAGCCGACTGGGCGACTCGCCCTACGCCCTGCACTGGATGCTGTGTGCGGCCAACGTCGTCGCGCGGCTGCTGCGCGTCAGTTTTGTAACGATACCTCTATTCGGGCGCGGGGGAAGGGGTACGCGACGTCATACCCGCCGCCGCAGCATCGTCCGCCATCTGGTCGTCGGAGCGCGGGTCGATCCCGCCGTCGGTCAGCGGCGGAACCCCGACCGTGACGTCCCGCGCCGTGGGCGCCCGGGCGGCGGGCGTCTCGAGGGGAACATCCGGCCCCTCGGCACGCGCCGCGGCGTCATCGGCGATGGACGGGCCCTCGGGCTCCGCATCGAGCGGCGCCGAGCTCAGGAAGAACAGCACGGCCAGCGCGGCGGCGATCACCGCCAGGAATCCCAGCACGATCTGCACCAGGCACCCGCCCAGACCCGACGACTTCTTAGCCATTCCCCATCACCCCTCAGGTCCCCTGCCAGGTCCGCACGGAACCGATATCCACATGTATGAAGCCGGAGTCGGGATAGTAGCCCACGCCTCCGCCCTTGAGCGCCAGCGCCGCGTCACGCAGCCCGGTCAGCGACACGTCGTTCAGACGCATGTCGATCGCCTTCCCCTCCATGTGGAGGCTTTTGGTGGCGACCTGCGAGGTCCCGTTCGTCACCGCGCTCTGGTCCGACAGCATGGTGTTGGTGGCCGCCGAGCGGAAGGCCGAGACGATCCGGTACGGCTCCTTCGAGCCGGTCA
Organism: Caulobacter sp.; assembly: GCA_044361705.1. Lineage (GTDB taxonomy): Bacteria > Pseudomonadota > Alphaproteobacteria > Caulobacterales > Caulobacteraceae > Caulobacter. The sequence continues at coordinate 2,845 of JBIKII010000173.1, forward strand.
GCGACTGCAGCGTGAACAGGATGTCCAGCAGCCGCACGTCGATCGGGTGGACCTCGAGGCTGCGGAAGTCCGACAGGTGCTGGTTGACCGCCTGCAGCGCGTCCCAGACGTACTTGCCGCCGTCCCAGTAGACCACCTCGAGGTTCTTCTCGGTGTGGAGGTGGCGGAACTTCAGGTGGCGCGGCCCGGGCGGCGGGGGCGTCAGCGGCGTCGGCGACAGCGAGGCAAAGCCGTCAGGCGCCGGGGCATCCTCCGGATCGACGGACGCCGCCGGCGCGTCCTGCGCCGAGGCGGATGTAGTGGCGGTCAGGGCGGCCAGGCCGCCGGCCGCGAGGGACAACAGCCGCCGACGGCCCAGGACCGGGCCGCCGGAACAGCAGGGGCAGTCTCCGGTCACGCCGCGCCCTGCGCTTCGATGCGCTTGATGAGCAGCGTATCCCAGCCATACGGGTCCTGGCGGAAGTTGACCTGGCCGTCGGAGGTCACGAAGGCGGTCCAGTAGAGCAGATACACCGCCACCGGATCGGCCACCTTCGCCCGCGTGGTTTGGCCGCCGGCGATGGTCTCGTCGATCTGCTGCGGCGTCCAGGTGGGATCGCCCTCCATGATCGCCCGCGCCAGCGCCAGGGGCCGCTCAAGGCGGACGCAGCCGTGGCTGACCTGCCGGGTGTAGCGCGCGAAGCCGCCCTTGCTCGGGGTGTCGTGCAGATAGACCGCGAAGGGATTTTCGAAGTCGAACTTGATCAGGCCCAGCGCGCTGTTCGGACCGGGACGCTGCTGGAGGCCGCCGCCCGGCAGGATGCGGAACCCGGCGCTGGCGAGATAGGCGCGGCCTTTGGGAAACAGTTCCTTCCGCGCGATGCCGGTCGGCACGTTCCAGGGCGGGTTGAGCACGATCGAGTGGATGTCGGAGCTGAGCAGCGGCGTCTCACCGCCGCCCGGCTTGCCCGTCACAGCGCGCATGGACAGCGTCGGCTGGTCGTTCTTGAACAGGGTCAGCACGCCGGCGGCGACGTTCACCTGGACCCGTTTCGCCGGCAGCGAGGACGGCAGCCAGCGCCAGCGTTCCATGTTGGCGACGATCTGGTCGATACGCCGTTCAACCGGCAGGTTGAGCGCCGCGCGCGTGGCGGTCCCGACCGTGCCGCTGGGCTCGAGCCCCATGCGCTTCTGGGCCCGCTTGACGGCCTCGGCCAGCGTCTCGTCAAACAGCGGCTGTCCGGTCGTCTGGCCGGGCGACGGCGGCGTCATCGCGGTCATGGACGGCGTCAGCGGGTCCTCGGCGGCCAGCCTCTGGCGCAGGGCCTCGACCGCCGGGCCCACCGCCCCGACCTTGAGGTCCGGCCCGGGGGCCAGCGGACGCCAGCCGCCCCGGGACTGGATGTCGCGATAGGTGGTCAGGCCGACCTGCAGGGTCTCATAGCCGGGATAGGGCGGCGGCAGGCCGTCCAGCCACGCCTTTAACCGGTTATCCGCCACGGCGCGGGCAAGCCCGCCGCGCGCGTCGAAGGCCTGGGGTCGAAGCGCCCAGTCCGACCGGAAGTTGGCGACGTTCAGCCGCCCGATCTTCACGGCCTTGGCGTAGCGGAGCGTTGCGTCGATCAGGGCCGCCTCGCCGTCGCCGCGGGGCGCGAACTCGCCCGGCGCGAAGCCGTGCCGGTCGGAAGCGGCCAGCGTCGTCCGCAGCAGGTCAGCCTGCTCCGGCGTGAGGATGATCGTCCCGGCGACGGGGCGGGCATAGGGAACGGCGGTCGTCGACGGGGCCTGCGCCAGCGCCGGCCCCTGGCTCGACGCCGCGAACAGACCCGCGACCAGCAGCCCCGCCACGCCCACACGCAACCCTTGCGACATCGTTGTCGACCGCCTCTTGAGCCTCATGGCGTTAACGGTAGCAGAGCTTCCCCGCCTTCGCGCAGCCTTGTCATCCGGAACGCGAATTTCGGCCGCGACTGTGGCGTGTTCGCAAGCCCCGGGTACTCCTGCCGTCGTCAAAATCGTCTCCTTGCGAGGGGCGTCGCCGCCTGTCGCAACGCAACGGCCCCCTCGAAGCGCCGGTTCCCCGGGCTCGCGCACGGGCGGGAAGATCGCGGCAATCGACCACACGCCTCTTTCATGCCCCGGGCCGAAGGTACATATGGGGGCCATGTCACAAGCGCACGTCGACGCCGAGCCCCGCCCGTTCATGACCGGTCTGGCGCGCGGCCTGAAGCACCGCTGCCCCCAGTGCGGTGAAGGCAAGCTCTACAAGGGCTATCTGAAGGTCGAGCCGACCTGCGCCGCCTGCGGCCATGACCTGTCGGCCTATCGCGCCGATGACGGCCCCGCCTACTTCACCATCCTGCTGATCGGCCACCTGCTTATCGCGCCGATCCTGCTGTTCCCGGTCATCTGGGAAGCCTCGCCCTGGATCGTCGTGCCGGTGTCGCTGACCCTGCTGACCACCGTGGTGCTGGCCGTCCTGCCGCGGATCAAGGGCGCCTTCATCGGCGGCCTTTGGTCGATCCGCCCGGCGCCCGCGCACGGCTGAGCCCGGCTCCGACCCGGTTCCGGGTCCCTGGCGATTGACAGCGTAACGCGCGGCGACCGACTGTCGGGTTCCCAACAGTGAAGGAGCGGCGCCGCCATGGCCCACAAGTTCGAGATCTACAAGGACAAGGCCGGGGAGTTCCGCGTCCGGTTCAAGTACAACAGCGAGACGATGTTCTCGACCGAGGGCTACAGCTCCAAGGCCTCCGCCCAGAACGCCATCGACTCCCTGAAGAAGAACGCCCCCGACGCGCCCGTCGAGGACAACAGCTAGGACTCACGCCGGGTGAGCAGGTCGTCGGTGACCTCCATCGCCGCGATCAGCTCGCCCGGCTTCTCCGCCAGGGCCTCGACGAACATGGCCCGCGCCTCGGCGTCGTCAGAGACCATCTTCGCCTCGAAGGCGGTCCGCCATGTCGCCTCGTCAGGCCATTCCGCATAGCCGATGAACCGCCCGTCGCTCGCCCGGTGCAGCCGCGAGCCCTGCGAGCCGTAGAGGCGGGTTATCGCCTCGGTCCCGCGCCGCCACGCCTCGCGAGACCTGTCCTCGTGGCCCGGCTTCACACGCCAGGCGTAGACCGCCACATACATCGCCAGCGTCTCCCAGGGTCTTCGCGGACCATGACGTCGGAACCTCCGGACGCCTCCACGGATTGTGACAGCCGAAGCGGGGGTTCGCTGTTGACGGAGACATCACAATGCTGGGGACCATCCTCATCATCATTCTTATTCTGGCGGTCATCGGCGCGCTGCCGACCTGGGGGCATTCGAAGTCCTGGGGCTATTTCCCGTCCGGCGGGCTTGGCCTGATCGTGGTCATCCTCATCGTGCTGGTGCTGATGGGCCGGCTCTGACGCCCACGCACGCTTGCAGCCTGCGCCGCTTCCCCTAACCTCGCGCGCTCGAAGCGCGGGGCGGGGGAAGCGGCATGACGGCGACGGAAACGGGCGCGATCGATGAGACGCCATCGGGCCCGACGCCGCCTGGCCTCACGCCGCCCCAGCGCCTGAAGGCCATCCTCGGCGGCTCGGCCGGCAATCTGGTCGAGTGGTACGACTGGTCGGCCTACATCTTCTTCACCATCTATTTCGCCAGCCACTTCTTCCCGGAGGGCGACCAGACCGCGCAGCTGTTCAAGGCGGCGGCCGTCTCGGCGGTGGGCTTCCTGGCCCGGCCGCTCGGCGCCTGGCTGATGGGCATGTACGCGGACCGGGCCGGACGGCGCGCCGCCCTGACCCTGTCGGTGGCCATGATGTGCATCGGCAGCCTCGTCATCGCGCTCGCGCCCACCTATGCCCAGGTCGGGGCCCTGGCGCCGGCCATCCTGCTCGGCGCCCGCATCCTGCAGGGCCTGTCGGTCGGCGGAGAGTACGGCGCCAGCGCCACCTATCTGTCCGAGGTCGCCGGCCGGAAGAACCGCGGGTTCTGGGCCAGCTTCCAGTACGTGACCCTGATCGCCGGCTCACTCTCGGCCCAGGGACTGGTCGTCATCCTGCAGTGGCTGATGCCGGAGTCCGACCTGAAGGAATGGGGCTGGCGCATCCCGTTCTTCATCGGCGCGGCGCTGGCCGTCGTCGTGTTCTGGATCCGCAGCGGCATCCATGAGAGCCCCGGCTTCGAGAACGCCAGGGCGGCGGGCGTGGCGCGCGGCAAGACCATGCTGCTGTTCATCAAGCATCCCAGGCAGACGCTGATGGTCATGGGCCTGACCGCCGGCGGCTCGCTCGCCT
>JBIKII010000174.1:0-7071 GCA_044361705.1 Caulobacter sp.
GTCTCAGTCCGAGACTCTGGCGGGGCTCGTCGTTCTTTATCGATCGAAGCCTGAGTTTCTGACCCTGGCTGCCTCAACCCAGGCCGAATGGAACCGTTGGCTCAATCGCCTCAGCGCGCACGATATTGGCTCGCTCTCCCATCGAGCTCTCGATGACAGGCGAGTTCGCATGCACCTGCTCGAATGGCGTGATGAGTTCTCGGACCGTCCGCGAACGGCAGACTATGGCATGCAGGTCTTGTCTCGGGTCCTCGGGTTCGCCGTCGACCGCGGCCTCCTGACACACAACCACGCCGCCAACATCCCGCACCTGTACGAAGCCAATCGGGCCGACCAGATCTGGTCGGCGGAGGAGATTGAGGCCTTCTGTGGAAAGGCATCCCTGAGACTCGGCCAAGCCCTTCGCCTTGCCTGTCTTACGGGGTTGAGGCGCGGCGACCTGGTGAAGCTGCAATGGAAGCAGGTCGGCGACCTGGTGATCAGCCGCGCTACCGGCAAGAGCAGCGGGACCCGCGTCGCGACCATTCCGCTGCTCAACGAAACACGCGCCCTCCTGGCGGACATCGGACGGGGCGAGCCGGATCAGACTGTCCTCACGAACACGCGAGGAAAGCCCTGGAGCCCGGCTGGCCTGACCCATCAGATGGTGGATGCATCGAAGCTCGCCGGCGTGGAGAAGACGCTTCACGACGCCCGGGGGACGTTCGCGACACGGTTGAGACTGGCGGGCCTGGCTCCGGACGAAGTCGCCGAAGTGATGGGCTGGAAGCTCGGGCGGGTGAGCCAGGTTATCGCCCGGTACGTAGAACAGGACGAGATCATCAGGAGCCTGGCCGACCGGATCCAGGCGAACGGTTCGGGAACAAAAACTCCCAAATAACTCCCAAATGACCGAAACCGGTCAACTTTCGGGACGCTAAGTCATTGAAATCATGGAGCGGCCGGGGGGAATCGAACCCCCGACATTCAGCTTGGGAAGCTGACGTTCTACCTCTGAACTACGGCCGCGCGGCCTGCGTCATAGCGGCAAGGCGGCCCGGTCTCAAGGGCGGCGGCGTCAGAGGTCGGCGGGCGGTCCGCCCAGGGCGGCGGCGACGTCGCCGGGGGCGACGGGGCGGCCGTAGTGGTAGCCCTGCAGGTAGTCGCAGCCCGCGGCCAGCAGCACCTGGCGCTGCAGCTCGCTCTCGACCCCCTCGGCGACGACCGACATGCCCAGCGCCTTGGCCAGCCGCGTGACCGAGGCGACGATCATCGCCGACTCCCGGTCGGTGGTGATGTCGTCGACGAACGACTTGTCGATCTTGATGCAGTCGATATCGAAGCGGTGCAGGTAGGTCAGACTGGAATAGCCGGTGCCGAAGTCATCCAGCGCCACGCGCACGCCCGCCTCGCGCAACACCCGCAGGTTCTCGCTGGCCCGTTCGACGTCGTCGATGATCGCCGTCTCGGTGAGCTCGACCTGGATGCGGTCGGCAGGGAGGTCGCAGTCCTTGGCGTACTGCAGGATCCGGTCGCCGATCTTCTGGTAGAGAAACTGGCGGGCCGACAGGTTGATCGAGACGTAGGGACCGCCCCAGCGTCGGCAGTCCTTCATCGCCTGTCGCAGGATCCAGTCGCCCAGCTCGAGCATCAGGCCGGTTTCCTCGGCCACCGGAATGAAGTCGGCGGGCGAGACCTGTCCGAACTGCGGGCTGTTCCAGCGGACCAGCGCCTCATAGCCCAGGATCTCGCGGGTCCCGGCGTCGACGATCGGCTGATAGGCCATGGAAAACTCGCCGGCCCGCAGGGCGCGCTCCAGTCCGGACTCCAGGGTCAGCCGCTTCACCGAGGTCTGGGCGATCTCCTCGTCGTAGACGCGGTATCGGTTGCGGCCCTCGCGCTTGGCGACGCGCAGCGCCAGGTCGGCCTGGCGCAGCAGGTCGCCGTTGTCATGGTCCGGCTTCTGGACGCAGACGCCAATGCAGATGCTGACCTGCACCTCGTGGCCATAGACGCGGCGGCTCTGGCCGCAGACCCGCAGCAAGAGCTTGCAGAAGTCGTCGATGCCCTGTTCGGACAGGGTTTCGGCGACCACGCCGAACTCGTCGCCGCCCAGACGGGCCAGCAGGCCGTTGGCCGGCGTCACCGTGCCGATGGCGACGCCGATCTTGCGGATCAGGTCGTCACCCGCCTCGTGACCGAGCGTCTCGTTGACCAGCTTGAAGCGGTCGATGTTGATCAGGAACACCGTCTGACTCTGGAAGCCGTTGGCGATGCGGCTGGTCAGCTCGCCGACGAAGCCGGCGCGGTTGGGCAGGCCGGTCAGCGCGTCGTGGCGGGCGCTGTGCAGGGCGACGTCGAGGCGGACCTGCGTCTCCATGACCTCGACCTCGAGCCGGCGGATCGTGGCCTCACGGTCGGCGTCGCCGGTGCGGACCCGGCCGCCCGCGCGCGACCGTTCAGCCACCGACCGCAGGGTGGCGGCGGCCTCGCCGGCGTCGAACGGCGCGACCAGGAAGGTCATCCGCTCGGGCGAGGCGGTGACGGTCAGGCAGGCCGAGACGGCCGTGCGGTCGGCGCCGTCCAGGAAGATGACGATCTCCGCATGGCTCGCCGTCCGCGTCGCCGCCCGCAGGTGCTGGCCGATCTCCGGCAGCGGCAGGCCGACGAAGTCGAAACAGACCACCTCGCCGGTCCGGGTATCCACCTCCGCGCCCGAAGCGAGAACTACCGGTGTCACGTCCGGGAAAGCCATCCGCAGCACGCGCGCGACCTCACCGGCCGGCTCGCCCCCCGGGCGGACGACGAAAAGCGGAGCGGCCCCTGCCAGGATGGCGGATGGGGGGTCGGTCAGCGCGAGCGCGCCGGCTGTGACTCCTGGGGTCATTGTTCCCGTTGGGACTGGGCGCCATTCGACGTCTTGGACCCGACAGTGAGGCTGCAGTTTCAAGATTTCGCTAAGAGGCGACAGTCAAGCGAAGTAAAGCCTTATGGCCACTCCCGGTTGATCAGTCTGGCGACAGGTGACGGGGGCCGATTGACGGCCCGCCGCGCCTCCCGCACCATCGATCAAACGATCGTTGGGAGAACGACCATGGCGGACGGCGAGCACGGGGAAGAGGCGCGGGCGAAGTTCCACGCCATGACCGAGAGCACCCAGGAGGACTGGGCGGTGATCGCGACAGCCTCGGCCCAGTACGGCCGCGAGTTGCCCGAGCGGATCGTCAGCCACCTGAACCTGCTCAAGGGCGACTGCGGCGGCTTCGTCGTCGACCGGCTGGAGCACAGCCTGCAGACCGCCACCCGGGCGTTCCGGGACGGCCGCGACGAGGAGTACGTGGTCTGCGCCCTGCTGCATGACATCGGCGACGTGCTCTGTCCGCGCAACCACCCGGATATCGGGGCGGCGATGGTCTTCCCCTTCGTGTCCGAGGCCAACCACTTCATGGTCCAGCAGCACGGCATCTTCCAGGGCTACTACTTCTTCCACCACCTGGGCCTGGATCGCGACATGCGCGAGCAGTACCGGGGCCATCCGCACTTCGAGTACACGGCCCAGTTCTGCCACCTGTACGACCAGTCGGCGTTCGATCCGAACTACGAGTCCATGCCGCTGGAAGCGTTCGTGCCGATGCTGCACCGGGTGATGACCGTGCCCAAGCGGTCCATCTATCTGCGGCCCAAGGTCGCCGCCGAATAGCAGAAGGGGCCCGGCGCGAACAGGGCCCCTTCCCTGTTGTCTCACCAACCCGTCAGTCAGCCAGGCGCTCGACCTTGAGGCCGCGCTTCTCGAGCAGGGCCTGGACGCTGTCGTCGCCGACCAGGTGGGCGGCGCCCACCGCGATCACCGACACGCCGTCGCCGGCCAGCATCGTCTGGATCTGTCCGGCCCAGTCCCTGTTGCGGCGAACCAGCAGGGCCTCGTAGAGCTCGGGATAGTCGGCGGCCATCTCAACGACCATCAGGTCGTTGAGGGCCTGCACATCCCCCGCGCTCCAGGCCGCGACCAGGGCGTCCAGCATGGCCGGGCCGGAGTCCATCTCATCCAGCGCCGACAGCAGGAAGGCCATCTCGACGGCCGGCGGCAGGTCGCCGAAGAAGCCGATCTGCTGCTCCAGCGACTCCAGCGTACGGATCGGCTTGCCGGACTCGCGAGCCGCGGCCTTCAGCTTGGCCTCCACGCCGCTGGCGGGGTCGTAGCCGGCCTTCATCAACGGTCCCATGCTGAGCTGCAGGCCCGCCAGCCAGGGCCGCAGGGGCTCGAAGGCCGCGCCGGTGGCGCCCATGCTGACCGCGGCCGCGTCGAGCCGCGTCTTCTGCTCGGCTGTGAGCTTGCTGCTCAGTGGATTGGCCGGGTCCAGGCCATACTTGCGAACCAGCGGCGCCATGGCGGCCGTGTCGTCGGTATCGACCTCGATCCACAGCTCGTCGGCCTCGGCCAGCGCCTTGTCGATGGCGGGCGTGCGCCAGACGGTGTCGGGCTTCAGCACGTGAACCGTGCCCAGCAGGTAGAGGGTCGAGTCCTTGTCGCGGACGACCCAGAGGGCCGGATCGGCGGCGGCGGGCAGTGCCGCCAGGGTGGCGGCGACCAGCACCGCGACGGCGGTGAAGGCGCGTTTGAGAGGCGTGAACATGGCTGTCCTTTCGGGGAGGATGAGGTCGGAATTCAGGCGGGTGCGGCGGTAGCGACGGTCGGCTACTTCAGGAACTGCGCGACGGCGGCGGCGAAGGCGTCCGGCTGGTCCAGCATGACGAAGTGCAGGGCGCCGTCGACCCGGACCAGGGTCCTGGCGGGCAGGGCCGCGTAGTTGCCCTCGTACAGCGGCTGGACGAACCCGGCGCCCATGCCCATGGCGTCGTCCCTGGCGTAGACCACGGTCACCGGGGTCTGGACGGTCGCCAGGACCGGGCGCAGGTCGGTGGTCATCACGTCGTACATGGCCCGAGCCATGACCGAGCGGTCGGTGGCCATCGACCAGGCGAGGCCGTCGCTACGGCCCCGGGGCGACTTGACCAGGCCGGCCATGCTCTGGGCCTGGCCCGCGGCGAAGGCTTCAGGGCTCTGGCCGATCAGCATGTCGCGCAGGCCGGCGGCGCGGGGGGTGACGGTCTCGACGGTCATGGTCGGCCCCATAAGCACGCTGAAGAACGGCAGGGCGTCGACGATCATGATCCGGTCGGCCAGGCCCGGGTGGCGCTGGGCGATCATCAGGGCGGTCAGGCCGCCCATCGAGTGGCCGATGACGGCGGGACGCTGCAGGCCGCTCGCCTTGATATAGGCGGCGATCTCATCGGCTAGCGGCGAGACCACGGGACCGTCGACGTTGCCGCGGGGCGGCTCTCCGGCGAAACCGCTGACCTGGATCAGGTGCACGCGGTAGCGGCCCTCGAGCCGCGCGGCGGTGCCGGCCCAGACCGCGCGGGACGAGGCCAGGCCGGGGATCAGGATGACGTCGGCCCCCTTGCCGCGCACCTCGACGGTGAAGCGGGTTGGCTCGAAAGCGTGCGCCGGCAGGGCCGCCAGGGCGCCGAACAGGGCGCCGATCACGGCCAGGGACTTGAACAGACTCAGCATGGGACTGGATTCCGGAGAACGGGAGGAAGGCAGGAGGGGACGGAAGGGCGTTGGTCAGGTCAGCCCGCGGCGAACCGAGATCACCGAGGAGATGACGAGGTAGAAGCCCATCAGGATGGTCATCATGTCCCAGGCGGTCAGGGCCGGGACGAGCTCGAGCTTCTCCGCCGCCGCCCACAGGAACAGCGCGCCCTGCAGGATCCAGAAGCAGACGGCGCCGGCCTCGGCGACCATCTGGCGGATCATCTCGTCGGCCCGGGTCCAGACCGACAGGTTCAGGAAGGTCTGCAGCAGGAACAGGGCGACGATGGCGGCCATGACCGCGCCGGCCAGCTGGCTCGACAGCGGCTGGTCCGCCACGCGGGCCACGACCGGCGCGGCCATCATGACGCCCGAGAGCGCCAGGACGATGGCCTGCTGGCGGTAGAAGGTGATCTGGGCCGGCCGCGCCGGGCGGTCGCTGGCCGGGTCCATGACCCGGGCCGCGAGGCGCTTGCTGAACGTCGCCGCCACCAGGACCGAACCCGCCACGAACAGCATGGCGGCGATCAGCACGGCGACATGGTCCGACCAGGTCAGGTGGCTGAGGTCGAGGTCGGTCCGCTTGAGCACGCGGCCGACCAGGAAGCCCAGGCCTCCGCCGACGATCAGGCCGGCGGCCCCCTGGATCAGTCGGGCCCGGTTGAGCCTGGGGTTGGGAGAGGTGGCGGTCATGGGAAGATCTCGCTTGAGGGGCTTCGGCTCAGGCCTGGCCGTCGTCGAAGATGGACTCGATGGGTTGTTCGAAGAGGCGGGCGATGCGGAAGGCGAGCGGCAGGGACGGATCGTACTTGCCGGTCTCCAGGGCGTTGATGGTCTGGCGCGAAACCTCGAGCTTGTCGGCAAGGTCGGCCTGGCTCCAGTCGCGCTCGGCCCGCAGGACCTTGAGGCGGTTCTTCATCTCGCCCCCCTACCGGTAGCGGCGCTTGATGAACGGCTGCGCCACGCCCATGCCGAGGCAGAAGATCGGGAGGGCCCAGAAGGACGGTAGCTTGGGCGCCTCGGCGTAGATCTCCAGGAAGCCCCAGACGGTCATGATGGCCAGCGTCACGCCGACGCCCCAGAGCATGGACTCCACGAGGATGTTGCGGATGAACTCGTCGCCCTCCTCGCGAAGGTAGACGCCCATGATGGCGATGATCGCCAGCAGCGGCAGGGCGGGTAGCAGGGCGAGAGCCCAGGCCAGGGGGCCGGTCGGCTCGTACTGGCTGAAGATCCAGCTGACGCCGAAGATGCTGGCCACATAGACGGCCATGGTGGGCATGAAGCGGGCGATGTAGCGCTTCTGGGCGGGGTTTTGCGGCGTTGCGGCCATGACTCTTACTCCGATCTGGATGTTTTGAGGGCTCAGGGGTCAGCGGTTGCGGCTGATCCACCAGCCAGCCCAGCAGAGGCCGTAGCCGACGAGCATCACGGCCAGGGTGAAGCCGACGCCGTTGACGAACATCTCGGCTTCCGCCGGCGTGAGGCCCAGTTGG
>JBIKII010000175.1:0-7065 GCA_044361705.1 Caulobacter sp.
GCTCGTCCTCGCCGTCGTTGACGCCGACCAGCGCCCGATCGGTATCCTCGATCGCAACGGATTCTTCCTGAAGATGGCGGCCGAGTATGGGCGGGCCCTCTACGCCAACCGCCCGATCGCGGCGCTGATGAACCCGACGCCGCTGATGGCCGAGGGCGACATCCTGGCGTCGGAGTTCACCGGCGAGGCGCTGGCCCGACGACCGTCCGAACTGATGCGCGGGTTCATCGTCCTGGACAACGGCCGCTATGCCGGGGTCGGCACCCTGCTGTCCTTGCTGCAGGCGACCAGTGAGGCCAATCGGGCCCACGCCGACGAGATGACCCGGATCGCTGACCGGCTGAACGCCGCCACCATCGAGGCCCAGGCCGCCCTGCGGGCCAAGTCGCAGTTCCTGGCGGTGATGAGCCATGAGATCCGCACCCCGCTCAACGGCGTGCTCGCCCTGGCCGACATCCTGGACCGGCGGCTGGAGCAGGACGAGTTGAAGCCTTACGTGCACACCATCGTCGAGTCCGGCCAGACGCTGCTGCGCCTGCTAACCGACGCCCTCGATATCTCGCGCGCTGAGGCCGGCGCCCTGGATCTGGTCGAAGCCGGGTTCTGCGTCCCCCGCGTGATCGACGACCTCGACGGCCTCTGGCGTGTTCACGCCGAGCAGAAGGGCCTGACCCTTACCTTCTCCTATCGCGGCGAGCCGGACCAATGGGCGCTGGGCGACGAGATCCGTCTCAAGCAGGTCCTCAACAACCTGATCGGCAACGCCCTGAAGTTCACCGATCGGGGCATGGTCGAGGTGGCCCTGACCGCCGAGCGCTCCGGCCACCACGTCAATCTGATCGGCGAGGTGCGCGACTGCGGTCCCGGCCTTCCGCACGATCGCCTCGAGATGATCTTCGACCCCTTCGTCCAGGCCGAGAACGGCCGCGAGCAGGGGGGCGCCGGCCTGGGCCTGTCGATCTGTCGCGAGATTGTCCGTTGCATGGGGGGCACAATCGGAGCCTTCAACAACGCCGGCCGGGGCGCCACCTTCCGCGTCGAGCTGGCGCTGTTCGATGTGCCGCCGGAGATCAAGCCGGCGCCTGCCGGCGAGGGCGAGGCCTTCGACTTCGGCCGGACGCTGCATATTCTGATCGCCGACGACAACAGCACCAACCGCTTCGTGGCCGGCACCCTGTGCGAGCTCTTCGGCTGCACCAGTGAGGCGGTCGACGACGGCGCCGCGGCGGTCGAGGCGGCCGCCAAGGGGCGGTTCGATCTGGTCCTCATGGACATCCGCATGCCGGGGATGGACGGGCTGGACGCGACTCGGGCCATTCGCCGGCTGCCGGGACCGGTGTCGGCCCTGCCGATCCTCGCTCTGACCGCCAACGCCGACCCATGGGACGCCGCTCACTACCTCGCCGAGGGCATGGACGGCGTGGTCGAGAAGCCGATCAAGACCCATCTGCTGGCGGCCGCGATCAACGCCGCCCTGACCCGGGACCGTCCGGAGGCGACCATCGCCGACCGAGCCGCCTGAAGCCCTACCGTCTCCCGAACAGCCGCTCGATGTCGGCCAGCTTCAGTTCGACGTAGGTCGGGCGGCCGTGGTTGCACTGGCCACTGTGGGGCGTGGCCTCCATCTCGCGCAGCAGGGCGTTCATCTCGGCGGCGGTCAGGCGGCGGCCGGCGCGGACCGAGCCGTGGCAGGCCATGGTCGAGCAGACCTCCTCCAGCCGCTCGCGCAGGGCCAGCGCCTGGCCGTTTTCACTGAGGTCGTCGGCGATGTCGCGGACCAGGCCCGCCGCGTCGGTCTCGCCCAGCAGGGCCGGAGTCTCGCGCACCAGCACCGCGCCGGGCCCGAACGGCTCGATGACCAGGCCCAGCGCCGCCAGCTCGTCGGCGCGGGCGACCACCCGTTCCGCCTCGGCCGGGTCCAGCTCGACCACCTCCGGCAGCAGCAGGGTCTGGCGGGTGACCCCGCCGGCCTCCATCTCGTGCTTCATCCGCTCGTAGACGAGGCGCTCGTGGGCGGCGTGCTGGTCGACGATGACGATGCCGTCGCGGGTCTGGGCCACGACATAGGTCTCGTGCACCTGGGCCCGGGCGGCGCCGAGCGGGAAGTCGACGGGATCGATGACGCGGCCATCGGCCATCGGCGCGGGCGGGGCGTCGAAGACGGCGCTGACCGCCTCCGCCAGTCCCGGGCCGAAGCCCGGCTCGACGCGGGCGGAGACCGCATTCATCCCCGGCAGCTGTTGCGGCGAGGCCGGCTGCCAGCCGCCGGACTGCCAGGCCGAGAAGCCGGCCGCCGAGGGACCCGGGGCATAGGTCTGCGGCCGGAAGCCAGCCAGCGCCGCGCCGGCCGCCGTCGTCGAGGCGCGGTGCCCGGCCCCGGCCAGCGAGTGACGCAGGCCGCCGACGATCAGGCCGCGCACCAGCGCCGGATCGCGGAACCGCACCTCGGCCTTGGCCGGGTGGACATTGACGTCGACGTAAGAGGTGTCGAGCTCGATGTAGAGGGCCGCTGTCGGATGGCGGTCGCGGGCCAGATAGTCGGCATAGGCGGCGCGCAGGGCGCCCTGCAGCAGCCGGTCGCGCACCGGCCGGCCGTTGACGAACAGGTACTGGTGGGCGGCGTTGCCCCGGTTGTAGGTCGGCAGGCCCGCGAAGCCGGTCAGGCGCACGCCGTCGCGCTCGTGGTCGATCTCCAGCGCATTGTCCTGGAACTCGCGGCCGAGCACGGCGGCGAGGCGGGCCAGCCGCCCCTCCGGTCCCGGATGCTCGGCCGACAACCGCAGCACGCGGCGGCCGTCGAGGTCGAGGGTGAAGGCCACCGCCTCATGCGCCATGGCCTGGCGCTTGAGTTCCTCGGCGATGGCCATCTGCTCGGACCGGGCCGACTTCATGAACTTCAGGCGGGCCGGGGTGGCGTAGAACAGGTCGCGCACCTCGACCCGGGCCCCGTGCGGTCCGGCGAAGGGCGCGGGGCCGACCGGGCCGACCGCCCCGCCCTCGACGAGAATCGCGTGGGCCGCGCCGCCGCCGCGCGGTCGGCTGGCGATCGACAGCCGGGCCACCGAGCCGATCGAGGGCAGGGCCTCGCCGCGAAAGCCCATGGTGTGGATGTTGAGCAGGTCCCAGCTGCCGTCCGGCAACGGGGCGAGCTTGGAGGTCGCGTGCCGCTCGACCGCCAGCGCCAGCTCGTCCGCATCCATGCCGCTGCCGTCGTCGCTGATCAGGATGCGGGTCAGGCCGCCGTTGTCGGCCTCGACCTCGATGCGGGAGGCGCCGGCGTCCAGCGCGTTCTCGACCAGCTCCTTGATCGCGCTGGCCGGCCGCTCGACCACCTCGCCGGCGGCGATGCGGTTGACGGTCTCCGGGGGCAGGCGGCGGATGGGCATGGGGGGAGCTTAGACGATTCCGTGTCAGGGACCGCATGCCCCCTCTTTCGTCATGGCCCGGCTTGTCCGGGCCACCCATGCCTGGTGAGCAAAGGAAAAGGGCGCGGAACTCTCCGCGCCCTTCCGATTGCCGTCCGTGTTCATGGCTGGCCCGGACAAGCCGGGCCATGACGGAGACTGTTGATCAGAGCCCCGGAAGCTTGACCCAGCTGCCCTTGTCGCGGGCGATGATGACGGTCTTGCCGCCGGTCAGGCCCTTGAGGCGGGCTTCCTCGGCGGCGGCGTCGACCAGCACCGGGGGCGCGGCGCCCTCAGTGGTCGGCGCGGGCGCCGGGGCGTCCTTGCGCCAGAACATCACGCGGTCGGCGAAGGACTTTTCCTTGTGGGCCAGGTCGCCGAACTCGTCGTCGACGACGTAGCGGATCAGCGGATCGGCGCGATCGGAGCCGGCGCGGGCGACCAGCATGCGTTCGCCGTCCGAGCGCTGGGCGCTGGCGGCCTGACCGGCGAGGGCGGCGCGGGCGGCGCTCTCGGGCTGCAGTTCCTGCGGACGGGGCTCGCCCGGCGCCGGCGGACGCAGCGCGTATTCCGGCGGAACCACCAGCGGGGCCTTGGTCACGACCCGGAACTCGTCCGGCGTCACCTTGGCCATACCCATGGCGCGGCTCGCCGACTGGCATCCGCCAAGTCCGGTCGCCGCCGTCAACGCAACCACGCACATAACGCGGGTAGAGATCATCGAGCCTAGCTCCTACAGGCCGCCCCGGCCGTATTCAGACGAGGTGGATACGCCAAAAGTTAGGCGGGCGGCAACTTCGTTTACGGCTTCACGTCGCGGCGGACGCTGTCGAGCAGCAGCAGGACCACGCCCACGGTGATGGCGCTGTCGGCGATATTGAACACCCACGGGAAGTACAGCGCCTGCAGGTCGAGGAAATCCGCCACCGCGCCGAGCCGCGCGCGGTCGATCAGGTTGCCGATCGCCCCGCCCATGATCAGGCCGATGGCCGCGCCCAGCAGCGGTCGGTCCACCTTGCGCGCCCAGACGCCCAGGGCTACGGCCACGCACAGCGAGAAGGCGACCAGCACCCAGCGGACCCAGTCGGCCTCGCCGCGGAACAGGCCGAAGCTGACGCCCTGGTTCCAGACCATGGAGAGGTTCAGCGGCCCGAAGACCGGCACGCTGCACGGCGTGTAGTAGGCCGGCGTCGGCACGAACGGCTGGCAGGCGGCGGGAAAGACGCTGCCCAGGATCCAGAACTTGGAGATCTGGTCGGCGACGATCACCGCCAGGGCGATGGTGAAGGCCTTGGGGCCCTGCAGCACGACCGGCGCGGCGGCGGCGGGCGCCGCCGGCGCGGGCGTGTGGGACAGGTCGGACAGTTGCGGGTCTTCGGAACTCAATCTCTGGCCCTCTGGCCCCGCGAGGGGGGCAAAATCTGGATCCCGGCCTGCGCCGGGACCCCGGAAATTATCAGGCGGCGCGGGTCTTGTCCCAGGCCTCGACGGCGTCCTCGCAGCGCAGGCAGAGCTTGGTGGCCGCCTTCACCTCGGGGAGAATGCGCCAGCAGCGATCGCACTTGTCGCCGGCCGCGCGGAACGGACGCACGGCCAGTTCGCCGGCCGACGCCATCTCCACGTCGCTGGTGCGGAAGATCTCCGCCGCCGAGAGACCATCGAAGAGGGCGGCCAGCTCCGGCGTCAGCTCCACGCGCGGCGCGGCCTCCAGAGAGGCGCCGATGCGCTTTTCGCGGCGCTCGACTTCCAGCGAGGCGGTGACGGCCGAGACGACGGCGTCCAGCGCCGTCCAGCGCGCGAACTCCGCGTCGTTGCGCCAGTCCGCCGGCGTCTGCGGGAACACGCGCAGGCAGTTGGAGCCGGCGTCCGGGAAGCGCTGGGCCCAGGCCTCCTCCATCGTGAAGCTGAGCAGCGGGCCGAGCCAGATGGTCAGGCGCTCGAAGATGGCGTCCAGCACCGTGCGGTAGGCGCGGCGCTTCAGGCTGTCGGGCCGGTCGCAGTAGAGGCTGTCCTTGCGGATATCGAAGAAGAACACCGACAGGTCGCTCTGGCAGAAGTCGAGCAGCGGCCGGACCACCTCGTTGAAGCGGTAGTTCTCGTAGGCGGTGCGCACCTGGCCATCCAGCTGCCACAGGCGGTGCAGGATGTACTGCTCCAGCGGCGGCATGTCGGCGGGCGCGACGCGCTCGGACTCGGTGAAGCCGTCCAGGGCGCCCAGCAGGTAGCGCATGGTGTTGCGCAGCTTGCGGTAGCTGTCGGTGACCGTGGCCAGGATCGTCTTCCCGATCCGCTGGTCCTCCATGTAGTCGACCGTCGCGGTCCACAGGCGCAGGATTTCAGCGCCGGACTCGGCGATGACCACATGCGGCTCGACCGTGTTGCCCAGCGACTTGGACATCTTCTGTCCGTTCTCGTCGAGGGTGAAGCCGTGGGTGACCAGGGTCTTGTAGGGCGCGCGGCCGCGCGTGCCGCAGGACTCCAGCAGCGAGGACTGGAACCAGCCGCGGTGCTGATCCGAGCCCTCGAGGTAGAGGTCGGCGGGCCAGGCGCTGTCGTCGCGGTCCTCGATCGTGAAGGCGTGGGTCGAGCCGGAGTCGAACCAGACGTCGAGGATGTCCTCGACCTTCTCGTACTTGGCCGGGTCGTGGTCGCCGAGGAAGTCCGTGGCCGGCCGGTTGAACCAGGCGTCGGCGCCTTCCTCGTGCATCAGCTTGACGATGCGGTCGTTGACGGCCTGGTCGCGCAGGGGTTCGCCCGCCTCCTTGTCGACGAACATGGCCAGCGGCGCGCCCCAGGCGCGCTGACGGCTGATCAGCCAGTCCGGCCGGGTCTCGACCATGCCGCCGATGCGGTTGCGGCCGGCGTCGGGATGGAAGGTGGTGTCGGCGATGGCCTTCAGCGCGCGCTGGCGCAGCGTCTCGCCGTTCTCCAGCGGCTCGTCCATGCGGATGAACCACTGCGGCGTGTTGCGGAAGATGACCGGCGCCTTGGACCGCCAGCTGTGCGGATAGCTGTGCTCCAGCCGGCCGCGGGCCAGCAGGTTTCCGGCCTCGATCAGCTTGTCCATCACCGCCGGGTTGGCCGGCCCGAACTTGCCCGACTTCTTGCCCTCGGTCTCCAGCACCTTGAGGCCCGCGAACAGCGGCACATGCGGGTAATAGGCGCCGTCGGGATCGACGGTCTCGGGGATGGTGGCGTCCACGCCCATGGCGTCGAGCTGCTGGCGGCTCTTGAGCCAGATCAGGTAGTCGTCGGCGCCGTGGCCGGGCGCGGTGTGGACAAAGCCCGTACCGGCGTCGTCGGTGACGTGGTCGCCGGCCAGCATGGGGACCTTGAAGCCGTAGCCGGCGTCCAGCTTCGCCAGCGGGTGCTCCAGCACCACGCCTTCAAGCTTGGCGGTCTCGACCCGCGTCCAGGCGGCGATCTTCGCCGCCTTGAACACGTCCTCGGCCAGCTTGTCAGCCAGGATCAGCCGGTCGCCCGGCGCGGCCCAGGGCTGGAACTCCAGGCCCTCTTCCAGCGCCGTGACCTCATAGACCCCGTAGTCGATGCGCGGGCTGTAGCTGACGGCGCGGTTGGCCGGGATGGTCCAGGGGGTGGTGGTCCAGATCACGACCGACGCATCGCCGCCGACCACCGGGAACTTCACCCAGACGGTCGG
>JBIKII010000176.1:0-7032 GCA_044361705.1 Caulobacter sp.
CGTCCAGGCCGAGCGCCCGGATCTCGACGATCGCCTGACCCGGCTTGAGGCGGTGCGCCGGATGATCGGCGCCATGATCGACGACGTCATGGGCGAGACCCTGCGGCGGGCCAGCGACAGCGGCGTGGCGTCTCCCGACGAGGTCCGGGCGATGGGCCATGCCCTGGTCGCCTTCTCGCCTGACATGAACGAGGACCTCGCCCGGCTGCGCGCCTTCCTGATGGAGCGCATGTACCGCCACTGGAAGGTGAACCGCACCCGCAGCCAGGCGCGCCGCATTATCGCCGAGATGTTCTCGTTGTTCATGAGCGAGCCGGAGGTCATGCCGACCGAATGGTTCGCCCGGTCGCAGAACCGCGACGAAGTCGGCCGCGCCCGCGTGGTCTGCGACTACATCGCGGGCATGACCGACCGATACGCCATCGAAGAGCATCGCAAGCTGTTCCAGCTCGAAGCCTGGTCGTAGCCTTCACGGCGATGTCAGGTCGCTGGCGGTCCGGAGCTCCCGTTCGATAGACTGGTCGCCGTCGGCGCGCGATTCGCCGCTGCGCCCGCAACGCTGCTCCCTGGAGCCTGTCTGAATATGTCCGACCATGATCGCGGCGCGTACACGCCGCCCACCGATTCCCCGCTCTCGTTCGACGCCCGCCGGCCGGTGCGGGGGGGAGGCGGCGGCTCGTCGATCCTGATGATCAGCGCCGTCATCCTGCTGGTGCTGATCGTCGGGGCCGGCGTTTGGCTCTATCGCGATGGCCTCCGCGGCGCCGATGACGCGCCCCAGCCGGTCGGCGCCGCCGTCGAGGCCGCCAAGGTCGAGCCCAAGTCGTCCGACCAGCCCGAGGCCGACCCGGCCGCCGGCCTGACGATCCACACCGATGACGGCGGCCTCCCGGGCGAGCCGACCTTCGCGCCCGAGCCCGAACCGGTCCTGCCGCGTCCTGCCCCGACCACGACCACGACCCCGACGACCGCCGAACTCCGTCCGGCGGTTCCCGCGGCGGCGCAGCCCAAGCCCGCGGCTCCGGTCGCCGTGGCGCCCAAGCCGGTTGCGCCCAAGCCTGTTGCGCCGACGCCGGCCCCGACCGTCGGTGGCGCGGCCATGGTGCAGATCGGGGCCTTTTCGTCCCAGGCGCTCGCTGACCGTGGCTGGAACGACGCCGCGGCGGTCTCGCCCGGCATGGCCGCCGGCAAGGGCAAGCAGGTCGAGACCGTCGACAAGGACGGCAAGACCCTGTTCCGCACCTCGGTCACCGGCTTCGCCAGCCGCGCCGACGCCACCGCCTTCTGCGATCGCCTGAAGGCGGCGGGAAAGAGCTGCTTCGTCAAGTGAGCCGGCTCGCCGCCATCCTCGGCTGCCAGGGCCATACGCTGACAAAGGCCGAGGCCGCCTTCTTCCGGGAGGTCCGGCCCTGGGGCTTCATCCTGTTCCGGCGCAACATCGACGCGCCCGACCAGGTCCGGGCCCTGACGGCGGCGCTGCGCGAAACCGTCGATGACCCGCGGGCGCCGATCCTGATCGACCAGGAAGGCGGCCGCGTCCAGCGGCTGGGCCCGCCGCACTGGCCGAAATACCCGCCGGGCCGGGCCTACGGCGATCTGCCGACCAACGATCCGCTGGTCCGGCGGGAGATCACCCGCCTGGGCGCCCGGCTGATGGCTCATGACCTGCTGGATCTGGGCATCAATGTCGACTGTGTGCCGGTGCTCGACGTGCCGTCGCCTGACGGTCACGAGATCATCGGCGACCGCGCCTACGGCCAGGACGTCGAAACCGTCGCCACGCTCGGCCGCGCCGCTGCCGAGGGCCTGATCGCCGGCGGCGTGCTGCCGGTCATCAAGCACATCCCGGGGCACGGCCGCGCCATGGCCGACAGCCACATGGAGCTGCCGGTGGTCGGCGCTTCCTACGAGGAACTCGACGCCCGCGACTTCGCGCCGTTCCGGGTTCTGTCGGACATGCCGATGGCGATGACGGCCCACGTCGTCTACACGGCCATCGACGCAAAGCGCCCCTCCACGACCTCCAAGACCGTGATCAGCCAGGTCACTCGCGGCGCCATCGGCTTCGACGGGCTCCTGATGACCGACGACCTCTCGATGAAGGCGCTCAAGGGCGGCTTCAAGGCCCGGGCGAAGGCGGCGCTGGCCGCCGGCTGCGACGTGGTCCTGCACTGCAACGGCGACATGGACGAGATGAAGGCCGTCGTCGAAGGCTGCCGCAAGCTCAAGGGGCACGCTCGCCGCCGCGCCGACGCCGCCATGGCCCGGCTGGGGCGGGTCCCCGAGCCGTTCGACGTCGCGCAAGGCCGCGCCAGGCTGTCAGCCGCCTTCGAGGGCCGGTTCGACGGATGACGGACACGACTTTCCAGCCGGACCTCGACTTCCAGGCCGCCTCCAACGCGGCCGAGGACGGGGACGCGCTGATCGTCGACATCGACGGCTATGAAGGTCCGCTGCATGTCCTCCTGGCCCTGGCCCGCACGCAGAAGGTCGACCTGCTGCAGCTGTCGGTGACCCGGCTGGCGGACCAGTACCTGAAGTTCGTCAAGCAGGCCCGGCGGCTACGGTTCTCGCTGGCCGCCGACTATCTGGTGATGGCCGCGTGGCTGGCCTACCTGAAGTCACGTCTTCTGCTGCCGCGCAGCGAGCGACCCAAGGCCGAAGAGCCGCCCGCCGAGGAGGTCGCGGCCCAGCTGGCCTTCCGTCTGGCGAAGCTCGACGCCATGCGTCGCGCCGTTGAGGCCCTGCGTGAGCGGCCGCAATTGAAGCGGGACGTCTTCACCCGCGGCGATCCGGAGGCGGTGAAGATCCTGTCCTCCAACCGCATCGAGGGCGACCTCTACCAGTTGATGAGCGCCTACATCGGCCAGCGCCGCAAGGAGGCCGACCGCAGCTACCGGCCCTACATCCCGGTCGCCTACGGCCTGGAAGACGCCCGCGACCGGCTGCGCGGCATGGTCCATGAGTTCACGGTCTGGACTCCGATGGGCGGCGTGGCGCCCGAAGCGCGCGACCCCGACGGTCCCAGCCGCTCCAGCTACGTCGCCTCGACCCTGGCCGCCAGCCTGGAGCTGGTGAAGGAGGGCGTGATCGAGGCGCGGCAGCTCGAAGCCTTCACCGAGGTCTTCCTGCGCAAGCGCAAGGACCCGCCGCCGGGCGAGGGGGGGCTGGCATGACCGAGATCACCCAGATCGAGCGGGCGCTGGAGGCGCTGCTGTTCGCCGCCGCCGAACCGCTGTCCGTCGAGGACCTGGCCCGTCGCCTGCCGGAGGGTGCGGACGTGGCCTGGGGGCTGGAGGTGCTGCGCCAGCGCTGCGAGGGCCGCGGCGTGGAACTGGTCCAGGTGGCCGGCCGCTGGCGGTTCCAGACGGCGACGGACCTTGCCTTCCTGATGACCGAGGAGCGCGACGAGCCGCGCCGGCTGTCGAAGGCCGCCCAGGAGACCCTGGCCATCATCGCCTACCACCAGCCGGTGACCCGGGCCGAGATCGAGGCCGTGCGCGGCGTCCAGGCCAGCAAGGGCACGCTCGATGTGCTGCTGGAGCTGGGGATGGTTCGGATGCGTGGCCGCCGCCGCACGCCGGGCCGGCCGGTGACCTACGGCACCACCGACCTGTTCCTGGAGCACTATGGCCTGGCCAATCTCGCCGACCTGCCGGGCATGGCCGAGATGAAGGCCTCCGGCCTGCTCGGTCTCGACCTGCCGCCCGGCTTCGAGGTGCCCGATCCGTCGCGGCCGCCGCTCGACGAAGAAGACGCTCTCGACTTCGAGGGGGCGGGCGAGGACACGCCGGAGTTCGTCCAGGATTATGTCGGCGGGGAGGAGTGACGTCTCGATCCTCCCCGCTCGCGGGGAGGGGGACCGCTCGGAGAGCGGTGGAGGGGTCGCGCCGGCATGTCAGGATCGAGCGCTGTGCACGGTGGCCAGGCGTCCGACGCCTGCGCTACCCCACCACCATGCTCCGCATGGTCCCCCTCCCCGTGAACGGGGAGGAACAGGCGTGAAGACAACCTCACGCGGCTTTAATTTGGCCAGCGGCCACGCGAACGCCTATATAGGTCGACACAGTTGGACCACGCCGCGCGGCACGGAAGCCCGCGGCCCGAAGGAGCACCCGGACGATGGGTTCATTTAGCATCTGGCATTGGCTGATCGTGCTGGCGGTCGTCGCCCTGCTGTTCGGCGGCCGGGGCAAGCTGTCCGGCCTGATGGGCGACGCGGCCAAGGGCATCAAGGCCTTCCGCGATGGCCTGAAGACCGAGGACAAGGTTGACGAGACGCCGGCGCAGCCGCTGCCCCGCACCGAGTCCGAGAAGGACAAGATCGTCAGCTGAGGCTTGCGACCAACTGAAGCCCTTGATCGCGCCGTCGGCGCGGGCGTAAGGCCGCGTGATGCTTCCTGAAATCGGCGCCACAGAACTGCTCGTCATCGCCGCGGTCGCCCTGATCGTGGTCGGGCCCAAGGACCTGCCGCTGCTGCTGCGCAAGCTGGGGCAGTGGATGGCCAAGGCGCGCGGCATGGCCAACGAGTTTCGCGCCAGCTTCGACGAGATGGCCCGCCAGTCGGAGCTCGACGAGCTGCGCCGCGAGGTCCAGGCCCTGCGCACCGGCCAGTTCATGGATCCGCTGCAGACCGCTGACGGTCCCCGTGACGCCAGCGTCGACCAGGTGTTCGCCGACATCGACGCGGGCCTGAGGGGCGGCGACGTCCAGGTCAGCCCGGCCATGGCCTGGCAGCCCGACGCGTATGGCGAGCCGGACCCCGCGCCCGCTGCTGCTGAAACGCCCAAGCGCAAGCGCGCGCCGGCCAAACCGAAGGCCGTGCCCATCGTCGAGGCAGCCGCCGCGCCGCCGGCCCGCAAGCCCCGCGCCCCGCGCAAGGCCAAGACCGGAACCGCCTCGTGAGCAGCGACTACCAACCCGACGAAGCCGAGATCGAGTCCTCGCGCGCGCCGCTGCTCGACCACCTGGTCGAACTGCGCAAGCGGCTGATTATCTGCGTGGGCGCGCTCATTGTCGGGTTCGGCGTCTGCTTCGGATTCGCCGACGACATCTACACCATCCTGCTGCAGCCCTTCGTGAAGGCTGGCGCCCTGATCGCCGCCCAGAAGGCCGGCGTCAGCCACGGTCCGTTCGACCTGCTGCTGGTCATGGTCGGTCTCAAGGACGTCCCGGCCATGGACTCCAGGACCGTGGAGATGATCTTCACCGCGCCGCTGGAATTCTTCTTCACCAAGCTGAAGATGGCCGGCTTCGGCGCCGTGATCCTCACCTTCCCGGTGCTCGCCTGGCAGATCTACGCCTTCGTGGCGCCGGGCCTCTACAAGCGCGAGCGGCGGGCCTTCCTGCCGTTCCTGCTGGCGTCCCCGATGCTGTTCAGCCTCGGCGCGGCGATGGTCTACTACGTCATGCTGCCGTTCGTGATGTGGTTCTCGCTCAGCCAGCAGGTGACGACCGAGACGGTGAATGTCGCCCTGCTGCCCAAGGTGTCGGACTACCTGACCCTGGTCACCACGCTGCTGCTGGCCTTCGGTCTCTGCTTCCAGCTGCCGGTGGTGCTGTCGCTGCTGGGACTGGCGGGCATCGTCAGCAGCAAGCTGCTGCGCGAGATCCGGCGCTACGCCATCGTCGGCGTCTTCGTGGTCGCCGCCATCTTCACCCCGCCCGATCCGATCAGCCAGCTGATGCTCGCGATCCCGATCGTGCTGCTCTACGAGGTCTCCATCTGGCTGGTCTGGCTGATGGAACGCCGCCGCCTGCGCGAGGACGCCGCGGCGGGTACGGATGTGGTGACGACGTAATCGCTCCCTTCCCCCTGGAGGGGGAAGGGCAGGGTTGGTGGTGGCGTCCTGTCGGCGTCGATGGGTCGGCTGACGGTTCTACGATTCCACAGGCTTCTGTGCCGGACGCTATCCGACCCGCTTCGCAGGCCACCTTTCCCCCCTCCAGGGGGAAGGGCTTTAAAACACGCCCGACGCGCTCTAGAGAATGCGCCTCAATCCTGCCGGCGCTTTTCCCATGCACGACATCAAGGCCATCCGCGAAAACCCCGCCCTCTACGTCCAGGGCTGGAGTTCCCGTGGCCGCGAGGATGCGCAGGCGCTGGTTGACCAGCTGCTGACGCTCGACCGCGACCTGCGCGCCGCCCAGACGGCTGTTCAGGCGGCGCAGTCGCGGCGCAACGACGCGTCCAAGCAGATCGGCCAGGCCAAGGCCCAGAAGGACGAGGCGAAAGCCGCCGCCCTGATGGCGGAGGTCGAGGCGCTCAAGGGCGAGATGGCCAGCCAGGCCGAGGCGGAAGCGAAGGCCGGCGGCGACCTGCGCGGCCTGCTTGAGGCCCTGCCCAACATCCCCGACCCGCAGGTCCCGGCCGGCGCCGACGAGCACGGCAACGTCGAGACCGGCCGCCACGGCGACCCGCGCCGGATGAACAACGCCCGCGACCACGTCGACCTCGGGGCGGGCCTGGGCGGCATGGACTTCGAGGCGGCCGCGAAGATGAGCGGCTCGCGCTTCGTGGTGCTCAAGAAAGGCGTGGCGCGGCTGGAGCGCGCGCTCGGCCAGTTCATGCTGGATCTGCAGACCGGGAAGAACGGCTACACCGAGGTGAGCCCGCCGGTCCTGGTGAAGGCGGACGCGCTCTACGGCACCGGCCAACTGCCCAAGTTCGAGGATGACCTCTTCCGCACCACCTACGACCACTACCTGATCCCCACCGCCGAGGTCTCCCTGACCAACCTCGTCCGCGAGGCCATCACCTCGGAGGAGGACCTGCCGCTGCGCCTGACCGCCCTGACCCACTGCTTCCGCTCGGAGGCCGGGTCGGCGGGGCGGGACACGCGGGGCATGATCCGCCAGCACCAGTTCCAGAAGGTCGAGCTGGTCTCGATCGCCACGCCCGAGCAGTCGGCGGCCGAGCATGACCACATGGTGGCCAGCGCCCAGATGGTGCTGGAGAAGCTGGGCCTTTCCTACCGCACCATGCTGCTCTGCACCGGCGACATGGGCTTCTCGGCGAAGAAGACCTTCGA
>JBIKII010000109.1:0-10895 GCA_044361705.1 Caulobacter sp.
CGAGATCAGCCTGGTCCCGGCCGGCCATGTGCTGGGATCGGCCCAGGCGGTGATCCGCTGGAAGGGCATGACGGCCGTGGTCTCCGGCGACTACAAGCGCCGCCGCGACCCGACCTGCGAGCGGTTCGAGCCCGTCCCCTGCGACCTGTTCGTCACCGAGGCGACCTTCGGCCTGCCGGTTTTCCGCCACCCCGACGCCGCCGACGAGGTCGCGCGGCTGCTGAAATCGATCGAGCGGTTTCCGGAGCGCACCCATCTGGTCGGAGCCTATGCGCTGGGCAAGGCGCAGCGGGTCATCGCCCTGCTGCGCGAGGCGGGCTGGGACCGGACGATCCATGTGCACGGCGCCCTCACCGGCCTCAACGCCCTCTACAGCCGACATGGTGTCGAGCTTGGCCCGCTGGCCCACGCCGGCGAGGCGAGCGGCAAGCTGCCGGGCGAGATTGTGGTCTGCCCGCCGTCGGCGCTGGCCGATCGCTGGAGCCGCCGCTTCGCCGACCCGGTCAGCGCCTTCTGCTCGGGCTGGATGCGGGTGCGCGCCCGAGCGAGGCAACGGGGCGTCGAGCTGCCGCTGGTGATCTCCGACCACGCCGACTGGGACGAGCTGACCGACACCCTCGCCGAGCTCTCGCCGGGCGAGGTCTGGATCACCCACGGCCGCGAGGAGGCCCTGCTGCGCTGGTGCGAGCTGCGCGGCCAGCCGGCCCGGGCCCTGGCGCTGGTCGGGTATGAGGACGATGACGACTGACGCCGCTGGCGAGAAGGCTGGACAGGCTCGCTGAACGCGGGCTCCATCGCCGTCATGTCTGCGAGGGGGGAGGCTCATGCAGCTCAGACGTCCGTCCGGACCCGACTACCGCACGCTGAGCGCCGCCGAGATCGTCAAGACGGCGGGCCGCCTGGCGGATCGCATCCATGAACGGTTTCCCGGATCCGGCCTGGCCGGCGCCGGTCAGCAACTGCGCGCCACCGCCGAGGACACCGCCCGTCGGGCCCGGGCGCTCAGCCGACCCTACATCGGCCTGCGGACTCTGCTGGCGCTGTTCTGCCTGGGCGGACTGGGCGTGCTGGTCGTGGTGCTCAAGGACGTCGACTGGCGGGGCATCTTCGAGCAGACCAACGAGGTCGCCCTGACCGCCCTGCTGGAGTCATCGGTCAACCTGGTGGTGCTGATGGCCGCGGGCCTGTGGTTCCTGCTCACGCTCGAGGAGCGCTGGAAGCGGTCGCGGACCCAGGCCGCGCTGCACGAATTGCGGTCCTTCGCCCACGTGGTCGACATGCACCAGCTGACCAAGGATCCCACCACCTTGCTGGGCGCCGGACCCCGCACGCCCTCCTCGCCCGAGCGGCGGATGAGCCGGTTCGAGTTGACCCGCTACCTGGAATACTGCGCCGAGATGCTGGCCCTGACCGGCAAGCTGTCGGCCCTCTATGCCGGCGAGAGCCATGACCACGTCGTGGTCGCGGCCGCCAGCGATGTCGAGAACCTCTGCACCGACCTGGGCCGCAAGATCTGGCAGAAGATCACCATCCTGGGCGACCTGCAGGAGGGCCCGGACTAACCCCTCATCCAGTCAGCGAAGGCCTCGGCAAAGTCCGGATGCCAGCGCGACAAGGGAGGACGGTTGGCGGCCAGGTCTTCGGCGCCCCAGCGGACACGTTTGGCATCCACTTCGGGTGTCGTCTCGTTGTCCGGGCAAAGGATGTAGAAGTCGCCCGCCGCCAGGGCCGCAACCATCGCCTCGACCACCTGCTCCGGAGTCCAGGCGCCGGCCGGCTTCTCGGCAGCAAAGCGGCGGATAAGGCCGGTGTAGGTGAAGCCGGGGATCAGCAGATGGGCCGTCACCTGACCGCCCGCGATGTTGCGCAGCGCGTGCTGCAGCCCCTCGGTCAGCGTCTTCACCGCCGACTTCGAGACGTTGTAGGCGAGGTCTCCTGGCGGGTTGGTGATGCCCTGCTTGGAGCCAGTGTTGACGATCCGGCCCGGCCTGCCCTGGTCGAGCATCGGCTGGGTAAAGGCCTGCACCCCGTGCACGATGCCCCAGAGGTTGACCTCCAGCGTCTTGCGCCAGGCGTCGAGGCCGTCGAACGGCTGGCTCCGGAAGCTGGTCCCGGCGTTGTTCATCAGCAGCGCGACCTCCCCGTGGCGGGCGAAGACATCCTGCGCCAGCGCCTGTACGGCGGCGACGTCGGAAACATCGAGGACGTGGTGCTCGGCTGCCCCGCCGATCGCCGCGACCTCCGCGGCGGCGGCGTCGAGCCCGTCGGAGATGTCGGCCATCACCACCGTCATGCCCGCTGCCGCGCAATGCTTCGCCGCGGCCAGCCCGATGCCGCTGGCCGCGCCGGTGATCACGGCCACCCGGCCGGTGGAGAAGATGGGATCAACGGACATGAGGCGGACTCCTGCTGCGTTGTGTGGTTCGAAACGCGCCTTCGGCGCTGCTCACCATGACGGGCTTTGTGGCGTCTCTGACTTAGTCGTCCTGAGCAGGGCGCGAAAGCGGGCGTGTCGAAGGACGCAACCGCGCGCGATGCACTACAGTCTCCCTCAATGCGCGCCTTCGCCCGCCTCCTCGACGACCTGTCCTTCACCGCCTCGCGGAACGCGAAGCTGCGGCTGGTGCGCGACTTTCTGGCGGAGCAGCCCGATCCGGACCGGGGCTGGGCGCTGGCGGCGCTGACCGGGTCACTGAGCTTTTCCGCCGCCAAGCCGGCCGCCATCCGCAAGGCCGTGGAGGCGCGGATGGACCCGATGCTGTTTCGCTGGTCCTACGACTACGTCGGCGATCTTGCCGAGACGGTGGCGCTGGTCTGGCCGGCGCGGCCGGGCGCCAATCGCGAGCCGGACCTGTCGGAGGTGGTCGAGGCCCTGCGCACCGCCACGCGCGGCCAGGTGCAGCCGATGATCGAGGGCTGGCTGGACGCGCTCGACGCCGACGGCCGCTGGGCGCTGCTGAAGCTGTTGACCGGCGGCCTGCGCGTCGGCGTCTCGGCGCGATTGGCCAAGCAGGCCTGCGCCGACCTTGGCGGCGTGTCCGTCCCCGACGTCGAGGAGGTCTGGCACGCCCTGGCGCCGCCCTATGAGGATCTGTTCGCCTGGCTGGAGGGCCGCTCGGAGCGGCCCAGCGCCGACAATCCCGGCCGCTTCAGGTCGGTGATGCTGGCCCAGGCCATCGACGAGGCCGTCGACTTCGCCCGGCTCGACCCGGCCGACTACGTCGCCGAATGGAAGTGGGACGGCATCCGGGTCCAGGCGGTCAGCGAGCGCGGCGAGCGGCGGCTCTACACCCGGACCGGTGACGACATCAGCAACACCTTTCCCGATGTGCTGGAGGCCATGGCCTATGAAGGCGCGCTCGACGGCGAGCTGCTGGTCATGCGGGACGGCGCGGTGGGGGCGTTCGGAGACCTGCAGCAGCGGCTGAACCGCAAGAGTGTCGATGCGAAGATGCTGAAGGCTTTCCCGGCCGGGATCCGGGCCTACGACCTGCTGCTGGACGGTGAAGCGGACCTGCGCGGCCTTCCGTTCGCGGAACGCAGGAAACGCCTCGAATCCTTCGTTTCGGACATCGAAAGCCCGCGGATCGACCTTTCGCCGCTGCAGCCCTTCGAAACCTGGGACCAGCTTGCGGCCTTGCGCGCCGATCCGCCGGAGGGCGATCCGCGCATCGCCGAGGGCCTGATGCTCAAGCGCCGGGACAGCCTCTACGAGGCCGGGCGCCCGAAGGGGCCGTGGTTCAAGTGGAAGCGCGACCCGCGCCTGGTCGACGCGGTGCTGATGTACGCCCAGCGGGGACACGGCAAGCGCTCAAGCTTCTACAGCGACTTCACCTTCGGCGTCTGGCGCGAGGACGCGGCCGGCGACCGGACGCTGACCCCGGTCGGCAAGGCCTACTTCGGCTTCACCGACGAGGAGCTCAAGCAGCTGGACAAGTTCGTCCGGGACAACACGCTCGAGCGGTTCGGCCCCGTGCGGTCGGTGAAGGCGAACCGTGACTTCGGGCTGGTGCTGGAGGTGGCCTTCGAGGGCCTGCAGCGCTCGACCCGCCACAAAAGCGGCGTAGCCATGCGCTTTCCTCGCATCAGTCGCATCCGATGGGACAAGCCGGCCCGCGAGGCCGACGAACTCGCCACGCTGGAGCGGATGCTGGAGACGCCATGAAGCCGGCCACCCTGATGGCGCTGCTGCTGACCCTGGCGCCGGCGAGCGCGCTGGCCCAGACGCTGGTGCGGGACGGCCGCCCGGTGGCGCGCATCTACTTCGCGCCCTCGGACAGTCTGGAGACGGCCGCCGAGGAACTGAACTACCACCTCGGCAAGATGTCGGGCGCGACGCTGCAGGTGGTCCGCACCTCAGATCCCGGGGCGGTGAAGGGCCCGGCCGTGGTGCTGGGGTCCCTGGCCGTGAAGATGGGCGCGGCGCCGAAGGAGGTCACACCCTCCCGCGAGGGCTTCCGGCTGCTGACGAAGGGCCAGACGCTGCTGATCGGCGGCGAAAGCGATACGGCCGCCCTGTTCGGCGCCTATGCAGTGCTGGAGACGCTGGGCGTGGACTGGGTGATGCCGGGGAAGATCGGCGAGGTCATCCCGCGCCGAACAACCGTCATCGTGGCGCCGCTGGATGAAAGCCAGAGGCCGGACTTCTCCATGCGGCGGCTGTGGTACCGGGGCGGGGCCGACACCGTGACCAGGGAAGACAAGACGCGGATGGCGGTCTGGCTGCGCCGCCAGCGGGCGGGCGCCTTCCAGCCCCTCTCGGCCCAGACGGCCGGTCACTACTGGCCGACCTTCATCAAGCGCCACAAGGCGGCGTTCGACGCCG
Source organism: Caulobacter sp. (assembly GCA_044361705.1). Classification (GTDB taxonomy): domain Bacteria; phylum Pseudomonadota; class Alphaproteobacteria; order Caulobacterales; family Caulobacteraceae; genus Caulobacter. The sequence continues at coordinate 4,826 of JBIKII010000109.1, forward strand.
ACCCGACCCTCTACGCCCTGCGACGCGGCGCGGACGGCCAGCTGGTGCGCCGGGGCCCCCAGCTCGAGACCACCGACCCGCGCATCGCGGCCATGATGGCCCAGGACATCCGCGACACCTTTGAAACGAAAGGCTGGCCCAGGGACAAGGCCGTGGGCTTCCCCATCGGCCCGGCCGACACGGCGGGCTATTCGGTGTCGCCGGAGTCGCTTGCGGCGGGCTCCAGCGCCCTGGACCCGATCACCGGGGAGCCCGACCAGACCGACCTTCTGGTCAAGCTGGCCAACGACGTGCTGGCGGCGCTGGGGCCGGCCTATCCGAACGTTCACCTGGGCTTCTATTCCTACGGCTCGCACCAGGGCTATCCGGGCCGATACACGCCGGATCCGCGCGTGGCGGTGATCTTCGCGCCCATCAACTTCTCGCGCTACCACGCCCTGACCGACGGGACGTCGCGCAGCCAGCCCCTCTATCGGACGGTGTTCGACCAGTGGGCGACGCTGGCCCGGCGCCAGGGCAACCCCATGCTCTACCGGGGCTATAACTGGAACCTGGCCGAGAACATGCTGCCCTATTCCAAGCTGGCGATCTGGGGCGAGGAGCTGGCCTACTATCGCGACGCCGGGGTCGAGGGCCTCAACATCGAGGCGACCAAGGCCTGGGGCGTCAACGGCCCGAGCGACTGGCTGTTCATGCAGCTGGCCTGGGACGCGTCACAGGACTGGCGGACCCTGCTCGATGACTACTGCGCCAAGGCCTTCGGCGACGGCGCCGAGCCGATGCGGCGCTACCTGCTTCGCCTGACCGAGACGCAACGCGCGGCCGGCCAGGAGGCGGGGTCCTATCACGCCATTCCGCTGATCTTCGACCAGGCCTTCGTGGCGGCGGCGCAGGCGGACATCAGCGAGGCCGAGCGCCTGGCCAGACTGCCCGCCGAGAAGGAGCGCATCGCCTACTTCCGGTCAGGGGTCGATCTGCTGGACCTCTATCTCGCCTATCACGCGGCGGCGAACCGCTTCGACTTCAAGACTGCGCTTGAGCGCTATTACGCCATGCACACGGCGTGGGGATTCTACCACGCGCGCAATCCCGACATCGTGGCCCGGGAGGCGCCGGTCTATCTGGAGCGGTTCATCGGCCCCTTCGTGCGCGAGGCCGCCCGCCATCAGGTGCTGCAACCCCTGCCCGACCGGCTGAAGACCGCCTTCGGGGACGGCGATTACCAGGACCCGGCCTTCGACGACTCGGCCTGGCCCCTGACCTCGACCTTCGCCTCGACCTGGGACGCCCAGAGGCTGGCCGGCCGGACGGTCTGGTATCGCCATCGCTTCACCCTGACCGAGGCGGAAGCGGGAGGGTCGATCAACCTGTTCCTCGGCGGCTTCGACGACCGGGCGACGGTGTGGCTGAACGGCAGGCGGATCGGCGACAGCGGGCGGCGGTTCTCGGTCCCGGTCATCTTCGCCCTCCCGGGCGCGACAGCGGGCGAGAACCTGCTGGCCATCGAGATCGTTCGCGATCACCCCGTCAACGAGATCGGCGTCGGCGGCCTGATCCGGCCGAGCTTCCTGTTCAGCCGTTGAAGCCCGTCACCGCCGCGATGATGCGGTCCTGGGTTTCGACGTCCATGTAGGGGTGCATCGGCAGGGCCAGGACCCGGCCGGCCAGGGCCTCGGTCACCGGCAGGCCGCCGACGCCTTGCGGGAAGTGGGCGTAGGGCTCCTGCACATGCATCGGCACCGGATAGTAGACGGCGGTCGGCACGCCCTGGGTCTTCAGGTGCGCGGCGAGACCGTCGCGGTTGTCGTGCTCGATGACGTACTGGGCCCAGACCGACTGGCCGCCGGCGATCACCGTCGGGGTCGCGGCCACGGCGCCCTTAAGGCCCTGGGCGTAGCGGTCGGCGACCGCCTGCCGCATCACAATCTCTTCGGCGAAGATGGCCAGCTTCTCGAGCAGGATGGCGGCCTGGATCGAGTCCAGCCGCGAGTTCATGCCGATACGGGCGTTGAGGTACTTGGACTCATGCTCGAACACCCGGCCGTTCAGGTCGGCGGCGACCGCCTTGCCGTGCACGCGGTAGCTGTCCATCAGGTCCCAGAGCGCCTGGTCCTTGCAGATCACCGCCCCGCCGTCGCCGTAGCAGCCCAGCGGCTTGGCCGGAAAGAAGCTGGTGGTGGCCACGTCCGCCCAGTGGATCGGATGCTTGCCGTCCAGGGTGCAGCCGAAGCCCTGGGCCGAGTCGCTGATCAGCTTCAGGCCATGGCGGTCGCAGATGGCGCGCAGGGCCGGGTAGTCCGCCGGCTGGCCGAACAGGTCGACGGCGATGACCACGGCGGGCTTCAGCGTACCGGCCGCCTGCACCGCCACGATGGCGGCTTCCAGCTTGGCCGGGTCGAGGTTGCAGGTGTCGGGCAGGACATCGACGAACACCGGCGTCGCGCCCACCCAGGGCACGACTTCCGGCGTCGCCGTGAAGGTGAAGGACGGGCAGAACACCGCGTCGCCCGCGCCGATCCCCCAGGCCATCAGCGGCAGGGCGATGGCGTCGGTGCCGTTGGCGCAGCTAAGCGACAGCGGCGCCTGGCCGAACGCGGCCAGCTTCGCCTCGAACTCGCGGACCTCTGGCCCCATGACATAGCCGCCGTGATCGAGCACCCGGCCGATGGCGGCGTCGAGGCGGTCGCGGATCCGGCGCTGCTGCGCGGCGAGGTCGATGAAGGCGATGCTCATGGGCGCGCTCCTAGCCAAGGCGGACGGGTATTTCGACACAAACCCTGTAACCGGTTGTTGCCGGGAACCCGGATAAGCGGGGCCCGTTGACGAACCGCACCCCAACCGGCCATGCCGTCTGAATGAACACTCTGCCCAAGGCGGTCGATCCGCAACTGATCCAGCACCTTACGGCCTGGGAGACCTTCCTGGCCAAGCTCGGCGACGTGGGCGGCCAGCTTGCCGTGAATCTCGTCGCCGCGTCGATCATCCTGGTCCTGGCGATCTGGATCTCCGGCTGGGCGTCGAAAGTCGTTCAGGCCGCCATCGGCCGGCTGCATTCGCGGCGCTCGACGCCGGATCCGACCCTGCAGAACTTTGTCGGATCGGTGGTCCGTTTCGGCATCCTGGCCATGGGGCTGGTGGCGGTCCTGCAGCAGCTGGGCGTGCAGGCGACCTCGATCATCGCCGTGCTGACCGCCGCGTCCCTGGCGATCGGCCTGGCGCTTCAGGGCGCGCTGTCGAACATCGCCGCCGGTGTGATGATCCTGATCTTCCGTCCCTACCGTGTCGGCGACCTGATCGAGAGCGCCGGCCGTATCGGCACGGTCAAGACGCTGGATCTGCTGGTCACGGAACTGGCGACGCCGGACAACATCAAGGTGGTGATCCCCAACGGCAAGGTCTTCGGTGATGTGATCCTGAACTACAGCACCCATCGCAGGCGGCGGGTCGACGTGCTGTTCAAGGTCCCGCTCAAGGCCGACATCATCGCGGTGCTGCAGCGCCTGCGGGAGCGGGTGGACGCCGATGAGCGGGTCCGAAAGGACCCGCCGCCGCTGATCGAGGTGATCGACCTGACCGAGGCTTTCGCCCAGGCGGCCATACGGGTCTGGGTGGCCCGCGAGGACGTCTCGGCGGTCAGGACCGACCTGATGCTGTCCGCTCACCTGTTGGCGGAGGACCCGGTCAGGGTGCTGGCTCCGCCGCGGCCATCCAGCGCGGTCGACCAGTCCGCGCCCATCCCGGACAGGCCCCTGTTCAGGCTGAAAAGGCCTGGTCGAGGTCGGAAATCAGATCCGAGCAATCCTCAATCCCCACCGAAAGCCTGAGCAGGGTATCGCTGATCCCGATCGCCGTCCGCTGCTCGGGCGGGATCGAGGCGTGGGTCATGATCGCCGGGTGCTCGATCAGGCTTTCGACCCCGCCCAGCGACTCGGCGAGGGTGAAGAGCTGCGTCCGCTCCAGCACCCGCTTCGCGCGGGCGAGGTCGCCGTCGATCTCGACCGAGATGATGCCGCCAAAGCCGTTCATCTGGCGCTTGGCCAGGTCGTGCTGCGGATGGCTGGCGAGGCCGGGGTAGATCACGCGTTTCACGTCGGGGCGGGCTTCCAGCCACTGCGCGATGCGCAGGGCGCTCTGGCAGTGACGCTCCATCCGCAGCGCCAGGGTCTTGAGGCCCCGCAGCGCCAGGAAGCTGTCGAACGGGCCGGAGATGGCGCCGACCGCGTTCTGCAGGAAGGTCAGCTGGTCGCGCACCTCGGCGTTCTCGCCCACCGCCACCACGCCGCCGACCATGTCCGAATGGCCGTTCAGGTACTTGGTGGTCGAGTGCAGGACGAGGTCGAAGCCCCGCTCCAGCGGCCGTTGCACATAGGGGCTGGCGAAGGTGTTGTCGGCGACGGTGATCAGGCCGTGCCTGCCGGCCAGGGCGGCGACGGCCTCCAGGTCCACCAGCCGCAGGGTCGGGTTGGTCGGGGTCTCGACCCAGATCATCTTCGTCTCGGGACGGATCGCCGCCTCGATGTTGGCCACGTCGGTCATGTCGACGAAGCTGAACGACAGGCCCGCCGACCGCTTCTTCACCCGCTCGAACAGCCGGTAGCTGCCGCCGTAGAGGTCATCGCTGGCGATGACATGCGCGCCGCTGTCGAGCATCTCCAGCACCGTGGCCGCCGCCGCGAGGCCCGAAGCGAAGGCGAAAGCCTTCGTCCCGCTCTCCAGGTCGGCGACGCAGCGCTCGAACGCGAAGCGGGTCGGGTTCTGGCTGCGCGCGTACTCGAAGCCCTTGTGCACGCCCGGGCTCTCCTGGGCGTAGGTCGAGGTGGCGTAGATCGGGACCATCACCGCCCCGGTGGTCGGGTCATGGCTCTGGCCGCCGTGGATGGTGCGGGTGGCGAAGGCCAGGCGGTTCTTGCCGTCGGTTGTCATGTCCAGATCCGTTCCAGCGCTGCCTAGGCCGTACGCCGCAGGTGATTGATGAGGTCGACCTTGGTGATCAGGCCGACCAGCTTGTCACCGTCCATGACCACCGCCACCTGGTCGCGCTCGAACACGGGGTTCAGGTTCTCCAGCGCCTCGCCGACCTGCAGGGTGTGGACGTCGCGGGTCATGGCGGCCGAGACCTTCTGGCCAAACCGGTCGGCGCGCCCCTCGCGCGGGCCGACGGCATTCAGAATGTCGCTTTCGTCGAGGATGCCCACCAGCCGGCCCTGGTCGATGACCGGCAGCTGGCTGATGTCGGCCGCCCGCATGCGGTTGTAGGCCGTCAGCAGGCTGTCGTCCGGCCCGGCGGCGATCACCCCGCCCTCGGAGAAGTCGCGGGCGATCAGGTCGCGCAGATCGCCGTACTTCGGGCGGTCCTCGAAACCGTGGGCGGCCACCCACATGTCATTGAACATCTTGGTCAGGTACTTGCCGCCCGTATCGCAGACGAAGGTCGCCACCCGCTGCGGCTCGGTCTGTTCGCGACAGTACCTCAGCGCCGCCGCCAGCAGGGTGCCGGAGGAGGAGCCGGCCAGGATCCCCTCCTTCTCCAGCAGCTCGCGGGCCGTTTCGACGCTCTCGCGGTCGGTGATCTCGTAGGCCTTGGCGACCAGGTCCATCTGGGCGTTGTCGGGGATGAAATCCTCGCCGATGCCCTCGACGATCCAGCTGCCGGCCTCGCCGTAGGTTCCGGTGTTGACGTAGTCGTAGAGGATCGAGCCCTTCGGATCGGCCAGGATCATCTTCGTCTTGGGCGAAGCCTTCCGGAAGAAGCGGCCGAGACCCGTCAGCGTGCCGCCCGACCCGACGCCCACAACCATGGCGTCGATGTCGCCCTCCATCTGGGTGAGGATTTCCGGGCCGGTGGTCTGTTCATGGGCCAGGGGATTGGCCGGGTTCTCGAACTGGTTGACGAAGAAGCCGCCGGTCTGCTGGGCGATCGTCTGGGCCATGTCCTGGTAGTATTCCGGGTGACCCTTGCCGACGTCGGAGCGGGTGATCCGCACGTCCACGCCCATGGCCCGCAGGTGCAGGATCTTTTCCCGCGCCATCTTGTCGGGCACCACCAGGATCAGGTTGAACCCCTTGACGC
>JBIKII010000085.1:0-12268 GCA_044361705.1 Caulobacter sp.
CAGACCCGTGTTGCCGGCCGTGGCCTCGATGATCGTCCCGCCGGGCTTGAGGCTGCCGTCCCGCTCCGCCGCGTCGATCATCGACAGGGCGATGCGGTCCTTGATCGAGCCGCCGGGGTTCTGGTTCTCGAGCTTGAGGAACAGCCGGCAGAGACCGGTGTCGATATGGGTCACCTCGACCATGGGCGTATTGCCGATCAGGTCGAGCGAGGAGCGCGCGGCGCGCGGGAGCGAGCGGTCGGTCATGTCGGAGGCGGGTTCCGCGAAGGAAAGGATTGTCCCTGCCTAACGCGTATCCCGGCACGGTGGAAGCCGCCGGGGTGCGTTTTCAGGACACATCCTTGCCCATGAGCGCGGCCAGACGTCCGGCGACGAAGGCGTCCAGGTCGCCGTCGCGATAGAGGAAGCCCGCGACGCCGGCGCGGCGGGCTGCCTCCATGTCGGACTCCTTGTCGCCGATCATGATCGCGTCCGAGGGCGCCACCGCGAAGTCGGCCAGCGCCTTGAGCAGCATGCCAGGGTTGGGCTTGCGGTCGGGGTGATTGGCGACCCGGTAGCGAGCCTCCGGCGCGTCCTCGTGGTGGGGCGCGAAGTAGATGCGGTCGATCCGCCCGCCCTCGGCGGCCAGCTGGCGCAGCATCTCGGCATGAAATGCGTTCATCTGGTCTTCGGTGTAGTAGCCGCGACCGATGCCCGACTGGTTGGTGGTGATCACCGCGACCGCGCCGGCGCGATTCACACGCGCCACGGCGGCCCGGGCGCCGGGCATCCACTCCAGCCTGGCGGGGTCGAAGGCATAGCCCGTATCGACGTTCAGCACGCCGTCGCGGTCGAAGATGACGGCGAAGCGGCGGTGTGGCTGGGACATGGTTCTTCCATATCATCCGCGCATCGGAGAAAAAGGGGTTGTGTCTGTTCCGCCCGCCATCCACGACCTGAATAACCAGCTGAAGAGCTGGTTGCTCGACCATGCGTTGCCGCTGTGGTGGAACGTCGGGACCGACCATCCGCGTGGCGGCTTCTTCGAACGGATCGACCAGGCCGGCCGCGCCGTGGAAGCCGCGCGCCGGATGCGGGTTGTGGCCCGGCAGACCTGGGTGTTCGCCGCCGCCGGCGGCCTCGGCTGGACGGGGCCCTGGCGGGACGCGGTGACGCATGGCGTCGAGGCCCTGAACCGTTACGCCCGCCCCGATGGCCTCTTCGGCATCCTCGCGGACGCTGATGGCCGCCTGATCGACGACACCCCCGCGCCCTACGAGCAGGCCTTCGTGCTGCTGGCCCTGTCCGCCGCGCACGAGACCTTCGGCGGCGACTTCGAGGCCCGGGCCGTGCGTCTGCGCGAGGCGCTTCTGTCTGCCGGCATCCTGCGCGCCGATGGCGGCGTCCCGGAGCGGGGCGCGCTGCAGGCCAACCCGATGATGCACATGTTCGAGGCCGCCCAGGCCTGGACCCGGGTCAGCCACGAGCCCGGCTGGGCCGCGCTCGCCGACGCCATCGCCACCTCGGCCCTGACCCGGATGATCGACCCCGCGACCGGCGCGCTCTGCGAGCAGTACGACCCGGACTGGACGCGGCGGGGCGACGCCGAGGTCGAGCCAGGTCACCAGCTGGAGTGGGGCTGGCTGCTGCTGAACCATGGCGCGGACGAGGGGGCCGCCCGTCGGCTGATCGAGATCGGCGAGGGCCGCGGCGTTGACCGGGGCGTGGCCATCTCCAGCCTGGGCCGCGATCTGTCGCCCCGGGACAGATCGGCCCGCCTGTGGGCCCAGACCGAGCGGCTGCACGCCCATGCCGTCGCCGGGCGCGAGGCCGACATCCCGTCGGCCATGGAAGGCCTGCGCCGGTTCCTCGACGGCCCCGTCGCCGGCGTCTGGCGCGACCGGCTTCTTCCGGACGGGACCTTCGTCGAGGAGGCGGCCCCGGCCAGTTCGCTGTATCATATCGTCTCGGCGGCGAGGGCCCTCGACCGCGCCTGGGGCGGGACGGGATGAGGCCTTTCAGTTATTCTGACTCCGCCCGAAGGGTTCGCCGCCTTGCGCCGGCCCTGCCCCTTCCGTACTTGCCAAGGTGAAGGAAGGCTCGTCGCTGGCGCGGCGACTTCAGGAGTTCTGCATGACTTCCGAGACGTCCACCGTCCTTGCGTCCGCGCGCGGCCCCCGATCCGATGAGACCATGAGCGCGACCCTCTCGCCTGCCCGCCTGACCCACCTGCAGCGGCTGGAGGCCGAGAGCATCCACATCATGCGCGAGGTGGTGGCCGAGGCCGACCGCCCTGTGATGCTCTATTCGATCGGCAAGGACAGCGCGGTCATGCTGCACCTGGCGGCGAAGGCCTTCTATCCGAGCAAGCCGCCCTTCCCGCTGCTGCACGTGGACACCACCTGGAAGTTCCAGGCCATGTACGAGATGCGGGCGCGAATGGCCCGCGAGCTGGGCGTCGACCTGCTGGTCCACAAGAACCCCGAAGCCGAGGCGGCCGGCATCAACCCCTTCGACCACGGCCCCGCCCACACCGACCTGTGGAAGACCGTGGGCCTCAAGCAGGCCCTGGAAAAGTACGGCTTCGACGCGGCCTTTGGCGGCGCGCGGCGCGACGAGGAGAAGAGCCGGGCCAAGGAGCGCATCTTCTCGTTCCGCTCGGCCGAGCAGCGCTGGGACCCGAAGAACCAGCGGCCGGAGCTCTGGCGCCTCTACAACGCCCGCAAGAACAAGGGTGAGAGCATCCGGGTGTTCCCGATCTCCAACTGGACCGAGCTGGACATCTGGCAATACATCCATCTGGAGAGCATCCCCATCGTGCCGCTCTACTTCGCCGGCGTCCGGCCGGTGGTGGAGCGTGACGGGACGCTGATCATGGTCGACGACGACCGGTTCAGACTGAACCCCGGCGAGACGCCCCGGATGAGATCGGTGCGGTTCCGCACCCTGGGCTGCTACCCGCTGACCGGCGCGGTGGAGAGCACGGCCGCCACCCTGCCCGAGATCATCCAGGAGATGCTGCTCACCACCACCAGCGAGCGCCAGGGGCGGGTCATCGACCACGACCAGGCCGCCTCGATGGAGAAGAAGAAGCAGGAGGGCTACTTCTGATGAGCGCCTACAAGCCCGCCGATCTCATCGAGACGGACATCGACGCCTACCTGCACCAGCATCAGCACAAGACGCTGCTGCGCTTCATCACCTGCGGCAGCGTCGACGACGGCAAGTCGACCCTGATCGGGCGGCTGCTCTACGACAGCAAGATGATCTTCGAGGACCAGCTGGCGGCGCTGGAGGCCGACAGCAAGAAGGTCGGCACCCAGGGCGGGGCGATCGACTTCGCGCTGCTGGTCGACGGTCTGGCCGCCGAGCGGGAGCAGGGCATCACCATCGATGTCGCCTACCGCTTCTTCGCCACCGACCATCGCAAGTTCATCGTCGCCGACACCCCCGGCCACGAGCAGTACACCCGCAACATGGTCACCGGCGCCTCGACCGCCGACGCCGCCGTGGTGCTGATCGACGCCCGCCGCGGCGTGCTGACCCAGACCCGCCGCCACAGCTACCTCGTCAACCTGCTGGGCATCAGAAAGGTCGTCGTAGCGGTCAACAAGATGGACCTGGTCGACTGGGACCAGTCGATCTTCGACAGCATCGTCGCCGAGTACCGCGACTTCGCCAACCTGATCGGCCTGACCGACTTCACCGCCATTCCGATGAGCGCGCTGGACGGCCAGAACATCACCGAGCAGAGCGCCGCCGCCCCATGGTACGACGGGCCGCCGCTGATGCGCTGGCTGGAGTCCATCGAGGTCGAGGACGAACTGCCGGGCAAGCCGTTCCGGATGCCGGTGCAGTGGGTCAACCGCCCTAACCTCGACTTCCGCGGCTTCAGCGGCCAGATCGCCGCCGGGACGGTGAAGCCGGGCGACCGGGTCAAGGTGCTGCCGTCCGGCCGCGAGAGCCGCGTGGCGCGGATCGTCGTGCTGCCGGGCGACCTGGACAGCGCCCAGGCCGGCCAGTCGGTGACCATCACCCTGACCGACGAGGTCGACATCTCGCGTGGCGACGTACTGGTCATCGCCGATGATCCCTCGCCCGTCGCCAACCAGTTCGAGACCACCCTCGTCTGGATGGACGACGAGCCGATGCTGCCCGGCCGGCCCTATCTGATGAAGATCGGGGCCCAGACCGTGACCGCCACCATCACAGAGCCCAAGTACCGGGTGCAGGTGAACACGCTGGAGCACATCGCCGCCAAGCGGCTGGAGCTCAACGAGATCGGCGTCTGCAACCTCTCGCTCGACCGGGCGATTCCGTTCGAGGCCTATGCGACCAACCGTGACCTGGGCGGCTTCATCCTGATCGACCGGCTGAGCAACCGGACGGTCGGGGCCGGCATGCTGCACTTCGCGCTGCGCCGGGCCGACAACATCCACTGGCAGGCTACCGACGTTCACAAGGAGGCCCGCGCCGCCCAGAAGGGCCAGAAGGGCCGCGTCGTCTGGTTCACGGGCCTCAGCGGCGCCGGCAAGTCGACGATCGCCAACCTGGTCGAGAAACGCCTGCACGCCCTGGGCCGTCACACCTACCTGCTGGACGGCGACAACGTCCGCCATGGCCTGAACAAGGACCTGGGCTTCACCGAGGAGGACCGCGTCGAGAACATCCGCCGGGTGGCTGAGGTCAGCAAGCTGATGGTCGATGCCGGGCTGATCGTGCTGACCGCCTTCATCAGCCCCTTCCGCGCCGAGCGCCGCATGGCGCGCGAGATGCTGGAGGACGGCGAGTTCGTCGAGGTCTACGTCGAGACCCCCCTGGCCGTGGCCGAAGAGCGCGACGTCAAGGGCCTCTACAAGAAGGCCCGGGCCGGCGACCTGAAGAACTTCACAGGCATCGACAGCCCCTATGAGGCGCCGGAGAACGCCGAGCTGACGGTGGACACCACGACGTTGTCACCGGTGGAGGCGGCCGAGAGGATCGTGGCCTGGCTGGAGCGGGGGTAGGGCATCGGTCGGAGACACGCACTGAAGTGCATGTCTCCGTCAGGCCCTCACTTGATGCCGTTGTACCCGCGGTACCACTCGACGAAGTTCTTCACACCTTCCTCGACCGTCACGCGCGGCTTGTAGCCGACGATGTTCTGCAGCTCGCTGACGTCGGCCACCGTGTCGGGCACGTCGCCGGGCTGCAGGGGCAGCATCTGCATGATCGCCTTCTTGCCCAGGCACTCTTCCAGCACCTCGATGTAGCGTAGCAGCTCGACCTGCTCCTCCGCCCCGATGTTGAAGATGCGGTAGGGGCCGGCGCCGCTGGTCGCGGGGTCGGGCTTCTGGCCGTCCCAGTCGGGGTTCTTGCCCGGGGGGTTGTCCAGCGCGCGGATCACGCCTTCGACGATGTCGTCGACATAGGTGAAGCTGCGGCTGTGCTTGCCGTGGTTGAAGACCTTGATCGGCTCGCCGGCCAGGATCGCCTTGGTGAACAGGAACAGCGCCATGTCCGGCCGGCCCCAGGGGCCGTAGACGGTGAAGAAGCGCAGGCCCGTGCAGGGAATGTCGAACAGGTTGGCGTAGCTGTGCGCCATCTGCTCGTTGGCCTTCTTGGTTGCCGCGTAGAGGGTCAGCGGGTGCTCGGTGCTCTGGTGCTCGGAGAAGGGCATGGCGGTATTGGCGCCGTAGACCGAGCTGGTCGAGGCGAACACCAGGTGCTCGACGCCGTTATGACGGCAGCCCTCGAGAATGTGCAGGAAGCCCGTGACGTTGCTCTGCACATAGATGTGCGGGTTCTCGGCGGCGTAGCGCACGCCGGCCTGGGCCGCCAGGTTGATCACCCGGTTGGGCCGGTGCTCGGCGAAGGCCGCTTCGATCGCCGCGCGGTCGGCAAGGTCGATGGTCAGCTGGACGTAGTTGGGATGGTCGATGTGCCGCGCCAGCCGGGCGCGCTTCAGCGCCGGGTCGTAGTAGTCGTTCAGGCAGTCGACGCCGATGACGGTGTCGCCGCGCTCGAGCAGGCGCAGCGTCGTCGCCGAGCCGATGAAACCGGCGGACCCGGTGACCATAACCTTCATGGGACTACTCTTCGTCTGGATCAGAGGCGGCCGTCGACCGCCTCGCGCGGCAAGGCCGACTTGACGTCGTATAGCACGGACGGGTCCTTGCCGAAGGCGCGGACGCCGGCCGCGCCAAGGTCGGTGAACTGGTGGTGGGCGACGGCGAGGATAACGACGTCGTAGTCGCCGGCCTTCGGCGCCGCGGTCAGCTCGACCCCGTACTCGTGGCGCGCCTCGTCGGCGTCGACCCAGGGGTCATGGATATCGACCGTCATCGAGTGCTCGGCCAGCTCGGTGACGATGTCCACGACCTTTGTGTTGCGCAGGTCCGGGCAGTTCTCCTTGAAGGCCAGACCCAGCACGAGCGCGCGGGCGCCGACCGGGTTGATCTTCTTGCGCACCATCAGACGCAGGACGCGGTCGGCGACATAGGCGCCCATGCCGTCGTTGATCCGTCGACCGGCGAGGATGACCTCCGGGTGATAGCCCAGCTCCTGGGCCTTGTGCGTCAGGTAGTAGGGGTCGACGCCGATGCAGTGGCCTCCGACCAGGCCCGGCCGGAAGGGCAGGAAGTTCCACTTGGTGCCGGCCGCCTGGAGCACCTCCAGCGTATCGATGCCGAGCCGGTTGAAGATCATCGCAAACTCGTTGATCAGCGCGATGTTCAGGTCCCGCTGCGTGTTCTCGATCACCTTGGCCGCCTCGGCTACGGCGATCGAGCTTGCCAGGTGGGTGCCGGCGGGCACCACGGCCGAGTAGAGGGCGTCGACCAGCTTCGCCGCCTCGGGCGTCGAGCCGGCGGTGACCTTGGTGATGGTCGTCAGCCGGTGCTCGCGGTCGCCGGGATTGGCGCGCTCAGGGCTGTAGCCGCAGAAGAAGTCGCGGTTGTAGGTCAGGCCGGAGATCCGCTCGAGGATCGGCACGCAGACCTCCTCGGTGCAGCCGGGATAGACGGTGCTCTCGTAGATCACCACGGCGCCGGGGGTCAGGTGGGCGGCGATGGCCCGGCTGGCGGCGGAGATGGCGCCCAGGTCCGGACGCCGCGCCTGGTCGATCGGCGTGGGGACGGTGACGACGAAGATGTTGCGGCCGCCCAGATCGGCCGGGTCGGCGCTGAAGCGAAGTTTCGGCGAGGCCGCCAGCTCATCGGCGTCGACCTCGAGCGTGCGGTCGTGGCCGCGGCGCAGTTCATCGATCCGGCCGACGTCGAGGTCGTAGCCGACGGTGTCGAAATGCTTGCCGAAGGCGGCGGCCAGCGGAAGGCCGACGTAGCCAAGACCCAGGACGCAGATGCGGGCGTCTTCAAGCGAAATCATCGACAGGTCCCTTACAGACAGGCAGACAACGCCCGCCGCAAGGCAATCACCGATCCGGCGCGGACTGGCAAGTGCGGGCGCGCGAAACCACGCGCGCCGACGGCCGGTTGCGCCCCGTGGGTCAGTCCTGCTTGGGCGAGCCGACGCGGACCGACAGGACCCCGTCCCAGGCCAGGCGCTTGACGACCAGCGTCGGGCCGGTCGCGGCCTTGGTCGCCTTGTCATCGGCGTAGACCGCGGTGACGGTCAGCGGCCGATCGGTCAGGATCTCGACCTCACACTGCAGCCGGATGGTCTTGGCGGCCCCGGCCGGCCAGGGATTGGCCGCCGTCGGGCGACGATCGGCCGTACCGCAGCCGGTCGACCCGACGATGATGGTCAGCTTCTGGACCGCGCCGGCCGTGTTGGCGGTGGACGTGCCCGAGGCCTCGATCAGGTATCGGCCCGCGGTCATCCCCGGGACGGTGCAGGCGGTCTGGCCGGGATTGACCGTCCGGCAGGCGCTCGCCCCGATATCGGGTTGGGTGTAGCCGACGAAGGCGCGGGGCGGGCCCAGGGGCTCGGCGGGCACGGCCGGCGCGGGCGGCCCGGGCGGACGGGCCGTCGGGGTCTGGGCGGCGGGCGCGCTGGCGCCGAGGGCGGCGATGGCGGCGGCGAGGATCAGAATACGCATGGTTGGCTCCGGTCCCGGGGGCATCAGCCCTCGCGGGGCTGGGTCTTGATCACGCCGAGGTTCTGCATCGCAGCCTGCAGGCTGTTGATCTTGTTGAACAGGTCTACGGCGCCTTCGAGATCGAGGACAAGGCGAACGACGGGGACAGCCCGGCCGGTCTTGCCCTTGCCCTTGGGCTGCGGCTCGTCGGCCCGGCGGACGCAGAACTCGATCCGCATCGTCCGTCCGTCGAAGCTCATGCGCTGGACGTTGTCGGCGAAGGTTTCGACCAGGTCCAGACGGTCCTCGTAGCGCAGGTCCATCGTTGGTTCGGTCTTCGGAGAGGCAGGGGCCTTGGCCATGGTGATTGTCTCTTCAGGCAAGGACCGAAGCCCGGGCAGGATCGAGCCGGGCTGCGGCGGGGTCAGTTTGAGGGGGTCCGGCGGAAACGGAAACGGGCCGGTCTTGCGACCGGCCCGCTCCGGATGTCCTGGCGGACTACCAGCGCCAGCGGAAGCCGAGCGTGGCGTCCGTCGACTGGTAGTCATCCTTGAACTTCACACCGGCGTTCAGGAAGGCCGAGAAGGCGGCCTCGTTGCTGAACAGGTTGATGGTGCCCTGGACTTCACCGAACGAGCCGGAGAAGTCGTCGGTCAGGGTCAGGTCCGGACCGAGGTTGTCGATGGTCAGGACGTTCTCACCCTCGAACTCGTTCCAGGCGCGGGCCGTGATCCCGAAGCGGGCGTCGAAGCGGTCCGTGGACACCAGGGTGCTCAGGCGAGCGCCGAGGCTGCCGCGGAAGCTGGTCTGCTCGTCCCAGTTGATCGTCGCGCCCGGGACATCGATCGCGTCGATGTCGGTCTTGACGTAGGACACGCTGGCCAGCGGCTCGAGCGAGGTGGTCTCGCCGAGGGCCAGCTTGTAGCCGCCTTCGATCTGGAAGCCGGTGCTGTTCACTTCGCTGGCGAAGATGTTGCTGCCCGCGGGAGCCAGCGTCGGAGCCTGGTAGTCCAGGTCCATGCTGTTCATCGCGACGATGCCGTCGACGAACCAGGCGCCGGTGACGTAGGTGCCGTAGAGGCCGAACACCGCGCCTTCCATGGAGGCCATCGTCGGCGAGGCGTTGAAGTTCACGTCGCTGTCGATGTAGCCGACCATGCCGCCGACCACCCAGGAGGTGTCCGCCGTGCTGGCCCCGACGAAGTCCAGGCCGCCGATCAGCGAGATGGTCTGCTGGTCGTAGCTGGTGTCGAAGTTGTAGGTCACGCCGAACAGCTCGTAGGAGTTGATCAGGTCACGCTCGGCCACGTTGCCGGTGATCTTCATCCAGACGCCCGCGCCGGGTTCGGAGTCGCCCAGCTGATCGCGCAGATCAGCCTGACGGTCGAGCCAGGTGCCGGTGGTGGAGTACCAGGCGGACTGGGCGGCCTGGCCCATGGTCGTGAACTCGAACGCTTCCCCGTCGGGCAGGCCGACGATGACGTGTTGTTTGTTCAGGTTCAGGGTCAGGTCATAGAAGAACAGGCCCTTGTCCATGACGCCGTCGGCCGAGTTGAGGTCCGCACGCCAGAAGTCGGAGGTCGGGTCGAGGACGAAGTGGGTCGCCCCCGTCGCGCCGGCGCCGGACACATCGACCACAACCATGCCGTCCGGGTTGAAGGCCCCGAAGACGTTCAGGCTGACGTCGTTGACCAGGATCTGGGTGCTGCCGGCCGTGGTGCCGTTGACCAGGCCGAAACAGTCGGCCGCAGTGAGGGCGCCGCAGCCGTTCTGCGTGATCTCCGCCAGGTTGGCGTCCATCACGAGGCGGCTGGAGCCGGAGCCGGTGAACGTCGTGGCCGTCGTCGACACGATGCGGTCGTTGGTGAAGCCGTCGGACGCCGCCGTAATCGTGGTGCCGGCGCTGCCGAACACGATGCGACCGGAGTTGTTCCAGGTCTCCAGTCCCGTGACCGTCAGGGTCGCGGCGCCCTGGGCCGGTTCGCCGACAACCAGCAGGCCGGAGTTGTTGAACACATCCGCCCCGGCCCCGAAGTCGAAGGACGTGGCCACCGCACCGGCGTTGGTGAAGATCGAACCGGTGTTGTTCAGGGTGTCGGCCCCGGCGCTGAACACGCTGGCGCCGGTGGTGTGCCAGCTGAAGAACGAGGTGTTGTTGAACGTCACGGCGGTAGCGCCGCTGAAGCTCACCCGCCCGTTCACCCGACCGCCGTTGTTGATGACGAAGGTGCCGCCGGTGCCCCGGATCACAGCGTCATCGTAGCCGGTGGTGGTGTTGTCCGTGGAGCGGACCACCGAGTTGGCGTTGATGTTCAGCGTGGTGGTGCTGGCGCCGGTGTTGCCCATGTCGACAACCCAGCTGTTCGCGCCGGCGCCGATGCTGGTCACCAGCGCGCCCGTGCCGCCCGCGCCGACGTTCACGGTGACCGCGCCGCCGTTGGTGGCGGTGCGGATGCCGCTGCCGTTGTTGCCCGCGACCGTGACGCCGTTGGCGACGTTGATCGTGGTCGCCCCCGTGCCCGTCGTCGCGGTGTTGATGCCCGCGAAACCGGCCGCGGCCGAGCCGCTGAGGTTGGCGTTGACGTTGACCGTGGTCGTGCCCGTGCCGCTGTTGGACGTCACGATGGCGTTGTCGTCAGCCGTGACCACCGCGTTGTTGGTCACGAGAAGCGTTCCGCCGCCCGCGCTGGCCTGGATGCCGTCCTGGGTGGTGGAGGTCACCGTGCCGCTCGTGGTCACGGTCACCGCGCCGCCGTTGGCCGAGGCGTTGATGCCGTCGAGCGTCGCCAGGATGGTCGCGGTGTTGCCGATGACGATCGCGCCAGAGCCGGTGTCGGCCTCGATGCCTTCGCCGCCCGCCGTGATGGCGCCGGTGTTGGTGATCGAGACAGCGCCAGCGCTGGCCAGAGCCGTGATGCCCCAGCCGCCAGCGCTCAGAACCCCGGAGTTGACAACCGTGTTGGAGCCCGTCGCGCCGGTAGCGGTCTGGATGCCGTTTCCGGCCGCCGTGATGGCCGCCGAGTTGGTCACCGAGGACGTGCCGGCGTCGGCGGTAACGGTCTGGATGCCCTCGTCGCCGGCGGTGATCGCCGCGGCGTTGGTGACGACCACGTTGCCCGTGGCCGACGAGGCGTTGATGCCGTCGACGCCCGCGTTGAGCACGCCGCAGGCGTTGTTGGCGACGGTGTTCGTCCCGCTTCCGTTGGTGGCGGTGAGGATGCCGCGACCGGCGGCGGTGATGGCCGCCGAGTTCGTCACCGACGAGGTTCCCGCAACCGCCGTGCTGGTCTGGATACCGTCAGCGCCGGTCGAGGTGACCGCCGCCGCGTTGGTGACGGTGACGTTGCCGGAGTTCGAGACGGCGAAGATGCCGTCGCTGCCCGCGTTGATCACGCCGCCGGCGTTGTTGTTGACGGTGTTCGCACCGGCGTCGGTGCTCGTGCTGATCCCGCGACTGTTGGTCGAGGTCAGGGCCGCCGAGTTGGTCACCAGCGAGGCGCCGGCGCCGCTGTTGACGTAGGAGGAAACCGCGTCCTGGGCCACCACAGTCACGGCGGCGGTGTTGGTCACGGTCGAGGCGCCGGCATCGGACGAGCTGTAGAGGCCCCAGCCGTTGCCGGTGACCGCCCCGGAGTTGGTGACGGTCGCAGCGCCCGACCCGTCGGTCTGGCTGAAGACGCCAACCCAGTCCGCGAAGACCGTGCCGGTGTTGGTCGTGGTCACGTCACCCGTGCCAGCGCTCTGGTTCCAGCCAAAGATGCCATAGGTCGCGATCGGGTTGCCGACCGAACCGATGGCGGCCGCCGAGGTGATGACGATGTCGGCGTCGGTGAGTCCGGAGGCCCGTGCGATGATGCCGTTGTCCGCCGACCCGTCGATGGAGGTGCCCGCCAGGGCCGTGATCGTGATGCCGCCGCCGCCGGTCGTGAACGCCTCGATGCCGCTGCCGGCGGCGCCCGCGTCGATGACGCCGGCGTTGAAGTTGACGGTGTTCTGGCCAGCCGAGGTGGTGGCCGTCACGCCGTCGTCGGCGGCGGTGATGTTGGCCGCAACCGTGACGGTGGACGTGCCCGCGCCGCCGGTCGAGGTCTCGATGCCGTCATCGCCGGTCGAGGTGATCGCCGACGCCGTGGTCACCACTACGTTGCCGGAGGTCGAGGTCGCGATGATGCCGTCGCTGTTGGCGCTGATCACGCCGCCGGCGTTGTTGGTGACCGTGTTGGTCCCCGTCGCCGTCGCGGTGACGATGCCCCGGCCGCCGGCCCCGTTGGC
>JBIKII010000177.1:0-6968 GCA_044361705.1 Caulobacter sp.
CCTTCATGGCCCGGAAGCCGCCGTCGCCGTCCTCGGACGGGGCGGTGATGTGGTAGGCGTCGCCCGACAGGCCGTAGCCGGCCACTTCGGCGTAGATCTTCGCGCCGCGGGCCTTGGCGTGTTCATATTCCTCGAGCACCAGGATGCCAGCGCCCTCACCCATCACGAAGCCGCCGCGATCCTTGTCGTAGGGACGCGAGGCGGCCTCCGGCCGGTCGTTGAAGTCGGTGGCCATGGCGCGGCAGGCGACGAAGCCGGCGACGCCGATCGGGCAGATGGAGGCCTCGGCCCCGCCGGCGATCATGATGTCGGCGTCGCCGTACTTGATCAGCCGGGCCGCGTCGCCGATGGCGTGGGCGCCGGTGGCGCAGGCGGTGACCACCGAGTGGTTGGGGCCCTTGAAGCCGTAGCGGATCGAGACCTGGCCTGAGGCGAGGTTGATCAGCGCGGAGGGGATGAAGAAGGGGCTGATGCGGCGCGGCCCCTTGTCGCGCAGCTCGATCGCCGTCTCAGCGATGGTGTTCAGACCGCCGATGCCCGAGCCGATCATCACGCCGGCGCGATAGCTGGTTTCCTCGTCAATCTCGGTCAGACCTGCGTCGCGGACAGCCTCGTCAGCGGCGGCCATGGCGTAGAGGATGAAGTCGTCGACCTTGCGCTGGTCCTTGGGCGCCATGGTGCCGTTGGGATCGAAGGATCCCTCGACATCGGGGCCCCCGCCGCCGCGACCGTCGACCCGCGGCACTTCGCAGGCGATCTGGCAGCCATACTCCTCGGGATCGAAGCTGGAGATCCGCCCGGCGCCGGACATTCCGGCCAGCAGGTTCTTCCAGGTGATGTCCACGCCCTGGCCGAGCGGGGTCAAGAGGCCGAGGCCGGTGACGACGACGCGACGCATGGATCTACTCCTCCCGGGCCCGGAACAACGGGCCGCTCAAACGAAGACCGCCGCGCATACCGGTTTCCCGGTAGCGCGGCGGCTGATCGTACGGACTAGGGTCGACGGATCAACCGCCCACCTTCTCCGTGATGAACTTCACGGCGTCGCCGACCGTCTGGATATGCTCAGCGGCGTCGTCGGGAATTTCGATGTCGAATTCTTCTTCGAAGGCCATGACCAGCTCGACGTTGTCGAGGCTGTCGGCGCCCAGGTCGTCGATGAAGCTGGCCTTCTCGGTGACCTTTTCAGGGTCGGCATCGAGATGCTCGATGACGATCTTACGCACACGCTCGAGAATGTCGGACATTCTGTAGGTCCTCTTTGGTATTGTCGTGGCCGCGCCAGCCAAGGCTGGACACCGGAAATCGCGCTCCGCCTACCATGTTCCTTTCGGGGTGACCAGCGGCCAGCCGACGAACAGGAGGCTTCTCCTAGATCATCGCCATGCCGCCGTTCACGTGCAAGGTCTGACCGGTGACGTAGGCCCCTTCCTCGCTCGCCAGATAGACGCAGGCGGCGGCGACGTCCTCGCCCGAGCCGAGGCGGCCGGACGGGATTTTCCCAAGGATTGCCTCACGTTGCGTGTCATTGAGGCCGTCGGTCATCGGGCTGGCGATGAAGCCGGGCGCCACGGTGTTCACCGTCACGTTACGAGACGCCACTTCCTGGGCCAGGGCCTTCGAAAAGCCGATCATGCCGGCCTTGGAGGCGGCGTAGTTGGCCTGGCCCGGGTTTCCGGTGACGCCGACCACGGAGGTGATTCCGATGATCCGGCCCCAGCGGCGCTTCATCATGCCCTTCAGGGCGGCGCGGGAGAGTCGGAAGTAGGATTCGAGGTTCACCTTGATGACCTGCTCCCAGTCCTCGTCCTTCATCCGCAGCATCAGACCGTCGCGGGTGATGCCGGCGTTGGCGACCAGGATGTCGAGCGGCGCGCCGGCGGCTTCCTCGGCCTTGGCGACCAGGCCGTCGACGCTGGCCGAATCGGACAGGTTGGCCGGCGCGATCGAGACCCGTTCGCCGAACTCTCCGGCCAGGGTCGCGAGCACCTCCTCGCGGGTGCCCGAAAGCACGACATGCGCGCCCTGCGCATGCAGCGAACGGGCGATGGCGCCGCCGATGCCGCCCGTGGCGCCGGTGACGAGGGCGGTCTTGCCGCTGAGGTCGAACATTCTTCTTTCCCTTTCCCGCTTCCCCGGCGAAGGCCGGGGTCCAGGTGAAACCCGCGATACCCAGACTGGATCTGGGTCCCGGCCTTCGCCGGGAAGCCGGGTCCAGATTGTTAGAGCGAGGCCGCGAACGCTTCCAGATCGGACGGCGTGTTCAGCGGGGTCGCCTCCGCGTCCGGGGCGATGCGCTTGGCCATGCCCGACAGCACCTTGCCCGAGCCGGCCTCGGCGAAGCGGGTGACACCGCCCTCGTCAGCCATCCAAGCCATGCTCTCTCGCCAGCGCACGCGGCCGGTGACCTGCTCGACCAGCATCCGGCGGATGGCTTCGGGGTCCAGGGTCGGACGGGCGGTGACGTTGGCGACCAGCGGCGCGCGCGGGGCGATGATGGTGGCGGTGGCCAGAGCCTCTGCCATCTCGTCGGCGGCCGGCTGCATCAGCGGGCAGTGGAAGGGAGCGGAGACGTTCAGCGGAATGGCCCGCGCGCCCAGTTCCTTGGCCTTCTCGATGGCGCGGTCGACGCCGGCCTTGTCGCCGGAGATCACCACGTTGCCGTTGTTGTTGTCGTTGGCCACGACGCAGACGCCGACCTCGGCGCCCGCCGCGGCGGCGGCCTCGGCCAGCGCCACGTCGGTCTTGGGTCCGATCAGCGAGGCCATGGCGCCCTGCCCCACCGGCACGGCGCGCTGCATGGCCTGACCACGCAGCTTCAGCAGGCGGGCAGTGTCGGACAGGCTGATCGCGCCGGCGGCGGCCAGGGCGGCGTATTCACCCAGCGAGTGGCCGGCCACGAAGGCGGCCTTCTCGATGGCGACGCCGAATTCCTTCTCCAGCGTGCGGCTCACCGCCAGGCTGACCGCCATCAGGGCCGGCTGGGCGTTCTCGGTCAGGGTCAGGTCGGCCTCCGGGCCTTCCTTCATCAGGGCGAACAGCTTCTGGTTCAGGGCGTCGTCGACTTCCTGAAACACCTCGCGGGCGCTGGCGAACGCTTCGGCCAGTTCGGCGCCCATGCCGACGGCCTGGCTGCCCTGGCCGGGAAAAATGAACGCGAGGCTCATGGAAACCCTCTCGGAAAGTGACGAATCCGGCGCGCACGGTTAGGGGAAAGGGTAACAGCGGGCAAGTTTCGCGATTTGCCGCTGAATCCGTGTCAGGATGAAATCTTGCCCGCCTACAAGCTGATCATCTTCGATTTTGACGGAACCCTCGGTGACACGATGGGCTGGTTCCTCGACGCCTCAGACAAAATGGCCAGCCGGTTCGGCTATCTGCCGATCGACCGGGGCGACCTCGACAACCTGCGCCGCAAGAGCGCGCGGGAGATGATGAAGCTGCACAAGGTCTCGGTCCTGAAGCTGCCGATGCTGGCGGCTCACTTCCAGAAGATGATGAAGGCCGACGCCGGCAACATCCGGCTGTTCGGCGGCGTGCCGGAGATGCTCAAGGCGATTCACGCGACCGGCGCGAAGATCGTCATCGTCAGCTCCAACTCCGAGGAGAACATCCGCATCGTGCTGGGCCCGGAGCTGTGCGGCCTGGTCTCGCGGTTCAGCTGCGGCGCCTCGGTGTTCGGCAAGGCCAGCAAGTTCAAGAAGGTGCTCGCCGCCATGGGCACGCGGCCGGCCGAGGCCCTCAGCATCGGCGACGAGACCCGGGATATCGACGCAGCGCGCGAGATCGGCATGGCCACCGGCGCGGTCGCCTGGGGCTACACCAACGCCGAAGCCCTGAAGGCCTATGGCCCGACCCACGCGTTCGAGACCGTTTCGGACATCGTCGCGGCCCTCGCCTGAACCGCCGCGCATCGCCTCTGGCGTTGCCCCCGCGTCATCCCCTAGCCTGCCCGCAACGATAAGGGAGGACTACGATGCGGGCGGTCGTGCGTCGGGCGGGCAAGCTGGTTTGCGACACCATTGACGAGCTGGATCCGGGACCCGGCCAGGTGCGGGTCAAGACCCTGCTCTGCGGCATCTGCGGCTCCGACCTGCATGCGCTCCATCACCTCGACCACATGGTCGAGATGGGGCGCCGCTCGGGCGGCGGCGGCGGCGACCTCGACCCGGCGGCCGACATCGTCTTCGGCCACGAGTTCTGCGCCGAGGTGCTGGAAGGCGGCCCTGGCGCCAACCGGTTCAAGCCGGGCACACGGGTCGTCTCTATGCCGGTGAACATGAGCCCGACCCGGTTCGACGCGGTAGGCTATTCCAACCTCTACCCCGGCGGGTTCGCGGAGCGGATGATCCTGACCGAGATGCTGCTGCTGGAGGTCCCCAATGGCCTCTCCACAGAGCACGCGGCCCTCACAGAGCCGATGGCCGTGGGCGAGCATGCCGTGGCCAGCGCGGCGCTGGACAAGACTTCCGTCGCCCTCGTGATCGGCTGCGGCCCCGTGGGTCTGGCGGTGATCGCGGCCCTGAAGGTGCGCGGCCACGGCCCGATCATCGCCGCCGACTTCTCGCCCCGTCGCCGGGCCGCCGCCGAGGCGATGGGCGCCGATGTCATCATCGATCCCGCGGAGACCGGCCCGCACAGCAAATGGGCCGACTTCGGCGTGCCGATGACCAGCGAGGCCATGCGCGCGGCGCTGTTCTCGGGCGCCCAGTCCGGCCGTCCGGTCGTGTTCGAGTGTGTCGGCGCGCCCGGCGTGCTGCAGAGCGTGATCGAGGGCTGCCCGACCAAGGCCCAGATCATTGTCGCCGGCGTCTGCATGGAGCCCGACAAAATCGAACCCTCGCTGGCCATCAACAAGCAGCTCGATCTTCGCTTCGTGCTCGGTTACGCGCCCGACGAGTTCGCCCAGACCCTGCACAACATCGCCGAGGGCAAGATCAACCTCGAGCCCATGGTCACCGGCACGGTCGGCCTGGACGGCGTGGCGCAGGCGTTCGTGGATCTCGGCAACCCCGAGAGCAATGTGAAGATCCTGGTCGACCCGTCGCTCTGAAGCCCCCTCATTTGGGGGCGAGGCGGTCGCT
Organism: Caulobacter sp.; assembly: GCA_044361705.1. Classification (GTDB taxonomy): domain Bacteria; phylum Pseudomonadota; class Alphaproteobacteria; order Caulobacterales; family Caulobacteraceae; genus Caulobacter. Next base: position 5,085 of record JBIKII010000177.1, read on the forward strand.
GAACGGGTCCATTGTTCGAACGTCGGCGAAGGGACGCCGGCGCTCGGCCCGGTGCGGCCTCTTTCGACGGGTGTCTTCGTGAAGCGCGTTATCATGGGTTTGGTTGCGGCGGCTGTGTCCGCCTGCTCGCTGGCGGCGGCGGCGGCCGTGCCGGAGGCCGTCCGCAAGCCGGTCGAGGCCTTCTACAACGAGGCCCACCAGGACATGGTCGATCCGGAGGAGCCGAACGGCTTCAAGATCCAGATGCCGTCCAGGTTGTTCTCCAAGGTCGACGTCAACGGTGACGGCGTCACCGACTGGATGGTCGACTACGAGGAAGCCCAGAACCCGTCGCTCTTCTGCGGCACCGGCGGCTGCCGGCGGCAGATCTATGTGTCGCGCGACGGCGGCTATGTGCTCGCCTTCGACCGGGTGATCCGCCTGTTCAAGATCCGCAAGGCCAAGGGACGGCGCCTGCTGGATCTGGACTTCCACGGCAGCACCTGCGGCGGCGCGGGCGTGGAGGAGTGCCCGAGAGGCTATGTCTGGAACGAGACCCTGGGCCGCTTCATCGAACGGCCGAACGTCAAGGGCGGCACCTGGCTCGAGGGTGGTCCTTCGCCGTTGGTGGCGATGCCGCTGTCGGCCGCGCCGCAGGCCGTGCGGGCGCAGCTGGCGCGCCGGGCCGCCTTCTGCGCCGCGTCCGGCGGCAAGGCGCCCGAGGGCGAGGACACCGCGTTCAACGATCTGCCCGACCTCAACGGCGACGGCGTTCGCGACTGGGTCGTTGGCACCTATTACGACTACTGCGAGATGGGGGAGACGGGGAAGGACAGCCCACCGGTCCCGACCGTGATCCTGATCAGCAAGGGCGGCGACTTCGTCGTCGGATTCGAGGCGCCGGAGGCCAACTGGGGCATCGACCTGGCGCCGACGCCGACCTTCAAGACCGTCGAGGGCGCCGACGATTGCGCGTTCCGGGAGGAGAAGCCCTGTGATCGCTTGGCCTGGCGCTGGAATGGCGAGAAACTGGTCCGCGCGCCCTGAGCGCTGGACCCGGAGACCGTACGGGCTAACTGTCCCGGTAACCGGGAGACCCGAGATGAAACGCCTGCTCGTCGCCGTCGCGCTCAGCGCCGCCCTCGCCGTTCCCGCCTTCGCGGCGCTGCAGCCGGGCGTGAAGGCTCCGGACTTCGCCAGCACCGCCTACCTGGATGGCAAGCCCATGGCCTTCAAGCTGTCGGAGGCGCTGAAGAAGGGTCCGGTGGTGCTCTACTTCTTCCCGGCGGCCTTCACCGACGGCTGCACCATCGAGGCGCGCGAGTTCGCGCTGGCTTCGCCCGAGTTCAAGGCCATGGGCGCCACGGTGATCGGCGTGACGGCCGGCAATACCGAGCGCCTGGCGGAATTCTCCAGGAGCGAATGCCGCGACCAGTTCGCGGTGGCTTCCGTATCGAAGGACACGATCAAGGCCTTCGACGCCACCCTGGCGATCAAGCCCGACCTCTCAGGCCGCACCAGCTACGTCATCGCCCCCGACGGCAAGGTGCTGTTCGCGTGGTCGAACCTGACCAACCCCGTCGAGCACGTCACCCGCACCAAGGCGGCGGTGAAGGCGTGGAAGGCCGCACGACCCAAGTAGGACCCGGGAACAGGTCGGGCGCACCCGGTGCCTGTCGCGTTCAGGGAGCCCCTGCTCCTGCCCTTGGAACCTGAACCTGAACCTGAAGGAGTGCGCGCTTCTGCCGCCGCGTCCTCCAGAGATCATATGCACGTCCTTTGCCACGGCGCTGCACCTGGAACGCGGCGGGCCGCTGCAAACACTCAAACGACTTGACGCCAGAGAATGAGTTGCGTTTCAGCGCGCTCAGGTAGCGGACCCGCACATTTTTCGCCTGACGCGCT
>JBIKII010000332.1:0-23088 GCA_044361705.1 Caulobacter sp.
ACCTGCTGGCTGACCCCAAAGCGCAACTGGCCCGTATCCATGAGTTCTTGGGACTGCCAGACTTCTCCTACGACTTTGACAACATTGACGGCTCTACGGTGGCTGAAGATGACGAGAACTTGCACGGCCACGCTGGTATGCACGATGTCAAGCCAAAGCTGGAAGCCCAGCACAAGCAAGACCCCAAAGACCTGCTGAAGTCTCACTACTCATCGTTCTGCCAGCCTGAGTTCTGGTTAGAAAAGCCCCGCACAGTCCCAGAGTTACATGCACTGGACTTGCAGCTTGCAGCGTCCACAACAGGCGACTTTACCGAAGGCTGGCGCTTGGCCCAACAATTGGAAGCAGACGAGCCAAACAATCACCGTGCCGCCTACAACCGTGGCTGGTACTACCTGCGCCAAGGCCAGATCCAAAAGGGCTACCAGTTGATGGACAGGGGCCGTGTGGCTGGCGTGTTCGGCAACAAGCGTCCCGATGTGCCCACACAGCAGTGGGACGGTAAGAGCAAGGGCATCGTCCTGCTCAACCTTGAAGGCGGTCTGGGCGACCAGATCCACCAAGTGCGCTACGCCAAGTACATCGCGGCCAAGGGTTGCAAGGTCATCGTGGCTTGCACTGGCTCACTCGCATCGCTGTTTGTTGATGTCGAGGGTGTGTCCTCAGTCATCCAGCACGAGGCAGTGTTTGGGGTTTACCATGACTTCTGGGTTGCTGGCATGTCGGCCATCGTCCATCTGGGCTTTGAGGTGCGGGACATCTCTGGCGCTCCGTACATCACCAAGCCAATCACCATCAAGGGCCGCAAGAAGCGCATCGGCCTTCGCTGGCAAGGCTCGACCCAGTTTGAGCATGAGCATCACAAAGCCTTCCCATACGAGTTGATGTTCTCCGCTGTCAAGGACGCAGATGCTGAGTTCATCAGCTTGCAACGTGACGCAGGCGTTGAGGCCGCTCCGGGTTGGGTTAAGCAGGTCAAGCTGGACACATGGGAAGACACCCGTCAGGCAGCGGCAAGCTGCGACTTGGTTATCTCGTCATGCACCTCAGTGAGCCACCTAGCAGCCGCTATGGGCGTTGAGACGTGGGTGGTGACACCAGTCATGCCCTACTTCCTGCACTGCATGGACATTTATGCTGATGATGGTTTGGCATCTTGCATTTACTACAACGATATGCGACTATTCCGACAAGAAATGTTTGGCGAGTGGACGCACCCATTTGATGCTGTAAAAAGCAGTTTATCTAAGAAGTACGGTAGCAATCCGTTAAAACTTGTTGCATCGGCATGACCATAGCTCTTTACATTAAACGCCACGCAGATACTGGATTGAAGTATCTTGGCGTGACAACCAAAGACCCGTACATCTATTTGGGTTCTGGTTTGTATTGGATGGCGCATTTGGAAAAACATGGCAGTCAAATGATGACGTGTGTGCTGGGCGAATTTGATGACATAGAAGAGTGCTCTCAAGTAGCTTTACAATTTTCAGCGGAACATGATGTGGTCAATTCTGTAGAGTGGGCGAACCTCAAGCCAGAGAATGCCAAACAAGGCTGGGTTGCTGGTTTTCTACAAGAGCCAGAATCTATTGCAAAAAGAGTTGCAAAAAACACAGGCAAGAAACGTACCGAAGAAACCAAACGTAAAATATCCGAGTCTCGTCTTGGCGACAAGCATTGGTTGTATGGTGTATGTGGTGAAGATAGCCACTGGTTTGGTCGCAAACACACACCTGAATCCATCAAAAAAATGAAAGCCGTCAAGTCAGGCGCTAACCATCCAATGTTTGGTAAGAAACGTCCAGAAGGCTTTGGGGCTGGTGAAAAGAATTCTTTTTTTGGGCGTAAGCACTCCGAAGAAACTAAACGGAAAATCTCCGCAGCCAAAATAAGGAGCGTTGCATGAGCTTTCGATACGCATCCGGTATAAATAAGCCGGGGTTCAATCCCTTGGCGGTGCAAGTCACGACCAATACTTATTTCCCGTATTTGTACGGCTGGGGTTTACAAGCCACATATGGGCAATTAGGGCTGGGCAACTTAACGGACTACTCATCTCCCAAACAAGTTGGTAGTCTGTCAAATTGGAAAAGTATCGTAAACGGAAGAGCTTTTACCGCGTCTGTTAAAACAGACGGAACTTTGTGGACTTGCGGCCAAAATAGTAACGGAGAACTTGGGTTAAATAATGCCACAAATTATTCTTCACCAAAACAGGTTGGCGCGTTAACAACATGGCTTAATGTTGCCGCTGGAGATTATGCGTGTATTGCCACTAGAACGGACGGAACATTGTGGTCGTGGGGCCGTAATATTTACGGTCAATTAGGGCAGGGTAATACAACAAGCTACTCTTCACCCAAACAAGTGGGCGCACTAACAAGCTGGGTTACAGTTGCTGGCGGCTTGCGACATTTCTTGGCTATTAAAACAGATGGAACTATTTGGTCGTGGGGCTATAACCCGCAAGGTCAATTAGGCCTTGGCACGACAGCTAACACTTCTAGCCCTGCACAAATTGGTTCGTTAACAAATTGGTCAAAAATTTCGGGCGGCAATTATCATTCGTTGTCAATTAAAACTGATGGCTCATTATGGGCTTGGGGCGGTGATGGAACGGGGCAATTAGGTCTTGGAAACACTACATACTATTCAAGCCCAAAGCAAGTTGGGTCGTTATTAACTTGGTATTCCATAGCGGGTGGCGCTCAAAATACAATTGCTACCAAAACTGATGGCACGCTTTGGGTATCCGGTAGTGGTTTGAATGGTGTGCTAGGTTTAGGCAATACAACAAGTTATTCAAGCCCCAAACAAGTAGGGTCTTTGACTAATTGGCTTAATACGGCTTGCGGTTTTTACACTACCGTTGTTTCAAAATCTGATGGGACTTTGTGGTCTTGGGGACTTAATGCTAATGGTCAATTGGGTTTGGGCGACACAACAAACCGCTCTAGCCCAGTGCAAATTGGTTCGTTGACAACTTGGTTGTCTGCCTCCACAAGCTATAAGTTCACCACTGCCCTTCTTTACTAAAAGAACACCATGCCAGTAACCTCAACAATCACAGGCGTCCAATACTCAGGCATCTGGAGTCTCGCGGGTCAAGCTAACGCTAAGGCGTTGGAGACTTGGCCCAGCCCACCCGGTGCGCCAACAATTGGTACTGCTACGGCTGGAAACGGGAACGCATCTATAACCTTTACGGCCCCTACTTATGCGGGAATCCCGGCACTAATCACGGGTTACACGGCTACATCAAGTCCCGGAGGTTTAACGGGTACTGGGACGGCGTCTCCAATTGTAGTTAGCGGCTTGTCAAACGGAACCGCCTACACCTTCACCGTAACAGCGTCAAACGCTTCGGGCGCTGGCCCAGCTAGTGCGGCAAGTAACAGTGTCACGCCCAATGCGGCACAATTGTGGACATGGGGTTCTGGCGCTACTGGTCAGTTAGGTTTGGGCAACACCACGTATTACTCAAGCCCAAAACAAATTGGGTCACTGACTACGTGGGAAACTATTTTTAGTCAGCCAAATGCTTATGCTAGGTCAAACGCAATTAAAACAGACGGCACTTTATGGGTCTGGGGCATTGGTACTAATGGTCAGTTGGGCTTAGGAAGCACCGCAAGCCGCTCATCGCCAAACCAAGTTGGCGCGTTGACTAATTGGCTTTCTGTAGCCAGTGGTGAATATTTCACCGTTGCAACGCAAACAAATGGAACGCTTTGGTCATGGGGCAAAAATAACCAAGGACAGTTGGGTCTTAATAACGCAACATATTACTCATCGCCTAAACAGATAGGTGCGCTAACAAGCTGGTATATTGTTGTTGCGGGGCAGGCGTTTGCTGTTGCCACTAAAACAGATGGTACGTTATGGTCGTGGGGGGAAAATGGAACAGGCCAATTAGGGTTGGGTAATATAACCAGTTACTCTAGCCCCAAACAAATTGGCGCTCTTACTAATTGGCTTAAGGCTGCTATTGGCAGCAATTTTTCTGCCGCCCTTAAAACAGACGGCACGTTATGGGCTTGGGGAAATAACTCTTCTGGTCAGTTGGGGTCGGGCAATACAACTTCCCGCTCTAGCCCGGTACAGATTGGGGCGCTTACTGCTTGGGCAACTATTAATGTAGGCTCTAATTTTACCATCGCCTCCAAGACTGATGGCACACTGTGGTCGTGGGGCAATAACTTTTATGGTCAGTTAGGCCTTGGAAACACAACCTACTATAGCTCTCCCAAGCAAATAGGTGCGTTGACGACTTGGTCACAAATTGCCACTGGATCAGACTTTACTGGGGCCATTACAACAGGTGGTGCTTTTTATGCGTGGGGTAGCAACCAATACGGAAGATTAGGTCTTGGAAATACAACTGACCGCTCTTCTCCGACTCAAGTTGGCGCGTTAACCACGTGGTCAAGGGTCGGTGCCAACCGCGATTCAATGACTGCTTTCAAAGCCCCGTAAAATCATATTTTTTCAACTCATAGGAGATCATCATGGCACTTTATGTTCGCATCCAAAACAACGAAGTTACAGACTGCTGGGACACCCCACCACCAGCGGGTCAAGACGGTTGGAAATCAGCCGTTGAAGTCCGTCCAGCTATCACAGCGCACCGTCAAGGCTACACGGCCCACACGTTTGACCTGACCACTGATCCAGTGCAGATTGTGTACGGCACCTACGACATCCCAGTTGAAGACCGCAAAGCTGGCATGAAAGCCAACGCTTCGTTCAGCTTCCAGCAAGTTGTCCAAGAGCAGATGCGCAATCCAGCAACCTACGATCCTGCTGCTGTTGCCGCTGCACAAGCTGCCATCGCTCCTAGAGTCGCCGCCATCGAAGCTGCCACAACTCATGATGAACTTGATGCGCTGATGGCATGAAAAAAATCTTAATCATGGGCCTGCCCGGTTCGGGCAAGACTTTTCTTGCAACGGCGCTGAAGAAGTACCTTGAAGAAAACTCCAATGTAAACACTATGCCGTTAGAGCGAATGTTGCATTTGGAGTTGCCACCAATTGCATACACCAGCAAAGTAGACTGGTTCAACGCTGACGAAATCCGCAAGCGCTTTAACGACTGGGACTTTTCCAAAGAGGGTCGCATTCGTCAATCGCTACGCATGGCAGAGTTTGCGCTGAAGTCCACTGGCGACTATGTAATCTGTGACTTTGTAGCCCCCTTGGTTGAGATGCGTAACAACTTTAAGGCCGACTGGACTGTGTGGGTAGACACCATCGAGCAGAGCCGGTTTGATGACACCAACAAGGCGTTTGTTCCACCAGAACAGTACGACTTCAGGGTCACTGAGCAAGACGCCGAGAAGTGGGCAGAGTTCATTGGTCGGCACATCCTTGACGAACGCCGCCGCCCCGTGTTTGATTGGAAGAAAGAAACCGTGCAGATGCTAGGCCGCTGGCAACCGTGGCACAAAGGCCATCGTGCGTTGTTTGACAGGGCTATCGCCAAGACGGGTCAAGTGGTCATTCAGATCAGGGATTGCCAAGGCTGGAACGGCTCCAATCCTTTTGAAAAGACTCAAGTCGAACAGCTTATCAAGCGCGATTTAGACCCGTTGTACCAAGGGCAGTACATTGTGCAGCTAGTCCCAAATGTGACAAACATCACCTATGGCCGAGACGTTGGCTACAAGATTGAGCAGGAATCGTTTGACGATGCTACTCACGCCATCTCTGCAACCAAAATACGAAAAGAGATGGGTATTGAATAAATACCATGTTCGCTTTAACACCAAACATGATGGCTCAGAATTGGTGTGGCGTATCTTTGAGAATGGTGCCGAACATCTCGCCTCTGATGTAAGAATCATTGGCGAGACTTTTACAGAGTGTACTCACGAGCACGGTGAGACCAAATGGAACATAGCATGTAAAGGCAGGCTGGTCTGGGTGGACAAGGTTGCCGTTATCGTGACAGACAAGGACTAGGTAATGACCACGGTCTTCACCAACGGCTGCTTTGACATTTTGCACAGGGGCCATGTGGAGTACCTTGAGCAGTCCCGTGCATTGGGCAACAAGTTGATTGTTGGACTGAACTCGGACGCATCGGTGCGCAGGTTGAAGGGGTCTGAGAGGCCTATCAACAACCAAGAAGACCGCAAGGCTGTTCTGCTGGCGTTGCGCAGTGTCAGCGCCGTTTACATCTTTGAAGAAGACACGCCATACGAGCTAATCAAGCGTCTCAAGATAGACTTGATAACCAAGGGCGGCGACTATCTACCAGACCAAGTAGTTGGCAACGACATTGTAAAAGTTGCTATCCTTCCGTACCTTAAAGGCCACTCAACGACTGGGATGATCTATGCGATTAACGGGAACCGTGACTAAGGGCTGGGGCAGCGAAACCATTTGGGCAACCAATGATCTGTACTGCGGCAAGCTGCTGAATTTCAATACTGGAGCCAAGTTCTCCATGCACTTTCATGCCGTCAAGGATGAGACTTGGCATGTGCAGAGCGGCAAGTTTAAAGTCATCATCATTGACACCAAGACCGCCAAGCGGTTTGTGCATGTTCTTAACGTAGGCGATACGTGGCACAACCCGCCCATGCTTCCTCACCAGCTTGTCTGCGTTGAGGCTGGCAGCATCATTGAAGTTTCTACTGCGGATTCTGTGGAAGACAACTATCGAGTAGAAGCTGGAGATAGTCAATGCGCGTCCTAGTCATTGGTGATGCCTGCATAGATGAGTACCGCTACGGCGAAATCCGGAGAGTAAATCCCGAATCGTCTGCGCCCTTGCTAACATTTGTCCGCACCGAAGAGCGGCTGGGCATGGCGTACAACGTAGCTGCCAACCTCAAATCTTTTGGAGTTACCGCCCATGTGCGCGTACCGTCCGAGATGTCCCGCAAGATTCGGTACGTAGATCTACGTACCCAAGACCACTTGCTGCGCGTAGACCATGATGTTGAGCCAGAGCCGTACACGGTTGAGGCCGCTTACGACTATGACGCCATAGTGATCTCAGACTACGACAAGGGCTTCGTTACAGATGAGGTGATCCACGCTATCAGAGCGGCGTTTAAAGGGCCGATCTACATGGACACCAAGAAGCCCAATCTAGGTGACTTTCCCAGCATCTACATCAAGATCAACGAGCGAGAGTTGTTTGAGTCAACCTCCCTACCAGACCCAGAGATGCTGATCGTGACCTACGGAGCCAAGGGCGCGGGGCATCTCAAGCAACTGCATCGTGCGCCAGCAACTGAGGTGGTCGATGTCTGCGGGGCTGGCGATGTGTTCTTGGCCGCTCTGGTTGCCAATCACCTTGAGACTCAAGACATGGACGCCGCCATCCAGTTTGCCAACGAGAAAGCCGCCAAGTCCTGCACCTACATGGGAACGGTATGCGTATCCTGATTACGGGTTACAAGGGCTTTATCGGGCAGAACATGGTCAAGGCCTTGGCCGATCACGAGCTATCCCTGTATGAGTGGGGCGAGCCTGCCTACAACCTAGTTGGTCTGGACATGGTCATTCACCTTGGCGCGATCTCAAACACTCGCTGCCAAGACTGGCCTGCGCTCAAACAGCAGAACGTGGACTTCACCACTACCCTAATGGAGCGCTGCCAGAAGTACGAGATCCCGCTACAGATTGCCTCATCAGCCTCGGTCTACGGCCCAGAGAACACCACGTTCAAGGAGTCTGACTCAGTAGCCCCAGCCAACATGTACGCTTGGTCAAAGGTTCTGGTGGAGCAGTATTTTCATGAAATGACGCCGACCTCGCCCGTGCAATTGTTCAGGTACTTCAACGTCTACGGCCCACATGAAGACCACAAGGGTGACCAAGCCTCCCCATTCCACAAGTTTAGGGAACAGGCCAAGACTGGGGTAATCAAGATTTTTGAGGGCAGCGCAGACTTTAAGCGTGACTTTGTGCCGGTGCAGACGGTCATTGACGTACACAAGGCGTTTTTCAATGTGCCCAAGTCAGGCATCTGGAACGTAGGAACGGGAGTTGCCAGATCGTTCCTGTCTGTGGCTGAAGAGATTGGCGGCCCTATTGTTGCGGTGCCTATGCCTTCTGATTTAAAATCAACCTACCAGCGTTATACCCAAGCAGACCTTGAAGAACTACACCAAGTGCTAGGTGACCACTATGATAGATCCGCTAACAGCCCTTGCAGGCATACAAGCAGCAGTTGCGCTAATCAAAAAGGTCAGCAAGACTGTCGATGACGTATCCAGTCTTGGCCCCGTACTTGGGAAGTATTGGGACGCCAAGGCGGTAGCGACAAAGGCCGCTGTACAGGCTAAAAAATCAAAATCATCCATGTCGGTTGCGTTGCAAATCGAGTTAATTTTGGATGAGGCGAAAAGGTTTGAAAATCAGCTTGAACTCATGTTCATGCAAAGCGGTCGTGTAGACGTCTGGAACAAGATCAAAGCTAGGGCGGCAGCGCTGGATGTTGAAGCGGCCCACGATGCTAGGCGCGAAAAGGAACTTGCTGAAAGGCGCAAAAAAGAGATTGATGAAGTCATTGAGTTGGCTTTGCTTGGTCTGGTGTTCACCGCCATGCTAGGGGCCATTACGTACTTTGTCTTTGGCATCTTTGAGCAGTGCGGCGGGAAGTGCTGATGGCAAGTGACGCACAACTTAGCATCATCGACAAGGTGCTGGCATATGTCAGCAGCCCGTTCCGTCTGTTTGCAATGGTGCTCATGGCCGTTCTGACCTTTGCAGGGTACTTTGTATATACAAACCAAGAATTATTGATAGGGGCGTACAAGGAGTCAAAGAAGATTCCAAGCATTGCTGAGGACAGAGTTGAGGACGCAGCGGCGCTTTTGTTCAAGCAGTCTGGCGCTTTGGTGGTGGCGGTGTTCAAAGTCAACAGCATGTTTGGCACAAGGGTTTTGCATCGGGCTTATGGGAAGAACGGCAGAGACAAAACAAACGATGGCTTAGATGTCGGGCTGTTTACGCAAAACGCAGCCAACAACGCGGATGTGGTCAAGCTGATGGCAAGTGAAATTCCTTGCGGAGAATACAAATCTGCACAGAGCGAAATGGGGCTTTGGTATATTGCCAGAGGTGTTGCGTATACCTGCCGCATCAGTGTCCCTCCAGAGCCGGGGAGGTTTGTAGGACAGATTACAGTTGGATGGGCGACCCAGCCTGAAGACATGGACAGCACCCGCGCCATGCTTCAAATTGCAGCAACAATGCTTTCAAGGAGTAAACAGTAATGGACTGGTTAAAACAAATCGCGCCGACAATCGCCACGGCGCTAGGGGGTCCCTTAGCTGGGATGGCCGTATCTGCCATCTCAAAAGCCATAGGGGTGGATCCTGAGAAGGTTGGCGATTTAATCTCCAGCAACAAACTTTCAGCAGAGCAAATTGCTCAGGTCAAGATTGCTGAAATTGAACTTCAAAAACAAGCGCAGGAGCTTGGCCTAAACTTTGCAAAGTTGGAAGTTGAAGACCGCAAGTCTGCGCGTGACATGCAAGCTGCAACACGCTCAATTGTCCCCCCGGCACTGGCTGCAATCATCACTGTTGGGTTTTTTGGCATCTTAGGGATGATGCTGTTTGGCAAAGTGGATGGCAACAACCCCACTATTTTGATGATGCTGGGCAGTTTGTCTACCGCTTGGACGGGCATCATTGCGTATTATTTTGGCTCCTCTGCTGGCTCACAAGCCAAGACCGATTTGCTTTCTAAGGCGGGGCCAGTCAAATGAACCTCACCGAACACTTCTCGCTGTCCGAAATGACCAAAAGCGAAACCGCTTTGCGTCATGATATGGACAACACGCCGAATGCAGCAACGATTGCCAACCTTCAGGTGCTAGCCGAAAAGGTGCTACAGCCGGTGCGCGAGCATTTTGGCAAAGGCGTGAAAGTGAACTCTGGATACCGAAGCTCTGACGTCAATGCCAAGGTAGGCGGCTCTCGCACGTCCGACCATTGCCTTGGCCGAGCCGCTGACATTGAGATCCCAAGCGTTCCAAACCACGAACTGGCCGAGTGGATTAGAGAAAATCTGACCTATACGCAACTGATTCTTGAGTTTTATACTCGGGGCGTGCCGGACTCGGGCTGGGTGCATGTGTCTTATGACCCCGAAAACCTAAAAAAGCAAGATTTGACCGCAGTAAAAGAGGGCGGGAAAACGATGTACCTGTCTGGACTCCATGCGTAACAAGTTGCCTTGAACTTTGTTTCAAGGCTATAATCATATAAACGGCGCATGCTGAATCAGCGGCTAATACCCATGGAGTGTATATGAGCTATAGCATGACGTACGACAGCTTGCTGGTAGACGTGCGGCGCTACCTTGAGCGTGGTTTCACGCAAGATAGCGACCAGATCGTCTACGACCAACTGCCTAGGTTGATCACATTGGGCGAGCGCAGGATTGCGCGAGAGCTTAAAATTCAGGGGTTCATCCGAGCGGTGAGTACCCCTTTATCCGTTGGCGTGGCTGTCTACCTGAAGCCTGACCGCTGGCGCGACACAATCAGCATGACTGTCAACGGATCGCCTATCTTTGCTCGGGCCTACGAGTATTGCCGCAGCTATTGGCCGAACGAGGCCCAGACTGCCGCGCCTCAGTTTTATGCTGACTACGACTACCAGAACTGGTTGATCACCCCAACACCTTCTACGGTACAAACTCTTGAGATTTTGTACTACGAACAACCCGCCCTTTTGGGCGATGACTTACAAACCAACTATCTCACTGAATACGCCCCTGATGTGTTGCTGTATGCAACCTTGCTTGAGGCTACCCCGTTTCTTAAGAAAGACGAGCGTATCCAGACGTGGCAGATGATGTATGACCGTGCGGCGCAGGCTCTCAATGGCGAAGACCTCAAGCGCATCATGGACCGCTCAGCAAATAGGAGTGAAGCGTAATGCCTATCTACACAGACGTCTTTGGTGGCGCAAACATTTACCCGAGCGAGATTAGCTATAGCGCTATCACGCTGACTACTACGGATGTGACGCTGAGTTGGCCCGAGGAAACTAGCACCAGCACCAATCTTGCGACCCGCATCATTGATGTAACGGCCACTACCGCAGGGCGGTCAATCTTTTTGCCAGACGCGCAAAAAAGTGGCGTTGGCAACACCATACTGTTCAACAACCAAGGCGCTCAAACTTTTGTAGTTAAGAACGCTGGCGGCACGCAAGTTGTTTCAATTGCCGCTGGAACGGTTTGGCAAGTCTATTTGACAGACAACACCACCACAAATGGTTTGTGGGAATCGCTTCAATTTGGAGCCACGGTATCTACTGCTAATGCATCTGCTTTGGCAGGCACTGGCATTGTGGCTGTGGGCACGCTGTTGTCTCAGTCTGTGCCGATCACCAACTTTAATTCAAACTACATTGCAGGCGATTCAGACCGCGCCAAAATGTACTTGTGGACCGGATCAGGGTCAGGCACCTTGACACTGCCTAGCGCAGCTACAGTGGGCAACAACTGGTTCATGTACTTGCGCAACTCGGGTGGCGGTCAAGTCACGCTGACACCTTCTGGCGTCAACACAATTGATGGTTTGGCGACAAAAGCCTACCAGCCAACTGAGTCGTCGGTGATCATCAGTGATGGCACAAACTTCTACACACTAGGGTTTGGTCAGGCTTCTGTCTTTGTGTTTGACTACACAGTGATCAGCGTTGCGGGAACTGGAACCTACACGCTAACCGGATCAGAACTGAATCGTATTGTTTACAAATTTACAGGTGCGCTAACGGGCACTAGGGTTGTGATTGTCCCCGCCACTGTCCAGCAGTATTGGGTTGATAACGCGACAACTGGCGCTTACACACTCACCGTTAGGACTTCTGCTGGAACTGGTGTTGCAGTCGCACAAGGCTCACGAGGCATTTATTACTGCGACGGCACTGATGTTGTTGATGCAGATAGCGCAACTTCAAGTTTTCCAATTACGGTTGCTCAAGGCGGCACAGGCGCTACCACAGCAGGCGGCGCACTGATCAATCTTGGTGGAACTGCGGTTGGTATCCCTATTTTTGAAGCGGCTAACCAACAAGCAGCTTGGACTGTTTTGGGTGTTGCGCCAGCAGGTGTTGTAAATGGCGGGACTTATTGATGCCAGAATCCACAATAGTCCTGAAGTCCCTGCCCGGTATCAAGCGAGATGGTACTAGGTACGATGGTGACTTTTACATTGACGGACAGTGGGTCAGGTTTCAGCGCGGACTGCCGAGAAAAGTTGGGGGGTATCGCTCCATCAACAAGTACTTAACAGAAATCTCTCGCGGTTTTAATAGTTTTACTCAACAAAGTTTGCAGTATTGCCACTCGGCGGGTGCATCAACTGTTGAGCGTTTTACGATTGATAGCACAAAGAATAGCTCGGTTATCAGCAACCGCACCCCAACAGGTGTTGCGGCAACGGGGACTGTAACTTTGACCGGTGGTGGGGCTGGATCGGTTAACAGCATCACAGTCAACGGTGTGACGATCACATCAGGCGCTGTTGCGTTTGCAACTGACTTGCCTACAACTGCGACTGCTGTTGCGGCAAATATCACAGCTTTTGCATCTACACCAAATTACTCTGCGGTAGCCGTTGGCGCTGTAATCACCATCACAGCTTCGACTGTTGGTCAGGCTACAAACGGATTTGTGGTGGTAGCTAACACCACCACAATCACAACCACAGTGACAAACATGGCTGGTGGCTTAAACACCATAGCTAGTTCTATTTACAACCAGTGGATGTTCCAGACATCGTACGACGCATCAACCACATACAACTCCATCATTGCGCACGTGGCTCCTAATTTGCAGTGCGTGTGCAATGACACTGGTGGTCAGATTTTCTATGGTGATGTGCTTGGAACTGCACCACTGGTAGAGATTCCACTGCCTGCCGGAGCAAATGTTACTGGCGGCATTGTGATGCTGTTCCCGTACCTGTTTTATTTTGGTACGGCAGGAATTGTGGGTTGGTCAGTTGCTGGTGACTTCACCGATCTAAGCGGCTCAGGCTCAGGCATAGCCCGTGTATGGGGTCAAAAGATCATCAAGGGTATGCCACTGCGTGCAGGCTCTGGGTCAGCGCCTGCGGGTATATTTTGGGCGTATGACGCTGTGATTCGTGCAACTTTTGCTGGTGGGTTGACTGTATTTCAGTTTGACGTAATTGCCACAGACACATCGATCATGTCGCCTGACTGCGTGGTGGATTACGACGGTGTGTTTTTCTGGTGCGGTGTTGACCGATTCTTAATGTTCAACGGCGTGGTGCGTGAAGTTCCTAACCAAATGAACTTGAACTACTTCTTTGACAATGTCAACCCAAATCATCGCGCTAAAGTTTTTGCATTCAAGGTGCCGCACTTTGGCGAGATCTGGTGGTGTTATCCACGTGGTGACGCCACTGAATGCACCCACGCCATTATTTTTAACGTGCGCGAGAATACTTGGTACGACACAGAGCTGCCTGCGTCTGGACGAGCTTCCGGCGGCTACAACAATGGCTTTGCCGCGCCCCTGTTAACGGACTGCATTCCTGCGACAAGTGGCTATCGTGTGTGGATTCATGAGCAAGGTGTTGACGCAATTGAGGGTCAATCAACATTGCCAATTCAATCGTATTTTGAGACAGCAGATTTGTCCGCATTGCCACAAGGCAAGAACGAGTATTTGCGGATCACAGAAATTGAGCCTGACTTTGTTCAAAACGGGCCTATGACCGTTCAGGTCACAGGACGGGCTAACGCTAGAGCGCCTGAAGTCTCCAGTAGCGTGTTCTCATTTCCTGAGACAGCCTCAGAGCCTTACCAGCAGATTGTGATGCTTAAAGAACAACGCCGCGAGTTGCGTGTGCGCTTTGAGTCAAACGCCGTAGGCGGTGATTACCAAATGGGCCAGATTATTGGGCACATTGATTCTGGCGATAAGACGGTGCTTGGATGAGCGTACGTATTACTTTGCCTACGGGCATGGGGCTTCGTGACTGGGCTGACCAGATTGCGCTTGACTTGGACAATTATGGAGCGCTTGGTCGGTTGGATGACGTTGACAATTGGCAGAACTGGGCAATGCAATTTTTAAATAACACGACTTTAGGTAGAAATTTTCCTCTGCCTTACGATTTTGACGACTGGCGAGAGTGGGCTGAGCGGTTTTGTCAGACGGCTGAGTAATGAAATTTGGAGTGAAAAATGGATAAGCAACAAATTCTTGAAATTGCTAAAAACGATCCTCGTTTTTCTCAGGCAGTTTTGACTCTTGAGAATCAAATCGGAGACATGCCGATCACGACTGAGAGTCTTGACGAAATCGTGCAGATGCTTGAGTTCGCCCTGAACAACCCAGACAAGTATCAGGAAATTCTTCAGGCGGCTATTGATGACGACTTGCTCGATCCGGGTGATCTGCCCGAGCAGTTTGACCAAGTCGCCATCATCTCAATTTTGGTGTTGATGTACGGAATGCAGGAGCGCACCAAGCAAAAAGGTTTTGCTCGTGGTGGCTTGGCGTCTATAGCGGCCAAAGGTCGTCGCGGCGACACGATGCTGGCGCACATTAATCCACGCGAAGCAGCCATGCTCAAGCGCATGGGAGGCTCAGGGACGATCAACCCGCAAACCAATTTGCCTGAGTATTTTTCCTTCAAAGATTTTATAAAAATAGCTGCGCCTATTGCAATAAACTTTCTTGCGCCCGGTCTTGGTTCGGCTATCGGCTCAGCAATCTTGGGAACCGGTGCAAGCGCTCTAGCTACGGGTGCGCTCGGCAGTGCGATCATTGGCGGCGCTACATCTGCCTTGACAGGCGGCGATCCTCTCAAGGGCGCTTTGATGGGTGGCTTGGGTGGTGGCTTAGGCGGTCTGGCTGGCGGTGCAGCTAGCGACGCGCTTAAGCTAGGATTAGGCGATGTAGGCAAAAACCTTTTGGGCGGCGCACTTGTGGGCGGCGTGTCGGGTCTGGCAACTGGTCAGGGCTTTGGTAAGGGTGCGTTGCAAGGCGCAGTCGGCAGCGGTGTTAGTGAGTTAGCTGGCGGCATGTCTGGCCCTACAGCCTTCCAGCAAGGCATTTCTAACGCAGGTCGCACGTTTGGGCAAAGCCTGACCGCAGGCAATGACCCCAAAACAGCCGCTACTAGCGGTGTGTTGTCCGGCTTGGTGACAGGGTTTAACTACAAGCCTTCGGATGCCGTTGTCAACGACCTCAAAACCAAAGACGGCGCAGTAGCAAAAGAACCTTCTTTCTTAGACAAAATATTAAAAGGCGGTCCGCTTGATACTCAAGCTGCAACGACAACGACAACGACTAAACCCACCGGCATCTTAGGTTCTGGAGTTACCGCAGGTCAAGCCTTGAGCGGTCTAAGTTTAATTAGCGCCTTGCAGAAACCGCCACCTGCGGCAGAAGACGCCATTAAAAAGATGTCTCCTGAACAGCAAGAATATTTTAATCGTCCTTCAGTCACTTGGGACTGGAAC
This sequence comes from Caulobacter sp., assembly GCA_044361705.1. Classification (GTDB taxonomy): domain Bacteria; phylum Pseudomonadota; class Alphaproteobacteria; order Caulobacterales; family Caulobacteraceae; genus Caulobacter. Next base: position 15,485 of record JBIKII010000332.1, read on the forward strand.
AAGATGCAGAACGATGCAAATGCGTCTGGCATGAGTCTTGACCGGTTCATGGCTTCTAACTGGCCGCGAATCACGGGTTACGCATCTAGCACTCCTGATGCGCGGCAAGGAGCTTATAATCAGCCAGCGCCTGTCGTACAAAAAGCCCGTGGCGGCGCTCTGTCAGCTATCGCCAGATTTGCTCAAGGAGCCGGTTCTGGTCGAGCAGACACCATTGATGCCAAACTATCTGATGGTGAATATGTGATTGATGCAGAAACAGTTGCGATGCTTGGAGATGGCTCTAATCAAGAGGGAGCTAACCTCCTCGACGCTATGCGCAAAAACATCCGCTCACACAAAGGTAAGGCTTTAGCAAAGGGCAAATTCAGCCCTAACGCCAAGTCACCATTGGCATATTTGAAAGGGGTTGCGTAATGGCTAGCTTATTCCAAGGGTCTCCTCAGACCGCAACTTCGTACGCTACCTCATCCACCGAGACACCAAAGTGGATGCAGGATGCAATTTACAACCAAATTCAGGTTGCACAAAACATTGCCAACAAGCCGTATCAAGCATATGACATGCCTACGGTGGCTGAGCTTTCGCCTTTGCAGCAGCAAGCGTACAAGAACGTACAAGCCAACCAAGGCTTCTATCAGGGTGACCTAGACAAGGCTCAGTCTGGCATGTATGACTTTGGCAGCAAAGGTACTGCCGACACGCTACGTTCTGCGCAAAATCAGTACCTACAAGCCCCCGCAACGGCGATGGGTCAGTTGGCAAAAGGGCAGGGCTATTTTGATAAAGCAGGGACGCTAGACATTGTGGGTGCGTCTCAGCCTTTTATGACGCAAGCAGGTGCCACTACTGCGCAGGCGTTGTCTGACCGAGCGCTGAGCGCGGCTAATCCTTACCTAACAGCAGCCGCTGGTTCTGCCGCTGGCGGGATTAAAGACTACATGTCTCCTTATCAAACAGGAGTCATGGACGTAATTGCCAAGCAAGGTGCTCGTAATTTAAGCGAGAACCTACTGCCGAGCGTGTCTGACTCGTTCATCAAGGCAGGTCAATTTGGCGGCACTCGCATGGGTGAATTTGGCTCACGCGCATTGCGTGACACTCAAGAGGCTGTACTCAATCAGCAAGCTCAACTGGCGAACCAAGGCTACGGGCAAGCTCTCGGCGCTTCTCAGGCAGATCTTGCACGTCAAGCTCAGTTAGCAGGCACTGTGGGCAGCATCTCCGGTGCAGACCTTTCTCGCGTACTTCAGGGTGGTGCTCAGTACGGCAACCTTGCTCAGACTCAAGGCCAGTTGACCGGCCAGCAAATGTCTCAGTTGGGCAACCTCGGCCAGATGCAAACTGGTGCAGGTCAAACCCAACAACAATTTGGTTTGAGTGCAGCTCAGGCAGCTCAGGCGGCTCAGGCTCAAGACTACCAGCGTCAAATGTCTGCGCTACAGCAGTTTGCCAACATGCAACAGCAAGAGCAAGCCATGCGCTCAGCCGACGTTGCGTCACTTGAAGGCGCTGGAGCTGCTCAACAGGGTCAAATGCAGCGGCAACTTAGCGCCGCAGAGCAACAGTTCCAGAACGAGCAGTTGTATCCTAGACAACAAGCCGACTTTCTCAGCACGCAAATTCGTGGTATGGCTCCAATCACACCACAAACGACAACGCAATCCGGCGGTTCAACCGGCGCTACGTATTCAGCCTCGCCTCTGTCTCAGTTGGCAACAGGGCTGTATACGTACAAAGGTTTGAACGCTTTAGGCTAAGGAGCAATCATGGGATTTGAACTCAATCGCATCATGAAGCAGTACGGGGTGAGCACGCCCGGTGTTGTTAACTACTCCGGTACTACTGCGCCTTTGGTGCCTACGGCTCCTGCTGGAAGCAGGCCTACAGACGCAGGCGCTGCGGCTACTTACGATAAGCAACTTGCTGACTTCAACACGTTTAAAACCGACCCAGCCGCTTTCAACGAAACAATGCGCAAGTACGGTCTTGATCAGAAGTCTTACGACACGTACAAGACTGACTACCAGAACCGGTTGCAAAACACGCCAATGTACATTCAGAGTCAGTTTGGCACAGGCACTGGCACGGGCAGCGCTGGGGGGGGGGCTGCCATGCCTGCTGAGCAGCCCTTTCCCATGCCTCGGTTTACAAACGAGGGGAAACAGTCTTTTTCGAGCAACGAGTTACCCCCCGGTTATCCCACAAGACGGCCTTCCGGCATAACGGGGGGCTTTACTCCTATGCCTGTTATGGACAGCGACAACCCCTTGGGTGGTCAAGTAGGCACAAACATGGGTGGTATTAGCAACCGAGGCCAGTATGACACTACCGGCAGCTACTATGGCAATCAGCTTAAAAACCCGACGTACGGCGCCATGCCTGCGTCAATGATCAATGCTACGCCTCAAGAAAAGTCAGATTACTACTTGCAGCAGCGCAACCTCGGTTATAACAATGCTGACCTGCGTACCGCATCAGAAAACACTTTTGGCAAAGTAGATGAAAATAAATGGGCGCAAATGACAGCGGGGGCTTATCCGACTTACAACCAGAACATTGTTGACGCTTACAAAAGCATTGGCCGTAGCTGGGAGCAAGGAACAATTGACTCTCCGGGCTACAACTACTGGATGAACCAGCTTTCAAGTGGTGCGTTTGACCCTAAAAATCTCAACTCTACATTTGCACAAGCAGCTGCCGATGAAAAAGCTAAGGCTACAGTCAAGGCTTACACAGGCGGCTCTGTCAATGAGCTTGCTGCCAAGTATGCACAAGGCGGTGGTGTTTCCTCGCCGGGTCAAGCAGCGGCTTACTACAAACAACGCTCACAAGACGGCTACACGGACTCAGAAATCAGGGCTGCATCGGATAACATTTTTGGCGTTAGTTCTGATGCTGACTGGCAATACATTAAAAACATTGCAAATGTAAACCCTGCGTCAACAATGTCCAGTACAGGCGTAGGCCCGATAAACATTGCTGGTACTAATGTCGGCTACGGAGGTGGCGACGCATACGTTGATCCAAACCCTGCGTGGACAAATTTGTCTAATGAAGGAAAAGCTGCTTATTTTGCTGCAAATCCAATAGAGGCAAATCTAAACGCTCTTGCTATATATGGTTTTAAGAATACACCACTTGGCGCAATACAAAACTATTTTGACCCAAATTTACAACAACAACTTTTAACAAATTTGTCAAGCAACTTTGCGCCTGTAGAAAGCAGGGGGACAGCAGCGGGTCCCGGTACCGGTTCGCCAGCATCGCAAGGTCAAACCAGCGCTGAATCTGGGCAGGGTATTCCCGGAGAGACCGATACAACTAGCTACAGTACCGGTGAAGGCAACCCCGCTGAGTCCCTTTCCGGCGGTACTGGTTCGCCAGCATCGGGAGGAGAAACCAGTTCACAATCCGGCGATGGCAACCCCGGTGAAAGCGACACATCTAGCTCTAGTACTGGTGAAGGCAACCCCGGTGAAAGCAATGCTCGTGGCGGCAGGATCAAAACCCACTACCAAACAGCAGGTGAAGTTCGCCTACCTAGCGGCTACGGCAGCATTGAGGAAGAACAAGACTTTGCTCGTAGGTTTCGCACACAGCCTGAAGCTGTAACTTCTCCTGTGAATATGATTGTGCCTCCTGCGCCTGTGACTATTGAGCCTGAACCTGTACCGGCCACTGTCATTACTGACGCACCTAAGTCTCGTTCTATCTTGACCAAGATCGCTAATGTTAAAGATGCTTCACTAGATGCTAACGCAGTCAACGCCATGAATGAGGCGGCTGGCACTCTATCTGCGCCAGTTAATTCTGCTGTTCCTGTTGCGGTAGCGCCTAAAGCGGCCATGCCCTTGGGTGGTGACCGCATGGCTAGCTTGCAAGCAATGCTGGCTGCTTACGGTCCAAAAGACGGTGCGTATGATGCAGAATTAAAATTGGCTCGCGCACGTGCTACTGCCGATAGCGATGCGTTTGCTAGGATGCTCACGACCTCTATGAGTTCTCCTGAAGACGCACAGAGTTCCAAGGCAGAGATGTACTTCCGCTTGGCAGCAGCGTTTGGAGCGCCTACTAAGACAGGCCAGTTCAGTGAGAACCTTGGCATGGTTGGAAAAGAGCTAGGAGAATTTGCTAAAGGCAAACGTGCTTCTGCTAGAGAGAAACAGCTCCTTGGTCTTGAAGTTCAGAAATTAAAGATGGCCTCTTCAAAAGACGACTTAAACACGTTGCGTGCATTGTCTGCTGAAGAGATGAAAGACAAGCGAGCTATTTCCATTGAACTTATTAAAGACTACGTCAGATCTGGTGAGCCACAGTCTGCTGCTGGTAAGCAAGCTCTTGATGAAGGTTTCACAAAAGGCACTCCGGAGTTTGAAAAACGAGCAAAAGAAATTTTTGCTTTAACTGTAGATGCAAAAACGTCTCAACTTCAAGCTCAACTTGCTGGCATGAGTTTGACCCAAGCTAAATTAATTAGCGAGCAACTTAACACTCAAACAATGAGTGATGCTGAACTAACCAAAGTTCTTGGGACAAAAGAAGTTATAGGAACATTGGAAGGCGCAATCGGTGATGTCCGACAAGCCATTACATTAAATCAAAATGCGTATGGTGGAAGTTTGGGTGAAGCGACAGAAGAAAACATTACTAAAATATTTCTGCCCAAAGATCAAAAATTAATTAACACTAGACTGTTGAAAAATTTCCTTAGCGCACAAGGCGTTGCAAAACTTCGTGCATCGTTTGGTGGCAACCCAACTGAAGGCGAGCGAGCAATTTTGCTTTCTTTAGAGGGTATCGATGCCTTGTCCTCAAAAGAGCGGGACGCCATCATGATCAGGACATTGGATGCCTTGGATAAAAAATTGGCGCGAGAAAGAACAACGCTTGAAGGTCTGCAATCTGGATCGTTGCGACGTTACACGCAACCTCAAACACTGACTCCACCAACAGCAGGGAAAAAATAATGGCTAGTGATGCACTCAATTTCACACGCGCCTTGGTTGGTCAAGGTCTTGGTATGGGCTGGGGCGATGAGGCCGAAGCATGGTTGCGATCTAAAGTTGGTCAAAAAAGTTATCAAGATAACTTAAAAGAAATCAACCAAGAATATGCAAAATATGCTGAGGAAAATCCCTTAATTGCGCCAATCACCGAGTTTGCTGGTGGCGTCATGCCAATGGCCGCAAGCTATTTGGGCACGGCAATGACAGGCGGTGCAGCGGCACCAGCAGCCGTAGCGACAACTGCTAGGTCGGCTGGTGCGCTAGCAAGGTTGGCTAATCAACTAGGTAGAGTCGTGCCCAAAAATCCATTGGCTCGGGGCGCAGTTGTTGGCGGCGGTACTGGAGCAATAGCTGGAGCAGGCTCTGCTGAAGAAGGCAGTCGCACCAAGGGCGCAATAATTGGTGGAACTGTTGGAACAGGTTTTGGCGTTGGCCTGCCTGTGGCAATTCGCGGTGGACGTGATCTTGCAACATTTGCACGAGACAGGATTGGTCGCAGTCCAGACTATATTGAAAAACGTGCTGCCGCAAAAGTTAACACGGCACTAGAGCGTGCTGGAATGACCCCTGCACAAGCGCAAGCTGCAATGGCCTTGGACAGAGCCGCAGGAATCCCCTCTACATTGGCAAACGTGAGCAGGCCAACTGTAGGCCTTAGCGAAATTGTTGCCGCTAAAAGTGAGAGAGCTGGTGACACACTTGGCAAGATACTTGATGCCAATAAAAAAGGCATTCAAGATCGTGTAATTGGACAGACAGAGCGCGGCATTGGAAACAAGGGCGACTTCTTCCAGCAAGAAGAAGACATGGTTAGGAACTTGCGTGCTAACGCCAATGATTTGTATGACGAAGCATACAAATTTGGGACCGTCAATGACCCAACAATTACCCGTGTTTTGCAAAGCCCAAAATTTAAGACATTTTTTGATGAAGCCAAAAAGATTGCAGACAATGAAAAACTTGCAGCAGAGTTGCGCGGAGAAGATGCTTCCAAATATGTGCTAGACGACATCTTTATCGCAGATGAGGCTGGCAATGTTGCCTTGTCAAAACTACCAGACGTACGCACGCTTGACTATATCAAGCGGGGCATGGATGCGGTGGTCAACAAGGGCTACAAAGGCGAAGGCATGAGTAGCGCTGAAGCCAGCAGCTTAAAAGATTTGAAAAAAGCAATGGTCGGCGCGTTAGACAAAGCAACAGAAGTTAATGGTGTCTCAGCCTATAAGACGGCACGCCAACAATACGCTGGCGATGCAGAAGTGCTAGATGCTTTGCGCTCAGGAATGGATGACTTTGATAAATTTAAGCCTGAGCAAATAACTCGCATGATAAAAAACTTTAGCGCGGCAGAACAAGAAGCCTTTAGAACTGGTGCTGTTCGTAAAATATATTCCATAGTGGAAAAAGGCAAGGACAACACTGATGCGGCCTATCGCTTGACTGGTTCGCCTGAAATGCAAAAAAAGTTAATGCCGCTGTTCCCAAGTCAAGCAAAGTTTGATTTGTTTAAAGCGGCTTTAGACCGTGAACACCAACTATTTCAAGAAGCAAACAGAATTATGGCTGGCTCTCCATCAGCTAAAAGGCTAGCTGGCATTGAGGCGTTTGACGCAGGCGAAAGTGCAATCAATGCTTTTGTTGGCAATTCAGTAACAGGCGGCTGGTTCAATTCTTTGTTAAACATGGCGGCAACTACAGCAACAAAAGCAGGCGTTAGCGATGACGTTGCGGCCAAAGTTGCAAAACTTCTTTCGTCGTCAAAGCCAGAAGAAGTTGCCGCTGCTGTAAAAATTCTAGAGCGTAATTCAGCTCAAGCTCAACGCGCTGTTGAAAACCTTAACCGAGGAGAGACCGGCGCAATCATGGGGGCAGCAGTCATGTCTCCACGTGCTCCAGAAGTTGAGCAAGAGCGGCCTACCACTGACCAGATGCTGTCTAAAGACAGGGCAAATCAATTAGATACAAGCGTGGTCGACAGAATGCTTGAAGAGTACCGCAAGAAAAGAGATGGCAACGAAGCAAACATTCCCGGCCCCGTGATGGTTCCAGCCGAATAAGGTAAAATCTACTCGCTGTCTCCTTCAAAGGCAGTTGCCAACTTTCAACCCCGCTTCGGCGGGGTTTCTTTTTTAGAAGTTCTCGTCATAGAACTTGCGCAGCACCTCGTGCAAGTCTATTTCTTTAAACTCACCGCCTTGCCCTCCCTCTATTTCACCGATCCAGACTGTGCCGGTGTTGGGCACTCGGCCCGGTGCGATGAACAAGTCTCCGACTTGAATGTGCCAAGGGCACATGGGTTCAAACTTTTCCATGATTACTCTTTCTTTTCATTGATGTCATAAAACCAGTCGTCGCCTGCCGACCACTTGCGCGTGCCGTCCACGGTCCACAATTTTCTGGCCGCTTGAAAGTCAGGGAATTTTGTCTCAGCAGGGATCAGGCTCTGGTCGTACCACAGGCATCGATTGTTGGGCTGGCATGCAAACTGGCCGTTGTCTAAGGCAATCCAGTTGAAGCTCTTGTGCTCTTCGGCCTGTTCGGTAAACCCAGTGTCCAGCGCCATCTCATCAGCGCAGAAGTCCACCGTAAACA
>JBIKII010000178.1:0-6881 GCA_044361705.1 Caulobacter sp.
GCGCCGAAGCTCCAGTTGATGCCATTGTCGAACGTGCCGCTCAGGTCAGCGGCGAGCCGATAGGCGTCGTACGTGCGCTCGCCGGTCGAGGGCCCGTAGTCGAAGGCGGGATTGCCGCCGATGAAGAAGGGCCGGTTGGCGAGGACCAGGGCGCCGGCGCCGAAGTTGAGGCCGGCGTTGGCGGGCAGGGCTGCGTAGGCGATCAGGCCGGGGTTGGTGGCCGGCACGAAGTAACGGCCCGGAACCGGCGAGGTGACCGCGTTAGGCACGGCCAGCAGCGCGTAGGACGGGGACGTCTTCCACTCCGGCACTTCCGTACGCGAATAGAAGGCCTCGCCGTGGAACTTGGTGGTGTCGCTCAGATCGACGTCGATCTGGCCATAGACCTGCCAGCGCTCTTCCTTTTCGACCAGGTTGTCCCACTCGGTGTACTGCATCTGGCAGACAGGCGTGGTTCCGCTGAAGCCGGTGCGTCCGCCGAGGTCGGCGCAGCCACGGTCGCGATGGATGGAGGCAAGTCCGTTGGCCAACGATACGACCGCCCCGGGGTTACCCGCCGACGACCAGCCGCCTTCCGGGTTGACCTCGAAGGGCTGGGTCGCCCAGTCCCGCTCAAGCAGCGACAGTTCCGACCGGCTCTGGAAGCCGGCCGCGACCATCACGCCGACGCGGTCGGTGTTGAAGCCGCCGATGATGCTGAAGGTGTAGTCGCCGTCAGACCCGTCGATGTTGCGGTAGGAGGCGCTGGTCTCGACGCCCTGGAAGCTCTTGCGGGTGATGAAGTTGACCACGCCGCCGATGGCGTCGGAGCCGTAGGTCGCCGCGGCGCCGTCCTTCAGGACTTCGATCCGGCCGATGGCCGCGACCGGGATGACGTTGGTGTCGACCGCGCCGGCGCCGGCGAGGGCGAACGGGTTGATCGCCATCCGCTTGCCGTTGATCAGCACCAGCGTCCGCGTCGGGCCGAGGCCGCGCAGGTTGACCGAGCCGGACCCTTCCGAGCCCTGGGCGCGGGAGTCGAACTGGTTGGTGTCGCCGAGCACGCCGTTGGACACCGACAGACTCTTGATCAGGTCGACGGTGGTGGGCGAGCCCTGCTTGGCGAGTTCTTCGGCCCCGATCACGTCGACCGGCAGGGCCGCGTCCTCGGGGGTGCCCCGGATCAGCGAGCCGGTGACGACGACGGCTTCGACTTCCGTGGGTTCTTGCGCCAGGGCCGTCGAAGACAGACCCAGTGACAGCGCGATGGCAAGGGCGGACCCCCCGGCCAGATAGCCAACTTTTCGCATACTACCCTCCCTGTTGTTCCCTGTGCCGCGCCGCCTCTCTTTTTGGCGGCGGTCGCGACGGTTATCGTGAGCGTCTACGGCCCCCCTTCGGCGGTCGCTGACACACAGTCTTCAGCCCCTCGCCCAGTGGGCGCAGCGGATGATCTCGTTGAAGTGATTGAGCGTGACAGGGGCCCGCGGGCGGAAGCCGCCCGTTGTTCAGGTCCACAAAGGGTTACCGCGATCCGCGCCAACCAGCCCCCGCAACTCTCGTTTCACCGTCCCGGCGACGCGGCCCACAACATTCAGCAGGCGCAGAAGTCCCGGACGGTCTTCAGCATTCGATGATGCGGTATGATCTGACCCCGCGTCAACCGATGTTGCATCAGCCCGTCCAACTATTACCGCCCCGAAATGAGGACGTCACAACGGGTCGAAATTGCCCTTCAACGCGTTGTCGGAGCACGGTTTGCACGCCTCAGGCGTTCGCAATACAGGGTTATCGTTGATCATGAGCGCCTCTCTCCCGCTTCGGCGCCCGGGACGCTTCGACGTGGCGGTTCGCCGCAGGCGCCTGACCCGCTCAGAAAATCGACGCGCCCGCATCCGCGGCGCCGACCGCGCGGCGAAAGGCGCTGAACAGGTTGCGGCCGTAACCGGCCTCGGCGGGCGGCGTCGCGGCGTCCGGGCGGACCGACAGGTCGGCCTCGATGGTCAGCGTCCCGGCCACAGCGTCCAGCGTGATCTGGTCTCCGTCGCGCACGCGAGCCAGCGGTCCGCCGACGGCGGCTTCCGGCGTGACGTGGATCGCGGCCGGAACCTTGCCCGAGGCGCCGGACATACGCCCGTCGGTGACCAGCGCGACCCTGTGCCCCCGGTCCTGCAGCACGCCCAGCGACGGGGTCAGGTTGTGCAGCTCCGGCATGCCGTTGGCCTGCGGTCCCTGGAAGCGCACCACCACCACCACGTCGCGGTCCAGCTCGCCGCGCTTGAAGGCCGCCACCAGGGCGTCCTGCGTCTCGAACACCGCCGCCGGCGCGGAGATCACCCGGTGCTCCGGCTTGACGGCCGAGACCTTGATCGCGCCCCGGCCCAGCGGCCCGGTCAGCTGGCGGATGCCGCCCTCGGCCTCGAACGGGGCGGCGACCGGCCGCAGGATGTCGGTGTCGAGGCTGACGTGCGCGCCGTCCTTCCAGACCAGCTCGCCGTTCTCCAGGTGCGGCTCGCGCGCGTAGTGACGGAGGCCCCGTCCGGCGATGGTCAGGACGTCATCATGCGCCAGGCCCGCCGCCAGCAGCTCGCGGATCACGAAGGCCATGCCGCCGGCGGCATGGAAGTGGTTCACGTCGGCGCCGCCGTTGGGATAGACCCGCGCCATCAGCGGGGTGACCCTGGAAAGGGCGTCGAAGTCCTCCAGCGTCAGCACCACGCCGGCCGCCGCCGCCATGGCGATCAGGTGCAGCAGGTGATTGGTCGACCCACCCGTGGCCATCAGCCCGACCACCCCGTTGACGATGGCCTTCTCGTCGATCACCTGGCCGGCCGGGATCCACGTGCTGGAACGGGGCCCGATCTGAGCGCAGCGCCGCGCCGACGCCTTGACCAGCGCGTCGCGCAGGTCGGTGTTCGGATGGATGAAGGCCGAGCCCGGCAGGTGAAGCCCCATCATCTCCATCAGCATCTGGTTGGAGTTGGCGGTGCCGTAGAAGGTGCAGGTGCCCGGGCCGTGGTAGCTCGCCTGTTCGGCGGCCAGCAGCTCCTCGCGGCCGATCTTGCCCTCGGCGAACAGGGCCCGAACCCGGGCCTTCTCGGCATTGGGCAGACCGGACGTCATCGGCCCGGCCGGCACGAACACCGCCGGCAGGTGGCCGAACGCCAGCGCGCCGATGACCAGCCCCGGCACGATCTTGTCGCAGACCCCCAGAAACAGACCGCCGTCGAAGGCGTCATGGGTCAGGGCGATGCCGGCCGCCATGGCGATGACGTCACGGCTGAACAGCGACAGCTCCATGCCCGGCCGGCCCTGGGTGACGCCGTCGCACATGGCCGGCACGCCGCCGGCGAACTGGGCCGTGGCCCCGACCTCGCGCGCCGCGTCCTTGATCAGGGCGGGATAGCGCTCCAGCGGCTGGTGGGCGCTGAGCATGTCGTTGTAGGCCGAGACGATGGCCAGGTTCGGCGCGTCCGGATCCAGCGCCCGCAGCCGGTCCTTGGGGTCGGAGGCGGCGAAGGCGTGAGCCCAGTTGGCGCAGCTGAGCTTGGCCCGGCCCGGCTCGGCGCCCCGCGCAGCCTCGACCTGGGCCAGGTAGGCGGCGCGGCGATCCCGCGAGCGGTCGATGATGGCCTGTGTGACCCGGGCCACGACGGGATGCAGCGGGACGGCCATGGGCGTCTCCTCGTTCACTAGGGCGACCAGATGATCCGGACCGGCGTCTCGCCGGCGGCGTCGAGCAGGGCGTGGATCGGCAGACCCTCGCCCTCCTCGATCACCCGCCGCTTGGCGGCCCCGCTGATCAGCACGAGAACCAGATAGGACTGCCGCAAAGCGTATAGCGTCAGGCTGAGGCGATCCTGGGGCGGGGCGGGCTCGCCCTTCGGCACGGGAATGACCAGATCCCCGCCGGCGAGATCGAGGCCATGGGCGAGCGACGCGTTCCCTGGGAACAGCGAGGCGATGTGCCCGTCCTCGCCCATCCCCAGCAGGACGACGTCGAACGGAAGCAGGTCCGCCACCATCGGATCGGCGGCGTCCGCCGCCTCGGCCGCGTTGGCGGCGACGGACCACAGCGGTACGAAGTTCGCCTTCGCCGCCGCGCCGACCAGCAGCCGCTCGCGCAGGAGCCTCTCGTTGGACTCAGGCGAGTCCGGCGCGACCCAGCGCTCGTCCGTCAGGGTGACGCTGACGTGCTCCCACGGCAGCGGCAGGGTCGACAGCAGGTCGTAGACCTCGCCCGGCGTCGACCCTCCGGTGGCGACGAAGCTGGCCCTGTCGTCCTCGGCCAGACCCGCCACCAGCCAGTCCGCGATGGCCTCGGCCGCCGCGCGCGAGGCCTCCGAGGCGTCGGCGTAGGCCTCGATCATGTAGCGGTCAGTCATTCCACGCGCGCCCGCTGCGCTCGATCAGCGCGAAGGCGCCGGCCGGACCCCAGGAGCCGGCCGGATAGGGCTTGGGCGTCATACCGGCTTGGGCCCATGCGTCGGCGACGCCGTCCACGAAGGTCCAGGCCGCCTCGACCTCGTCGCGGCGCACGAACAGTGTCTGGTCCCCGCGCAGCGCGTCGAGCAACAGCCGCTCATAGGCGATCCGCCGCCGCCCGCCGTCCTCGCCCAGCGTGCGGGTCAGGCTCAGCGACAGCGGCAGGGCCTGCAGTCGCACCTCGCCCAGGCCGGGCCGCTTGTTCATGATCGTCAGCGAGATGTCCTCGTCCGGCTGCAGCGCGATCACCAGACGGTTGGCCACCAGGTCGCCCTCCGCAGCGCCGCCGAAGATCGAGTGGGGCACCGGCTTGAACTGGATGACGATCTCGGTGCGCCGCTCGGGCATCCGCTTGCCGGTGCGCAGGAAGAAGGGCACGCCGGCCCAGCGCCAGTTGTCGATATGGGCGGTCAGGGCGACGAAGGTCTCCGTCCCGCTCGGCCTGCCGACCTCGTCCAGATAGGCCATCGCGGCCTGCCCCTCGACGGAGCCCGCCGTGTACTGGCCGCGCACGCTCTCCTGCGGGGCCGAGGCGCGGGTGAAGGGGCGCAGCGAGCGCAGCACCTTGACCTTCTCGTTGCGCACCGCGTCCGGCTCCAGGTCAGACGGCGGCTCCATGGCCACCAGGCACAGCAGCTGCAGCATGTGGTTCTGCAGCATGTCGCGGATGGCGCCGTAGTCGTCGTAGTAGGGCCAGCGGTCGCCGACCCCGTGGGTCTCGGCCACGGTGATCTGCACATGGTCGATGGTCTGGCTGGTCCACAGCGGCTCGAACAGGCTGTTGGCGAAGCGCAGCGCGATCAGGTTCTGGACCGTTTCCTTGCCCAGGTAATGGTCGATGCGGAAGATGTTGCGCTCGGCCGCCACCGCGCCCACCGCGTCGTTGGTGGCCCGCGAGGTCTCCAGGTCGCGACCGATGGGCTTTTCCAGCACCAGCCGTGTGTGGTCGGCGATGACCCCGCCGGCCCGCAGCGTCTCGCAGGCGGCGGTGAACAGGCTGGGCGACAGCGAGAAAAAGATCAGACCGGCCCCCGCCTCGCCGACCACGCCCTTCAGACAGGCGGCGCCGTCGGCCTTCGTCACGTCACCGGCGCAGTAGTCGAGGCGGGCGGAGAACCGCACCCAGACGGCGGCGTCGAGGTCACAACGATCGCCCAGTGTCGACTTCACCTCGCCGGCCCAGTCCGCGGCCTCGCCGCGCGCAACGCCGATGATGCGCAGGCCGTCCGGCAGCAGTCCGTCGGCGTCGAGGTTGTAGAGCGACGGCAGCAGCATCCGCTTCGACAGGTCGCCCGAAGCGCCGAGGATGACGAGGGTCGTGGGATCTGTCGTGGGCATGCGTTCCCTGACGGTGACAACGGTGTCGGACGGGAGAGACCCCGTCATAGCGCTCCCCCGCCCCTACGTCAGCGTTCGGGGGCCCGATGGGTTCAGAATTTCGCCGGCGACGCGCCCCCGTGCACAACGATCGTGCGGCGCTGTGTTGACGACATCGACGGAGGACGGATCAACTGAAGCCCTGTCGGGAGCGGAGTCGCGGGATGATGGCCGAAAGTCCGGGCGGCGCTGCTGCGGCGGCGCGCTCCATGAGCTCCGTCCCCGCCCTCCACCCCTTCGGTCCCGGGCTCTGGATCTCCGGCGGGCCGACCGTGTCGGTCGCGGGCTTCGCCTACCCGACGCGGATGGCGGTGATCGCGCTGTCCGGCGGCGGCCTGCTGATCTGGTCGCCGGTGGCGTTGACGGCGAGTCTGAGAGCCGAGGTCGAGGCGCTGGGCCAGGTGCGGGTGCTGATCGCGCCCAACAGCCTGCACCACCTGTATCTCGCCGAATGGCGGGAGGCGTTTCCGTCCGTCAGGCTGCATGCGGCGCCGGGGTTTCGGGCGCGCTGCCCGGACATTCCGGTCGACGCCGAGCTGGGCGAGGCGCCGGGGGCCGACTGGGCCGCTGACCTCGACCAGGTGGTGGTGGGCGGCAACGCCATCACCACCGAGGTGGTGTTCTTCCATCGCGCCAGCCGCACGGTGCTGTTCACCGACCTGATCCAGCAGTTTGATCCGGGCTGGTTCACCGGCTGGCGGGCGGTCGTGGCGCGACTGGACCGGCTGGTCGGGACCGAGGCCGCCGTGCCGCAGAAGTTCCGCCTCGCCTTCACCGACCGCCGTGCGGCACGGGCCGCCGTCCGACGGATCATGGCCTGGCCGGCCGAGCGCGTGCTGATGGCGCACGGCGCGCCGGTGATGGCGGATGGCGCCGCCTTCATCCGCAGAGCGTTCGGCTGGCTGAAGGCGTAGATGCCGGTGCGGTCGTGCGTCCTTCGCGACGCTCGCCCGAGCGCTCGCTCCTCAGGATGACGAGCTTGGAGGGACGCCAACCCCCTTCGTCATGGTGAGGAGCGCGAAGCGCGTCGCGAACCACGC
>JBIKII010000179.1:0-6762 GCA_044361705.1 Caulobacter sp.
CGAGGAACGCTCCCTGATGAAGCTCCTGGTCCGCCAGGACACCCAGCAGGTCGTCGGCGTCCACGTCGTCGGCCCCGACTCCCCCGAAATGATCCAGATGGCCGCCATCGCCGTGAAGATGGGCGTCACCAAGCAGCAGTGGGACTCCACCTGCGCCGTTCACCCGACGGCGGCGGAAGAGCTGGTGACCATGCGCGAGAAGTACCTGCCGGCGGACCTGGGGAAGGTGGGGTAGGGGTGCGCTCCGGAACCGGCGTCCGCTTCGGCCGTTGTTGGGGGATCAACCCACCCACGAGGATCCCCCGATGACCGACCTGACCGCGATCAAGGAAGACATGGACGTCATCGGCGCCGACGGCGTTCACCTCGGCACGGTGGACAAGGTCAAGGGCGACCGCATCAAGCTCAAGAAGGCCGACGGCGGCGCGCACGGCGGTCACCACCACTACATCTCGACGGGCCTGGTCGCCGATATCGAGGGCGACAAGGTCCGCCTCTCCGCCAACGCCGCCAACGCCCTGCTGCTCGAGGAAGAGAAGGGCGGGGAGGCGGTCGCCGGCGGCTGACGCCGCTCAGCGCCCGCCGAGCGGCACGTCCAGGCGGCGGTCCTTCGGCAGGGTGTTGAGCGCCGGGCTGGCCTTGGACTTCGCAAAGCCGGCCATCACCCGCTCATACCGCTCCCGGACCACGCTTTCGTATTCGACGTGGCTGAAGATGTAGAGGTCGTCGTCCTTGACGGCCTCGACGACCCGCTGGCCGACGATCAGCGGGTCGATGCCGCCGGCCATCCATGCGCGCTGCTGCTCCAGCGCCGCCGGGTCGACCGGCCTGCCGTCAGGCCCATAGGCGTCCGCCGGGCGATTGCGGCGGCCGGCGTAGATGTTGGTGCTGACCAGGCCCGGGCACAGCACCGAGACGCCGATGCCCCGGGGCCCCAGCTGCTCGCGCCAGCCCTCGCTCATCGCCACCACCGCGAACTTGGTGGCGCAGTAGGGCTCCATTCCGGCCGGGCTGATATGGCCGGCCATCGAGGCGGTGTTGACGAAATGGCCGCCCTCGCCGTGGCTCTGCATCAGCGGCGCGAACACCTCCATGCCGTAGACGACGCCCTTGAGGTTGACGTCGATGACCCAGTCCCAGTCGCCCTCCGGCACCTCGCCGAACATGCCGCCGGCTCCGACGCCGGCGTTGTTGGCGACCAGGTGGACCTTGCCGAACTTCGCGATCGTCGCCAGCGCGCCGGCGCGGACGGAGTCGCGGCTGGTGACGTCGACCTTCACCCAGTCGGCGTTGATCTGCCGGGCGCGCAGGGCCTCGACCTGCTCGCGCGCCACATCGGCCTCGATGTCGGCGAGCATGACGTTCATGCCCTCGTGGCCGAAGGCCTGGGCCATGGCCAGGCCCAGGCCGCTGGCCCCGCCGGTGATGAAGGCGGTCTTGCCGCGCAGGTCCTTCATTGGGAATCCTCTCTGTCGAACTCGAGGCCGTCGAGGTCGCCCCTGTCGCGCCATTCGGCGAGCAGGGCGTTGAAGCGGTTGATGCCGGGCGTGTAGGTCTGGCCGTTCAGGCCGCCGGACCGCTCGCCGCCCTCGTTGTTGTAGTAGCCGGGCGTGCAGGCGTTCTGGAAATCGCGGTTCTGGACGGCGACCTTGCGGATCACCTCCACCCAGGCCTCCTCGGCCTCCGCCGTCGGCTCGACGGTGGTCGCGCCCCGCGCCCGGGTCTGGGCGATGATGTAGGCGATGTGCCGGGCCTGGTCGTCGAACATGCCGGTCATGTTCACCGACAGCCCGTTCTGGCCGACGCCGATGTAGAACCAGTTGGGGAAGTTCCGGCTCGAATGGCCATGCAGGGTGCGGAAGCCGTCCTTGTAGTGGTCGTAGAGCGACAGCCCGCCGCGCCCCTCGATGTCGAACCCGATCCGCCGGCGGAAGGCGGTCGAGATCTCGAACCCGGACGCATAGATGATGCAGTCGACCGGGTACTCGACGCCGTTCGCCACCACGCCGCCCGCCGTGATCCGCTCGACGCCCTTGCCGGCGCTGACGTCCACCAGCGTAACGTTCTCGCGGTTGAAGGTCGGCAGGTAGTCGTCGTTGAAGGTCGGCCGCTTGCAGAACTGGCGGTAGTAGGGCTTCAGCGCCTCGGCGACGACGGCGTCCTTCACCGTCTCGTCGACCCGGGCGCGGATCTTGTTCATCTTGACGAAGTCGGCCAGCTCCGCCGCCTTCGCGGCCTCCTGCGGCGACAGCTTCTCGCCCCGCTTCGCCGCCGCGACGATGCCCGAGGCCAGGCTGCGGAAGATGTCGGTCCAGCTGTCGTTGACCAGGTCGACCTCGAACGGCCGGCCCTCGACGATGTCGGCGAAGTTGTGCCGCCGCGCCCGCTGCCAGCCCGGCTGCAGCGAGGCCGCCCAGGCCGGGTCCGTCGGCGAATTGCCGCGCAGGTCCACCGACGAGGGCGTGCGCTGGAAGACGTAGAGCTGCTGCGCGTGCCGGCCCACGAACGGCACGCACTGGATGGCCGTGGCCCCGGTGCCGATGATCGCCACCCGCTTGTAGGCCAGGCCCGTCAGCCCGCCGGTGGTGTCGCCGCCGGTGTAGCCATAGTCCCAGCGGCTGGTGTGGAAGCTGTGGCCCTGGAAGTCCTCCAGCCCCGGAATGCCCGGCAGCTTGGCCCGGCTGGCGGTGCCCAGCGCCATGACCACGAACCGCGCCTTCAGATCGTCGCCGCGATTGGTCTCGATCCGCCAGCGCTTGATCCCCTCGTCCCACCACAGCTTCTGAACCCGCGTCTGGAACAGCGCCTGGTCGTAGAGGCCGTAGGCGTTGCCGATGCGCTGGGAGTGCTCGTAGATCTCGCTGACGTAGGAATACTTCTCCCTGGGCACATAGCCGAGCTCCTCGAGCAGCGGCAGGTAGCAGTAGCTCTCGATGTCGCACTGCGCGCCCGGATAGCGGTTCCAGTACCAGGTGCCGCCGAAGTCGCCGCCGGCCTCGATGATGCGGAAGCCGTCGACGCCGGCCTCGCGCAGCCGCGCCGCCGCCAGCATGCCGGAGAACCCGCCCCCGATGATCGCCACTTCGATCTCGTCGTCCAGCGCCGCCCGCTCGAAGGTCGGGTCGGCATAGGGATCGTCCTCGGCGTAGCGCGCCAGATCGCCGGAGAGCTCGAGGTACTGCGCCTCGCCGTCGGTGCGCAGCCGCTTGTCGCGCTCGATCCGGTAGCGCTCCCGCAGGGCGTCGGGGTCGAAGTCCAGGCCGGGCCCGGTGGTGTTGGTCTCGCCGGCCATGGTTCGCTCCCCGTACTTATAACGTGTTCCAGGGAGCTAACGCCGCCTTCCGGTGGGGCAGACAAGGGGGGATGGGACGCAGAGCGCGGGATGACGGGGAGGGTAGAACTCAGACCAGTCGCGGGCCGGGAACCCAGTCGGCGATTTGGGGGTAGAGGTCATCCCAGCGCGGGTTGTCGCGCTCGATCAGGTTGATCTTCCATTGGCGCGGCCAGCGCTTCAGGGACTTCTCCCGCTGGATCGCGCCGATCATGCGCTCTCGAGGTTCGTACCAGACCAGGCGGGTGAGGCCGTACTTGCGGGTGAAGCCGGGGAAGACGCCTTCGCGGTGTTTCACGATCCGGCTGAGGAAGGTGCTGGTCACGCCGATGTAGATCGTTCCGCGATAGCGGTCGGCCATCATGTACACCGCGATGAAGCTCTCGGATGTAACCATGAGTTTAAGTTGGCGTGTTTTCGCGCTTGAATCAACCCAAGCTCGTCATCCTCGCCCTTGTGGCGAGGACCCCTGTATCGGTTCGCAGGTACGGATGTGATCATGCTCTCACAGTGAAGCTGAACGAGGGGTCCTCGCCACAAGGGCGAGGATGACGGGGATGGGGCAAGTCGTCGGGGATCCGGACGCCTCTCACATCCCGCCCCCCCTACCGCTTCGGCGCTTCCATCGGATCGGTCGCCGGGGTCAGCAGATCGTCTGCGGCGTCGTTGACGGTCGGGGCGGGCAGGGCGGGGTCTTCGCGAGGCGCCGGGGCGGTGCGGCCGGCGGGGCGCTTGTCCCCCAAGCCGAGCGCCGCGAGGCCGTCATCGCCTTCGCGCCCCAGGATGCTGCGGATGCGCAGGTCGGTCTGCGGGAAGGGGATCTCGATGCCGGCGGCGTCGAGCGCGTCGGCGATGGCCCAGGTGCAGGCGGCGTGCATGGCGGCGGGCCGTTTGACGGCCTCGGGCGTCGGCCAGACCAGCAGCTCGAAGTTCAGGCCGCTGTCGCCAAAGCCCACCAGCCAGACCTGGCTCTTGCGCTGCTCGGTCTCGGGCAGGGTGAAGGGGGAAATCCGGGCCGCCTCCAGCACCGCCTCGCGCACCGCGCCGCGGGCCGCGCCATAGGCGACCGAGAACGGGATGTGGATGCGCCGCGTGTCGCCCTTCAGGGTCCAGTTGGTGACCGGCCCCTCGATCAGATGGGAGTTGGGAATGATGACGTTGACGTTGTCATTGGTCTGGATCCGCGTGGCGCGGGGCCCGATCTCGGCGATCGCGCCCCGGGTGCCGCTTTCCAGTTCGACATAGTCTCCGACAGACAGCATGCGGTCGAAGATCAGGAAGATGCCGGAGACGAATTCCTTGACCACCCCCTGCAGGCCAAGACCGACGCCGATGCCGAGGGCGCCGGCGAACACCGCCAGGGACGAGAGATTCACCCCCGCCGCCGACAGGGCGGCCACCGCGCCGATGACCAGGATGGCGTAGCCGGCCAGCTTCTCCAGCAGGTAGAGCGCCTGGGCCGCCCGCCGGGCCTTCAGGCGAAGCCGCCGGACGCCCCGGGTGACCAGCCAAGACAGCAGGATGGCCGCCATCAGGATCACGCCGCCGGCCACCAGGCCGCCCACGGTCAGCACGGTTCCGCCGACATCGACGACCGTGGCGTCGTTCAGCTGGTCGAGATCGGAAATCACGGCTTTGGCCCCATCCGTGCTCAGCGGATGGCCAGGGCGAAGGTTCCTGGGCCTCCGGGCGGCGCGGCGGGGGCGGACCGGCCGCGCCCCGCGCTCCGCCTACGACAGCCGATCCCGGAAGGTCTCGTACCCGAACGTCCGCACCAGTCTCAGCGCGTCGGTCTCGCTGTCCCACAGCGCGATGGCGGGCAGGGGGACGCCGTTGAAGGTGTTGGTCTTGACCATCGAATAGTGGGCCTGGTCGAGGAAGGCGATGCGCTGGCCCGGCGCCGGCGGCGCATCGAAGCGGTAGTCGCCGATGATGTCGCCGGCCAGGCAGGAGGGGCCGCCGAGGCGCACCGCGACGCCGGTTTCGCGCTCGTTCAGCAGCGCCGGACGGTAGGGCGCCTCGATGACGTCGGGCATGTGGCAGGTGGCCGAGATGTCGGTGATGGCGACGGGGACGCCGTTGTCGAACGTGTCGAGGACCTCGCCGATCAGGATCCCGGCGTCGAGGGCGACCGCCTCGCCGGGCTCCAGATAGACCTCCACCCCGTGACGCGCGGTGATGTGGCGGAGCAGGGCGACCAGGTCGTCGCGCTGATAGTCGGCGCGGGTGATGTGATGGCCGCCGCCGAGGTTCAGCCATTTCAGCCGCGGCAGGACGGCCTCCAGCCCCGGCTCCAGCGACGCCCAGATCCGGCGCAAGGGCTCGAAGTCCTGCTCGCACAGGGCGTGGAGGTGCAGGCCGTCGACGCCGTCGAGGTGTTCCGGCCGCAGCTGGCTGACCGGAAAGCCCAGTCGCGAGCCGGCCTGGCAGGGGTCGTACTTGGCGACCTCGCCCACGCTGTGCTCGGGATTGAGGCGCAGGCCGATGTCGAAGACCTCGCCCGCCGCGCGCGCCGCGGCGATCACCTCGGCGAAGCGCGCGATCTGGTCGGGCGTGTTGAAGATCACCGAGTCCGACAGCCGCAGGATCTCGGGCAGGTCCTCGCGCCTGTAGGCGGGCGAATAGGTGGTCAGGTGGCCGTGATAGTGCTCGCGGGCCAGCCGCGCCTCCCACAGGCCGGAGGCGCAGGTTCCGTGGAGGTACTCGGCCACGACGTCGGCCAGCGACCACATCGAGAACGCCTTCAGCGCCAGCAGCACCCTGGCGCCGCCTCGCTCGCCGACGTCCTTCAGGACGGCCAGATTGCGCCGCACCGCCTGCTCGTCGACGACGAAGCAGGGCGAGGGCACGCGGCCGAGGTCGAAGCGCGCGAAGGCGCCGGGATCGCCCGCCTGGGTCTCCATCAGAAGGCCAGGGGGGCGTCCAGGTCGCGAACCTTCCACGGCAGGCCGTGCTGGTTCAGCATGTCCATGAACGGGTCCGGATTGAGCTGCTCCATGTTGAAGACGCCGGCGCCGGTCCACTGGCCGGTCAGCATCAGGGCCGCCCCGATCATCGCCGGAACGCCGGTGGTGTAGCTGACCGCCTGGTTGCCGGTCTCGGCGTAGGCGTCCTCGTGATCACAGACGTTGTTGACGTAGACCGTCCTGGCCTTGCCGTCCTTTTCGCCGGTGGCGATGGTGCCGATGTTGGTCTTGCCCTTGGTGATCGGACCCAGCGACGCCGGCTCGGGCAGCAGCGCCTTGAGGAATTCGATCGGGATGATCTCCCGGCCCTGGAACATCATCGGCTCGATGCGGGTCATACCGATGTTCTCCAGCACTTCCAGATGCTTGAGGTAGGAGTCGCCGAAGGTCATCCAGAAGCGGATGCGCCTGATCTCCGGGTGGAACCTGGCCAGCGATTCCAGCTCCTCATGGTACATGAGGTAC
>JBIKII010000180.1:0-6751 GCA_044361705.1 Caulobacter sp.
GGCGGAGTTCTTCAGCGGCATGGTGCTGGGCCAGCGCCAGACCCAGGCCCTGATGAACCTCGGGCCCGACCTGACCGACGACGAGGTCGAGACCCTGGCCGCCGAGGCGGCGCGGATCTTCATGCGGGCCTATTCGGTCTAGAACTTCGGCGTGAAGGCGCTGCTGGCGTCCAGGGTGAAGATGTTGTCCAGCCCCTCGCCGATGGCGATGCGGAACGGCGGATTGACGTCGGTGGCGAAGGTGAAGGTGAAGGACGGCTCAGCCAGGGTCCCCAGCGCCTCGACCTCGGGCCGGTAGCATTTGAACAGCAGGTTCAGCGCCCCTGGACCATTCCGCCGGCCCACGCAGTTGACGGTCTGGCTCGCGGTCGTCAGGCCCGGCGTCTGCGTGACGCTGTAGACCAGGATGTCGTCGGTGGCGCGGGTGAAGCGAAAGCGGAAGGTCTGGTCCTTCTGGGCTTCGGGTACGAACAGGATCAGGCGCGACAGGGTGAAATCCATTCCCTGCGCCTCGGTGATCTTGATCCTGGCCACCGGGAAGGTCCGGTCGCCGGCCGAGGCCGGACCTATGGCGATGCCGGTCTTGCCCGGCTCGCCATAGGCGGCGAACTGGGTGATCGCCGCGCGAAACGTCGTCTGAAGCGCACTGTCGGCCCGGGCCGGCGAGGCGACGAGCGCCGCCGCGCCGACGGCCAGGGTCACGATTGTCCGGAACATGGAGCCCTCCCGCGTCTGCCCGGTCACGCTAGACCGGGCCGCGCGGTCGCCCTTGCCCAGAAAAGGGGGTCAGCCCTCGGCCGTCTCGGGGTCTGGCAGGCCGATCATGTGGAAGCCGGCGTCGACGTGGACCACTTCGCCGGTCGTCGAGAAGCCCAGGTCCGACAACAGCCACAGCGCCGCCCCGGCCACGCCCTCCATCGAGGTGTCTTCCTTCAGCGCGCTGAAGGCCCGGCCCTGGCTGAGCATGCCGCGACCGCCGGAGATGCCGGCCAGCGACAGGGTGCGCATGGCCCCGGCCGAGATGGCGTTGACGCGGATGCCCTTGGGGCCAAGGTCGCGGGCGATGTAGCGGGTCGCCGCCTCCAGCGCCGCCTTGGCCACGCCCATGGTGTTGTAGTTGGGGATGACCCGCTCGGCGCCCAGGTAGGTCATGGTGATCATCGAGCCGCCGTTGGGCATCATCTTCGAGGCCCGCTTGGCGCAGTCGACGAAGCTGAAGGCCGAGATGTTCATGGCCCGCAGGAAGCCCTCGCGGGTGGTGTTCTCGACGAACGAGCCCTTCAGCTCGTCCTTGTTGGCGAAGGCGATGGAGTGGACGAAGGCGTCGAGCGTGCCGAACTCCCTCTCCAGTTGGCCGAAAGCCGCGTCCATCGAGGCGTCGTCGGTGACCTCCATGGGCACGAAGGTCTTGACCCCGATGCTCTCGCCCAGCGGCCGCACGCGCTTTTCCATGTCCGGCAGGTAGGCGAAGGCCAGCTCGGCGCCCTGGGCGGCCAGCTGCGAGGCGATGCCCCAGGCGATGGAGTTGTGGTTGGCGACGCCGGTGACCAGGGCCTTCTTGCCCTTCATCAGCTCGCCCTTGGGGAAGTTGTAGTCGTCGGCCATCTGGAATCTCCGTCCTGGTCGGTCGTGCGCGCGCCGCGTCTCTGACCGGCTTGTCGGGCGCCTTTCTGGACGGACGGACGTTCCGGGGCAAGACCCGCGCCCCTCCCCTTCCGTCATCGTCGGACCTGTTCCGAGGACCCATGAACACGACGCGCAGGAAAAAGGGCGCGGATTGCTCCGCGCCCCATTGAGGTAGCTCACCACGCATGGGTCGTCGGAACAGGTCCGACGATGACGGGAAAAAGAACTACACCCGCGCCATGATCAGGCAGCCGTTGGTGCCGCCGAAGCCGAAGCTGTTGGACATCACCGTCTCGACCTGGCGGTCGGCCCGCTTGCGCAGGATCGGCATGTCCTCGAACGCCGGGTCGAGGGTCTCGATGTTGGCGCTCTCGGCCAGGAAGCCGTTGTTCATCATCAGGATGGAGTAGATGGCCTCCTGCGCGCCGGCGGCGCCCAGGCTGTGGCCGGTCAGGGACTTGGTCGAGGAGATGGCCGGGGCGTTCTTGCCGAACACCTGGCGGACCGCCTCCATTTCCTTGATGTCGCCGACCGGGGTCGAGGTGCCGTGCGGGTTGAGGTAGTCGATGGTCCGGCCGCCGGCCCCGGCGAGCGCCAGATTCATGCAGCGGGTCGCGCCCTCGCCGGAGGGGGCGACCATGTCGAAACCGTCCGAGTTGGCCGCATAGCCGACCACTTCACCGTAGATTTTCGCGCCGCGCGCCCTGGCCCGCTCGTACTCTTCCAGCACCACGATGCCGGCGCCGCCGGCGATGACGAAGCCGTCGCGGTTGGCGTCATAGGCGCGGCTGGCCGTCTCCGGGCGGTCGTTGAAGTTGCTGCTCATCGCGCCCATGGCGTCGAACAGGTTGGACAGCGACCAGTCCAGCTCCTCGGTCCCGCCGGCGAAGACCACGTCCTGCTTGCCCCAGGCGATCTGCTCGTAGGCCGAGCCGATGCAGTGGGTGGAGGTGGCGCAGGCCGAGCTGATCGAGAAGTTCAGGCCGCGGATCTTGAACCAGGTGGCCAGGGTGGCCGAGGCGCCCGAGCTCATCGCCTTGGGCACCGCGAACGGGCCGATGCGCTTGGGACCCTTCTCGCGAGTCGTCGCGGCGGCCTCGATGATGATCTTCGTCGAGGGCCCGCCGGCGCCGACGATCAGGCCGGTGCGGTCGTTGGAGACCTCGGTCTCCTCCAGGCCGGAGTCGGCGATGGCCTGCTCCATGGCCACATGGGCCCAGCCGGTGCCCTGGGCCAGGAACCGCGCGGCGCGGCGGTCGACCAGGGATTCCCAGTCGCAGTCGGGCGCGGCCTGGACCTGGCTGCGGAAGCCGAGGTCGGCGTACTCCTGGGTGAACTTGATGCCCGACCTGGCGTCGCGCAGGGAGGCGATGACCTCATCGGCGTTCGAACCGATGGACGAGACGATACCGAGACCGGTGACGACAACGCGCCGCATAGACTACTCCCAGGTTTTCCCTTGAGGCCGCCCCGCCATGGAGCGACCGCCCGCGCCGGTCTTGTGGATCAGACCATGTCTTTCGGGTCGAACAGGCCGACCCGCAGGTCCTTGGCCTCGTAGATGGCCTTGCCGTCGGCTTCCATCACCGCATCGCCAATGCCCATGACCAGCTTGCGGTTGATGACCCGCTTGAGATCGACACGGTAGCGGACCTGCTTGATGGCCGGGGTGACCTGGCCGGTGAACTTCACCTCGCCCACGCCCAGGGCGCGACCGCGGCCGGGGCCGCCGATCCAGCCCAGGTAGAAGCCGACCAGCTGCCACATGGCGTCCAGGCCAAGGCAGCCGGGCATCACCGGGTCATTGTTGAAGTGGCAGGCGAAGAACCAGAGGTCCTTGTGGATATCGAGCTCGGCCAGCACCTGACCCTTGCCGTAGGCCCCGCCGTCGCTGGTGATCTCCGTGATGCGATCGAACATCAGCATCGGCGGCATCGGCAGCTGGGCATTGTTGGGCCCGAAGGTTTCGTCGCGGCCGCAGGCGATCAGTTCATCATAGCTGTAGCTGGACTGGGCCATGGGCGGCGGGGTCGTCGAGGTCATGCTTCACCGGGTCTTCGCCGCCCTCGGGGCGACCGAACAAGCCTTGGGGTTAGCACTTAAGGCAGGCGGCCTCAATGTTCCCGGGGCAGGCAGGGTGTCGGTCCGCCGGCGCCCCAGACTTCGGACGCCCGGACCCAGCCCTTGCGGCCGCCCGCCTTGACCTGTCGCCAGTCGCCGTCCGCCTTCTCCAGAGCCGCCACGGCCTTGGGGTTGAGCCAGGCCGTGACCTTGGCGCCATCGCGCGGCTCGGCCAGCAGCGCGACCTGTCCCGGCTTGATCCGCATGACCGCCTGGTCGCCGACCAGGCCGCGCTTGTGGACCCAGGCCGGCGCGCCGTCGGGGCCGCGGACCCGGCGCCAGTCGCTGGTTTCGGCGATCACCTCGACCGGCATGCCCCGGGCCCGCCAGGTCCACAGGATGCGGTGATCCTCGCCCGGACCGTTGCGGGCGTTGATCTCGTTGTACTCCAGCGCCACGAAACGCGGCACCGGCTGGCGGGAGGGCGTGTCGCATTCCGCCTCGCCCGCGCGGTTGCAGCCGGCCAGCAGGACCACGCCCGCCATGACCGCGAGCAGCAGCGCTTTGTTTGTCGGCGCCAGCATTTCTGAACGCATCACAATCCAGCCTTCCCTTGGCCCCCCGCCGGGCCTTTGCTAAGGGTTCGCCGAGCCCTTCAAGGGCCCAACGTCCGCACCGAAAGCGTCCATGGCCGCCAAGAAGCCGAAAGTCATCGTCACGCGCAAGCTGCCCGACCCGGTTGAAACCCGGATGCGGGAGCTTTTTGACACCGAGTTGAACGTCGACGACCGTCCGATGACGGCCGACGAGCTGGTCGACGCCATGGGGCGCTGCGACGTGCTGGTGCCCACCATCACCGACCGGCTCGACTCGCGCCTGCTGTCGCGGGCCGGCGAACGACTGAAGCTGATCGCCAACTTCGGGGCCGGGGTCGACAACATCGACGTGGCCACCGCCAACCAGCGCGGCTTCATCGTCACCAACACCCCCGGCGTCCTGACCGAGGACACCGCCGACCTGACCATGAGCCTGATCATGGCCAGCACCCGCCGCATCGTCGAAGGCGCCGCGGTGGTGCAGTCCGGCGGCTTCCAGGGCTGGTCGCCGACCTGGATGCTGGGCCGTCGCCTGTGGGGCAAGCGGCTGGGCATCATCGGCATGGGCCGCATCGGCCAGGCCCTGGCCCGCCGCGCCAAGGCCTTCGGCCTGTCGATCCACTATCACAACCGCAAGCCCATCAGCCCGCGCCTCGCCGAGGAACTCGAGGCGACCTACTGGGAGAGCCTCGACCAGATGCTGGCCCGGATGGACATCGTCTCGGTCAACTGCCCGCACACCCCGGCCACCTACCACCTGCTGTCGGCCCGCCGCCTGAAGCTGCTGCAGCCGCACGCGGTCGTGGTGAACACCGCCCGGGGCGAAATCATCGACGAGGGCGCGCTCGCCAACATGCTGGCCCGGGGCGAGATCGCCGGCGCCGGCCTCGACGTCTACGAGCACGAGCCGGCGGTGAACCCCAAGCTGCTGAAGCTGCCGAACGTCGTGCTGCTGCCCCACATGGGCTCGGCCACCGTCGAGGGCCGCATCGACATGGGCGAGAAGGTGATCGTCAACATCAAGACCTTCATGGACGGCCACCGCCCGCCCGACCGGGTTATCCCCTCGATGCTCTAGGCGCACGGCAACCCGGCGACGAAGGCAGACATCATGGCTCGGTCCGACAATGCGGTTGTCAGGCGGCTGCGGTCCTACTGGCGGCTCGAGGCGGGCAACGTGATCCTCGTGCCCGGCTTGGCGGCCCTGCTGGTCTGGCAGTCAGGCGGCGGCTTCACTGTCGCCTTCTGCCTCGCCGCCCTCGCCTGCGCGGCGCTTCTGGTGATTGGAGCCATCTACTGGCGGGCCGTC
This sequence comes from Caulobacter sp., assembly GCA_044361705.1. Classification (GTDB taxonomy): domain Bacteria; phylum Pseudomonadota; class Alphaproteobacteria; order Caulobacterales; family Caulobacteraceae; genus Caulobacter. The sequence continues at coordinate 5,593 of JBIKII010000180.1, forward strand.
CTGCATCGCATGACGGGGGAGTCCGGCGCGCTCGACCGCGTGCTGCCCGGGCTGGCGCGGGCCGAGCTGTGGTCGGGCCTTATGGTCCTCGCCGCCCTGGCGGCTGTGGCGCTCGACTGGCTGCCGGGCGGCGGCTGGACCCCGTCGCGGATCGGGGCCGCCGTGCTGGCGACGCTCGCGGTCCTCGAATACGTCAACTACTACCGGATCCAGCTCCAGCACTTCGACAACGCGGCGGATTTCCGCCGGCTGGTCTCGGGACGCGGCCTGCGCAGGGCGCATATGGCCCGCGACATCGCCGCTTGGCGCGCGACGAGACGCTGAAGGCCCTGCGACCTCACGGCTTGGCGGCGAACACCTTCGCCTTCAGCCACGCCGCCAGGTCCGCCGCCGAGCGGTCGGGGATCTGTTCCATGGGGACGTGGCCGACCTTGTCGTAGATGATGACCTGCGCGCCCGGGATGGCGTCGCCGAACTTGCCGGCGGCGGAGACGGGGATCAGGCGGTCTTCCGTGCCGTGCAGGACCAGGGTCGGGGCGGCAATGGCCGCCAGCTTCTCCTTCGTGGCGGCGTCCTTGGGATCGAAGCTGCCCATCAGGCCCAGGATGATGTCCTTGTGGCCGGGCGCGCGGGCCATCTCGACGTAGCGGGCGACCATGGCGTCTGTCGCCATGTCCGGCGTCGGCTCGAAGGCGTCACGCAGGCCGGCGCGGGTCATGGCGCTGACGTCCAGGTCCTTGACGATGGCCCGGCCGACCGGGTTGCGCAGCACCTTGAAGATGAACGGACCCTCGTCGCTCTCTTCGCGCGGCTCGAGCCAGCCGGCGGCGTTGACCAGCACCGCGCCCTGCACCTTTTCCGGATGGGCCAGGGTGTAGGCCCAGGTCACCCCGCCGCCCATCGAGTTGCCGATCAGCACGAACTTTTCAACGCCGAGCTTGCTCACCGTCTCGTCGACGATGTCGACGAAGCCGGTGCGCTTGAGGGTGTAGCCCTCCGGCGCGCTCGTCAGACCGTGGCCGGGCAGGTCGAGGCTGATGATGCGGTACTCAGCACCCAGCCGCTTCACCCAGGGCTCCCAGGTCTCGAGATTGGCCGAGAAGCCGTGGACCATGACCAGCACCGGGCCGGCCTTGTTGCCCTGATCGCGGTAGTGGAC
>JBIKII010000181.1:0-6740 GCA_044361705.1 Caulobacter sp.
GTGCAGGACGCCGCGCCGCGCTGGACCGGCAAGGTCGGGCTGGAGTGGCTGTTCCGGCTGCTGTCGCAGCCCCGCCGCCTGGCGTTCCGTTACCTGGTCGAGCCGTGGTTCCTGGCGCCGGCGGCGCTGGCGGACATCGGGGCGAGGTTGGCGCGGCGATAGCCTAAGTTTCCTCTCCCAGTGGGAGAGGTGGCCCGGCGGAGCCGGGTCGGAGAGGGAAGATCCGCCGTTTGAAGTCGCGGGGCATTCCGTCGAGGTCAGCGCTTCCCTCTCCACCATGCTCCGCATGGTCCCCCTCTCCCACGAGGGAGAGGATAGAGGCGGCTACGTCTTCAGCTTGTAGCCAGTCCGGAAAATCCACCAGATCGTCGCCAGGCACAGGGTCAGGAAGCCGGCCGTGGCCGCCAGGCTGACGCCGATGTTGACGTCCGACACCCCGAAGAAGGCCCAGCGGAAGCCGCTGACCAGATAGACCACCGGGTTGAACAGGGTGACCTTCTGCCAGACGTCCGGCAGCATGCTGATCGAGTAGAAGCTGCCGCCCAGGAAGGTCAGCGGCGTCACGATCAGCAGCGGCACGATCTGCAGCTTCTCGAACCCGTCCGCCCAGACGCCGATGATGAAGCCGAACAGGCTGAAGGTGACGGCGGTCAGCACCAGGAAGGCGGCCATCCAGAACGGGTGCTCGATCTCGAACGGCACGAACAGCCGGGCGGTGACCAGGATGATGATCCCCAGCAGGATGGACTTTGTGGCCGCCGCCCCGACGTAGCCGAGCACCGTCTCGAAGGCCGAGACCGGGGCCGACAGCAGCTCGTAGATCGTCCCGGCCCACTTGGGCATGTAGATGCCGAACGAGGCGTTGGAGATGCTCTCGGTCAGCAAGGACAGCATGATCAGCCCTGGCACGATGAAGGCGCCGTAGCTGACCCCGTCGATGGAGGCCATGCGCGAGCCGATCGCCGAGCCGAAGACCACGAAGTACAGCGAGGTCGAGATCACCGGGGCCAGGATGCTCTGCATCATGGTGCGGAACCAGCGGGCCATCTCGAAGGTGTAGATAGCCTTCACGGCGTGGATGTTCATGCGCGGGCGCTCACCAGGCTGACGAAGATGTCCTCGAGGGAGCTCTCGCGGGTCTGCAGGTCCTTGAAGTCGATGCCCTGGTCATGGAGCCGGCGCAGCAGGGCGGCGATGCCGGTGTCGTCGGCCTGGGTGTCGAAGCTGTAGACCAGTTCCAGGCCGTCGTCGGACAGGACCACGGCCTCATCGGCCAGCGCCGCCGGGACGGCGGCCAGCGGCTGCTGAAGCGAGACCGACAGCTGCTTCTTGCCCAGCTTGCGCATGAGGACGTCCTTGTCCTCGACCAGGATGATCTCGCCCTTGCGGATCACCCCGATGCGGTCGGCCATCTCCTCGGCCTCCTCGATGTAGTGGGTCGTCAGGATGATGGTCACGCCGCTCTCGCGCAGGCTCCGCACCATCTCCCACATGTCCCGCCGCAGCTCGACGTCGACGCCGGCGGTGGGTTCGTCGAGGAACAGGATGGTCGGCTCGTGGCTCAGCGCCTTGGCGATCATCACCCGGCGCTTCATGCCCCCCGACAGGGTCATGATCTTGGCGTCCTTCTTGTCCCAAAGGGACAGGTCGCGCAGCACCTTCTCGAGGTAGGCGTTGTCCGGCGCCTTGCCGAAAAGGCCCCGGCTGAACTTCACCGTCGCCCAGACGGTCTCGAAGGCGTCGGTGTTCAGCTCCTGCGGCACCAGCCCGATGGCCGAGCGTGCGGCGCGGTAGTCGCGGCGGATGTCGTGGCCGTCGGCCAGCACCGTACCGGTCGAGCCATTGACGATGCCGCAGATGATGCTGATCAGCGTCGTCTTGCCCGCTCCGTTGGGCCCCAGCAGCGCGAAGATCTCGCCGCGCCGGATCTCCAGATCGACGTGCTTGAGCGCCTGGAGTCCGTCGGCGTAGGTCTTCGACAGACCCTGCACGGATATGATGGATTGCACGCTGTTCCCCGGGTGACTGCCGTGGTGGACGGTGACCCTGGCGGGACTCTGCCGTTCGCCTGTTTCGCACAGATGGGGAACGAAGTGGGGCGAAACAAGGGCGTCGATCTTCGGAGTGCGATACCGGAAATATTGTCGGGGCGGGGGCCCGCCGTTCGTCGTACCGATGTGCCCGTCACCCGGCCGGAACGCCGTCAAAGGAGACCCCCATGCGCTTCATGTTGCTGATGATCCCGGCCGGTTACGAGACCGCGGGACCCGAACTCGACCTCCCGGTCGATCGCGTCGAGGCCATGATGGCCTACAACCAGGCGCTCCAGGACGCCGGCGTCCTGCAGGCGCTGGAAGGCCTGCATCCGCCGTCCACGGGTCGCCGCGTGTCCTTCGCCACCGGCAAGCCCGTCGTCACCGACGGCCCGTTCGCGGAGGCCAGGGAGGTGCTCGGCGGCTTCTGGATCATCGATGTCGCGTCGCTGGACGAGGCGACCGACTGGGCCGCCCGCTGTCCGGCGGCGGAGAACGAGACCATCGAGGTCCGCCGCATCCAGGCGATGGAAGACTTCGAACCCGAGGTCCAGGCCATCGCCGAAACCTTCGACGGGCCCGGCTCCAGCGGTTGGACGCGGTAGACCCCAAGGCTGATGGCGGCCATCCTGCGGATCGCATTGATGCCGGGGAAGGGAAGCCCATGCACAGCCGCGCGACTCTGGTGCGCCAGCTGACGGATCTGGGTGTCGGCGGCGGCGCGCCCCTGATGGTCCACGCCAGCCTCCGCCGCGTGAGGCCGGTCGAGGGCGGCGCCGACACGGTCCTGGATGCGCTGTTCGAGTGCCTGGGCCCGGACGGCACGCTGCTGATGGCGCTCGGCGCGGACGCCAACAGTCCCTTCGATGCGCTGACCTCGCCGGCCGAGACGGACATGGGCGTGCTTGCGGAAGTCTTCCGGCGGAGAGCGGGGACGCGCGTCAACGATCATGCCGCCGGCCGCTTCGGCGCGGCCGGCCCTCTGGCAGCCAATCTGCTCGAGCCGACGCTGCTGCACGACTATCACGGTCCGGGATCAGTCATGTCGCGGTTCGCCGCCTTGGGCGGCGCCGTGCTTCGTCTGGGCGCCGACCCCGATACGGTCACCCTGACCCACTGGGCCGAGTACCTGGCCGATGTGCCGGACAAGCGGCGTGTCCGGGTGCGCTATGTGCGCGCCGATATCGGGGAGCAATGGATCGAAGGGCTCGATGACGACGACGGCATCGTCGGCGAGGGCGAGTATCTCCCCTGGATCCTCGAAGACTTCCTCGCCGCAGGCCACGCCCGGACCGGCCCTGTCGGATCCTGCACGGCCGAACTCTTCCCGGCGCCCGCCTTCGTGAACTTCGCCGTGGACTGGATGGAATCAAAGCTTCGCTGACGGGCGGGCAAACCCGGCGACGGCATCGGTAGACAGCGTGAGAAGAAATGGCGCGCCCGGAACGATTCGAACGTCCGACCCTCAGATTCGTAGTCTGATGCTCTATCCAGCTGAGCTACGGGCGCGCACTTCGCCGGGGGCCTGTAGGGCTCCGGCGAGGGCGCGGAACCTAGTCGGGCTCTTGGCGAAAGGCAAGCGGCCCGGGACGGTTTTTTCCGGCCCGGGCCAAGTCTCGCCGGGCGGCCTCTAGAGACCGCCCGGAATCGGCACGCCGAGGCCGCGCAGCAGGTCCGTGCCCTTCGGCTTCTTCGCGGGCCTGGCGGGCCTGGCGCCGTCGGCCGGAGCCCGGTCGTCGGCGTCATCGCCCTCGCCCATGCCGGCGCCGTAGGGGCTTTCCATGCCCAGGATGCCGCCGGTCGCCGAGCGGTAGCGAACCTTCACCGTCCACTCGATGTTCCAGGCCACCTTCGGGTCGGTCGGGCGCGGCGGGTAGGTGAAGTTGCTTTCGCCGCCGTAGGCCACGAACTGGTACATCGACTGCGGCGCCGCATCGACCACCTCTTTGGGCACTGTGCAGGTCGTCTGCGTCGGCGACATCAGCGCCTTGTTGGCCAGCAACCGCTGGACGTCGGCCGGGCGCAGGTAGTCGGGCAGGGCGAACAGCAGGCTCTGCACCTCGCTGGAGCTCCAGATCACGAAGCTCTCGCCGTCGCCGCCGCCCATCGTCGAGGCCATGTAGCCGGTCGCGCCGGCCACCGGCTGCCAGCCGAGCTGGAACGAGCCCGTCGGGTTCCTGCGGTTGGTGGTCATCTGGACGGCGGGCAGGAAGTCCTGGCCCTGGGCCATCACGAACTGCATCTGCGGGCTGTAGTTGCCCTTGATGGTGTGGGGACCCAGCAGGGAGCCGTCGCCGGGCACGGTGGTGCGGGTCTTCTCGTTGGGCCACTCGCCGTAGGTCGCATGCCGCGACGGCGAGGGCGGCTGCATGGCGGCGACCTGCAGGCTGTTCATCAGCTGGCTGTAGCCGGCCGGGATCTGGCCCTCGGCCATCTTCGCGAAGTCGAAGACCAGCGGCTGGCCGGGGCGGGCGCGCTCGCCACAGCCCCAGTAGATCAGCATCTTGCCGCGCGGCTTCTCGTAGGACTGCGGCATGCCCGGCTCTTCGCGGGTCGCGGCGCGCGGCTGGGCCCTGGGCGTCAGGAGCGGCAGGCTTGCCCCGGCCTTGAGCACGGCGGGCGGCAGGTGCTCGGCCATGGGCTCTCCGGTCGGCTTGCGGGCCGAGCCGAGCTGCAGTGTGAGGCTCTTGCTGACATTGCCGCCGCGGGCCATGCCCATCATCGACGACAGCGACGGCGCGCCGCCGCCCATGGTCATGCCGCTCGAGGTCTGGGCGCTCATCCAGTAGGTGGCGACCGGGCCGGTGACGACCTGTTTGGTCGCGGGCGGCGCCGCGGCGGCGGTTCCGGCGATGGCGACGCCGGCGAGCGCCACGCGGGCGATGGTCTTCTTCGTGGTGTTCATGGTCCTGGCCTCCCTGGCCCGGACGGGCCCGACGAAAGCATAGCGCCGCAAGACACGCCCGGAATTGATCCGGAGCAAGACCGGTCGGACCGGCGGCGTACCGGGTCAACCATGCTCGGGGCGCGGCCCGTAGCATGGTTCAGATACCACGGGTCATTAAGCCTTGGACAGATCGCGGTATGCGGGAACGCCGATCCCGGGGAAGGCTCGCGCTTGGTAGACGCCGCGCGCAACAGCTCTGGCCAGGCAGTCGGCGGCCAGCGCGCCGATGCGCATCACCATCCGCTCCGGCGTGGGGCCGAGGTCGAGCCGGCCGGTCGACAGGGCGAACACCACGTCGCCGTCGAACGGCGAATGTACGGGGCGGATGGACTGGGCCAGGCCCGCCTGGGCCATGATCGCTACGCGCCGCGCCTGCACCGGCGTCAGGGTGGCGTTGGTGGCCACGCAGGCGATGGTCGTGTTCTCCCGAACCGCCGGCGCGCCCTTGGCGAGGCCCCAGTCGTCGGGTCCGATGGACAGGCCTGCCGGAGAGCGGCCGCCGAACTCGCCGTCGATCTCGAACGGCGCGGCCCAGAAGGTCAGGCCGTCGCCGCCGACCACCGAGCCCAGGCTGTTGACGGCCGCAAGGGCGCCGACCACGTAGCCGTCCGGCGTGACGATGGAGGCCGAGCCGGTTCCGCCCTTCAGCGCCCCGGCCTTGGCCCCGTAGCCGGCGCCGGCGAGGCCGAGCTCGAAATCAGGGCCGGCGGCCTCCGCCGCGGCGATCCCCAGCCGGCGATAGGGAGGCTCCAGACCCCAGCGCTTGTCGCCGCCGTTGCCCAGGTCGAACAGGATCGCCGCCGGCACGATCGGAGAGGGCGGCACCTCCGGCAGAGGCGAGACGCGGTAGCCGCGTCCCTGCGCGCCGAGCCAGGCGGCCACGCCGTCACCGGCGGCCAGGCCGTACATCGAGCCGCCCGACAGGACGACGGCGTCGACCTCGTCCGACAGGGCTTCGGGCGACAGGGCGTCGCTTTCCCGCGTGCCCGGTCCGCCGCCGCGCACATCGACGGCGCAGACGGCGCGGTCGTCGGGCAGGATGACGGTGACGCCGGTGCGGACGGTCTCGTCCTGGGCCTGGCCGACCGTCAGGCCGGGGACGTCGGTGATCAGGTTGCGGGGTCCGGGACGGGCGGCGCTCATGACGGTTCGAGTCGCACGGCCCCCGGAACTTGTCCATGGCCGGGGCTTTCCCTGAGCGGGGCGATCCCTATTGTAGCCGGGCCTTTTCGCGGAGTTCGCATGCGTCCTGTTGCCCTTGCCCTCACGCTGCTGCTCGGCGGCTGCGCCTTCCTTCCCGGTCCGTCGACGCCGGCCGCGTCGACGGTCGCCGTCGAGGCGTCCCGCTCGCCGGGCATGGTGTCGGCCGCCAATCCGCTGGCGGTCGAGGCGGGCCTTCGGGTCCTGCGCGAGGGCGGCACGGCCGCCGACGCCGCGGTGGCCGTGCAGGCGGTGCTGGGGCTGGTCGAGCCGCAGAGCAGCGGCCTGGGCGGCGGCGCCTTCATGATCTACTTCGACGCCCGCACCGGCGAGGTGACCGCCTACGACGGCCGTGAGGCGGCTCCGGCCGGCGCGACGGCCGACATGTTCATGGGCCCGGATGGCAAGCCGCTCGGCTACGTCCAGGCGGTGCTCAGCGGCAGGGCGACGGGCGTGCCCGGCGCGGTGGCCATGCTGGGCGAGGTGCAGAAGGCGCACGGCAAGCGTCCCTGGGCCTCGCTGTTCACCGCCGCCGAGCGCCTGGCCAACGAGGGCTTCAT